>JAUWZS010000024.1 GCA_030615205.1 Candidatus Aenigmatarchaeota archaeon | reverse complement strand
TCATCAGGACTGATCGATATTGATAATTCATATAAATTTGGAATATCCTGCCAAATATCATTTAAAGCAATATATTTTTGTTTAAGACCGCTATGTCCTTGTGTAGAATATGCTTCTGAAAATTTACATTCAATTGCATATGATTTGTATTTTGATCCTTTCCTATTCTTTATTATTACATCGATATTGGGATGAAATTGAAACGACTCATTTATAGGATATCTTTGCTCAAATGAAATACTTTCAGGATATTTATTTTTTTTATTACATAGGCCACATGCTGAAGCAATAGAGGGGACTTGGTTAATCTTTTGCCAGTATTGAAAAATATTTACGCTTAATGCAGATGAGGAATGGACAGCATTCATTTTTGCAGGGCTATTAGAACTACCAAATGTTTCACCTCCATCACCAGATTCAAATTCTTGTCGTGTTTTTGGTAAAAGTGGTTCAAATAAATTATCTTCAAGTTGCTTAGTATAGGTAGGTCTACCTCGATCGCCTTTACTCCCGATAAGCGTAAGGTTTTGATTTAAAGCCCATTGGACTTGTTTTGATAATATGTATTCGTATGCTTTCATGATTTTGCTCTCCTTATTAGGTGCTAACGTTCGAACTCAGCAGCTGGAAAGCGTAGCTTCACAGTCCACTGGAGTTAATTGCTAGGCATTTCTAAGATTCAGAAATTATATACTTAGTTATTTTATCAAAATAGCTTTCCGTTTGCTTGTTTTTTGTTAAACTACCAAGAAACCTGACAGAGCTTAGAAATACTATTATACTATGAAAACATGAAAATATTAAATGTGGCTCGTTTGACTTAAAACTATGTGCAATAAAAGCTCCTGGCAGCTTCATTTTTTCTATTTCCACTCCCTTTGATAATCCTGCATAACTAGCATGGGCAGATTGCGAGCCTTCACGATAGACTTGACAATATAGATATTCATAAAATCGATTTTCATTACACGTTGGAGGGAAGTTTCGATCTATTAATTTTACATTTTCTTCAAGACTTTTTCCCGTCCATGTACTTAAATTCTTTCCAAATTTATTTATATATTCGTCTTTTTTCCGTTCCAAACGGCCGACATCTTTCTGCGGTAAACCGCTTACCATTTCTAGGCGGAGTTTTCTTAAATGGATATAGGTTTTATATATTTCTGTAAATTGATAATTCTGGTACCGTTCTAGGTCATCCGATATTATATTTTTTGAAAGCAATCCCATAGATATTATACTTTCAAACATAGAGCGAGAAAGAGTATAAATATCCACGATTCTTTCGTGCTCAACTAAGTATTTGATGGTTAAAAAAGTTGAAAAATTGCGATCGTGATTTAGAAATACGAGATTAATCCTTTCCGCATTATTTTTAATAGAGAGTGGATACAAGGTTTTCAGTTGAAATTGAAGGACTTCATTTGAAAGTTTCATAAAATTTGTTTTCGAGAATTCATTCATTAGTTTTTACGTCTAGCATATCATTAGACGGCTAGACACTGCGAATCCGTTGTGTCATTAATCCTTTCTCAATCAACAAAATGCTGGGCTGCCCACAATATATCGTCCAACCCGTAATTCTCAACAATTATCTTCCGCATTTGATCGGCATGCTGTTTTAACTGGGCAATTTCATCAGACCGCGCTCGTGTTGCCAAATAGCTCTTGAGTCTGTCGTAGACTTTTTAATATATTTAGTGGGGACAGCGCCATTTATTGATTCTTACGAGGCCTCCCGCGAGATAAAGCCTTCAGTTGCCGCCCAAGCAGCCCCTCCATTCTGCTTATGAAACCATCCTTGTCTTCAAAAACACGCTACTGATAATTTCCCCTCTGAGTAACATGATGAGGGAAACCTGTTGCAACAGTTCCTGATATTTGTGGTATGTCAGAAGTTTACATACAGCGACTCAATCTGTCGATAATAATGGTCGCTGTCCCTATTTTCGAAACTACGTTAAGACTGAACTTCTTAAGCTTTTCTAAGAATAAATGCTGTACAAGAAATTCTATTCAATCCCATTAAATTTGTTCCATATCTGCTTGTAATCTTGTCCTGTCATCTTTGTGTTCGAAGGTATTGCTTTATCCCATTCTTTGTCTGATAGAGTTTTAAGCCATTCCGCTGCTTTGGGAGGACTCTCTCTATCAATTTTCCCTGTTTTCTGCTTGAACTGTTTACCGATTTTATCCGCGATACTCCTCGGGATTGAATTCATTCTCATAACAAGGGCTTCTTCGGTAGAAACTCCGTAATAAATCATTGCTGGTAAATTAGTAATCATTCGCTTTTGTTCATCTGACAACTCATTGAAGTCAATTCCGGAATTAGGAAGCTTCTGCAAGGCTGCCATGCCCCACGTAGCAGAATTGGTCAATTTGCCATAAATAGCGGAACAGCATTTACTCAGTGCCGTCGTAAAATCAACTTTTCCCTCACCCTTAAACATAAAATACTTTTTAGCAAGTTGCTCCATTGAAGCACCATTAACCCAATCTTGAGTAATAGATGCAATGTTTTCTTTCTTAACCCCGTGACCTGTTACTTCCCCGAGAGATCGTTTAATCTCAGGAATAGTAAGCATTACTCCTATCAAATTCTTAAGAGGGCTCTTATCTTCTTTAAAAAGATTGCTAGCATTCCAAGCTTCCTGTCTTAATCCAATATCTTTAAGTCCCATAATAGCACTTCCAACAGCCTCGGGAGAAAAACCGGTCTGGTCAGCAAGTGTAGCAAGCGCAGGATTGTTACTTAACTTTCCAGCATAAGTTTTCACAGCCTGAACAATAGTATTAGCAGCGCGGGGGTCAATCTTTTTTATACACCGATACCCATAAGTATGTCGCATAATCATCTCAGCATTAGCAGTAAAATCACTCAACCCTTTGCTCTGCCTATAAATATGAGCGAGATACTGGACAAAAGCAGACCACTGAGGCAAATAAACCAATTGCTCAAGATTTAGCATCTGCCCTGTCTTCGTTGCCTCCCTGTAAAGTTCAACCAACGTTGAAACTAGTTCCTCTCCAGCTTCGCTAACGAACCCTTTAATACTATCAATATCATCTTGAGACGACTTTACAGCTATACCGACAACGCCTAGCGTCTCTTGGTCAAATCTACCAGCTCGGCCAGCCAAATTCCAAAAATCACGTATCGGCATCTTAGTCGTATAAGGATAAGAAAGCGACGCCAAAAACACAGACGAAACTGGAAAATTAATACCCTGAGCAATCGTAGTGGTAGCAACAAGAACGTCAATCAAACCCTCTTCCGTAAGCCACTCCATCAAAAATCTAATCTCGTCAGGAAGCCCAGCATGATGAACACCAATGCCTCTATTCAGCATTGTAACTAGCTCGAAATTTTCCCCCATCTCAGCAGCAACAAAACGCTGGACAAGCTTGACCCTCTCATCTAACTCATCCCTATCAGACGAATTATTATAAAGTGCTCTAGCCAAAGACCACGCATCCCTGACCGTTCTAGCAATAGCAATAACAGAACCCCTTCTCTTAAACACATTCGATATGGCTGCCGTAATCACCGTCTTGTTATTCTTAACCTTATAAAAAGGCATATCTAAAGGAACATTATCTTCACCCAATAAAATTGGCTCTGATAGGTCAATTGTTTTATGCGAAGTTATCAACGTCTTATAAGAAACCTTCCATTCTCTAGGTCCATCGCCGTGAATAGGACTTACATATCCAACAACTCTGTCATTAGGCTGCCAAGAAAGACCCAAGCTTATTGTGCCCGGGCTCTCAGGATCCAGCCAACTAGCCACTTCTTCGCCATTAGGAATATATGGCGTGAGCAATAAAAATTTTGCATCAGAACAATCTCTTTTCACAGTAGACAACAAAAGCTCTATTTTTAAACCTCTTTCTTTATCGCCAATATTATGAGCCTCATCCAAAACAACTAGTGCAAGAGGGCGTCCCGTTTTTTCTTCAACATCATCCCGAATTATCAAGTCAAGCTTTTCCGGAGTAGTAACCAAAACATCAAAATCAGATTTATCGGAAAGCACAGCTTCCTCAAAACCATCAATTTCAACAGCGCCACTCATCTTCGTAACCTTAACACTTAATGGAGACTGGCCAAGACTCC
This sequence comes from Candidatus Aenigmatarchaeota archaeon, assembly GCA_030615205.1. GTDB lineage: Archaea > Aenigmatarchaeota > Aenigmatarchaeia > CG10238-14 > SCSR01 > JAUWZS01. Next base: position 5,205 of record JAUWZS010000024.1, on the reverse strand, counting down.
TCCTTAGCCTTGCAGTAATCTGATTAACAAGAGTTCTAGTAGGGACAACGTAAGCAACCCAACCTTTTCTCTGTTGAAACTGATTAAGAGCTTGAAGTATCCTAAACTCAGCAAGGGCAGTCTTCCCACTAGAAGTAGGCATATCAACAACAACTGCCCGATGAGCAGGCTCAAGCAAACCCTGTTCAAGAATCGCAGCTCTCTGCGGAGGAAGAAGCTCAAACATGGGCCTGCTTGCCTTCGTAATAATTTCAACGTATGTTTTGACCCTGGAATTCACCCTACTAACCACCATCCACAACGAATTAAATGCCATTTGCTTCGCAGCTAAATGAAGCCACCTTACCAACATTTCCATTTCCATCAAAAAAGCATTCTGACTCCCCAAGATCCCTTTCTCAAAATGGAAATCAAGCTGTTCCTGAACATCCTTAGGAGTCCCCTGAAGCATGTATTGACCCAAAAGTTCTGTCGCCTTGGCCCAATGATACAAAGAAACAACCTCCCAAGCAGCACCCCTTACAGCAGAACCTTTTTCATTGCTCAAATGCCCCTTCTCAAAAGTTCTCTGTTCTTCTTTTAAGCGCACAACGCTCTCAGTAACCTTATTTAGGTCCTCCCAGCCCTTTTTTCTAATAAGATAAAGCCAGCAATGGTAAATCGTTCCAAAAAGACGCTTATCCCATTCAGAAGACTTATTCAACTTAACTTCCCACGCAGAATTATGTTCATCAAGCCATCGTCTAACATCAGCCCAGCGTTGCCCTAGATAGGCAAACGAAATAAGTCTTAAAACATGCTTTGCCCGTTCAATCTCATCCTCAGGCAAAGGTAAAGCACGCATCAAAAAGAAAGCTTCCTTGCAAATCTGATGAAAACACTCTCTCTCCTCGCGCTTACTTTTTTTCGAGTCAAATGCAACGGCATGCAAATCAATAGCAGCTAACTCAAGAGCCCCAACAGCTTTCTCAACTTCCGTTATTTCCTCAGGTAAAATGGTGTCCTGCACGTCACATATTTTCTTTATCGAACACGAGACAAGATACCTATTAGCAATATTCATGGCACGCTTTAACTTTTCTTCACCTAAGGCCTTAAGAATCCAATGATTCATCATGATAGAGAAACACCCCTTATCAGTGCGGGAAACTCAGAAATATCACAAGGACAATAAATCCCGCAAAGTTCTATGTCCATATCTTGAGGCTTTTTATTATCTAAGGCCACACCTCTAGACCTTAAATCAGCAATATCTGGGGAAGTATCACGCACAAGAACACCTTGCAAACAAACGCACTCGTCTGAAGAATAATAAACAATCAGCGCAGTCCTATATTCAGATTCCCAGATAGCTCCTTTTGAACGCCAAGCAAACCATCTCACAAGACTATTGCGAGAATTAGACTTAGTATTTAGGTTTTCCAGTTGCTTAGTCATTCCTGAGCGGCCATACATTACGTTAGGTGGATGATTATCATCACCAGAAGTTTTAACTTCGCCAAATAAAAACCTTACTTCTGGGCCATTTCCTTTCAAACCAACAAGGTCAGCACCCGGAAGGCTAGCGCTGTCAACCTTCTGGTCCCTAACCCCATTCCATGGAAAACGAACATCAGAAGTATCCTCCAAAAAACATTCAGCAAGAGCTTCACCAACCCGCCAAGGCTCAAGAGATAAACTTTGGGAAAAAATATCTTTTAGCCTGTCATCCACAAAACCAGCTGAAGTAACAGTCTCGTAACAAGAAACTAGCTCTTCAGCACCTTCAACATCTTGTAAGCGGTTTTTTACTCGACCACTTATATAACCCTTAAAAGTGTCTTCATTATTAAACTCCCAACATCTCATTAAAACTTGACAAGAACTGTCTTCACAAATAACTTTTACTTTATCATCTAAATGACCCATGCACCCACCAGTTTTTTTCCGACCATAGATATATTTTCGTCACGATGAAGTTACTATTCTCTGGGCAATCGACTTTATAAATTTTGTTTCCTCACTTATACATATTGCTTCTTTTTTTAATAAAAGCTTCTACGTCTTCTATCGTAATCCGCCATTGTCTCTTTGGGTGCAGCGAAGCCAGGTACACGCCTGCTATATCACCTGAACAGAGTGAGTGCGCGACACGAAGTGCCGTAGCGTTTGCTGAAGCACGCATAAGTTATCGTCCACCTCTTACTCCGTGAATCTTGCTTAAATGACACTCTGTACATACCAGTAATCCTTTGTCAACATCTGTCCGCCCACCTTCGACATACTTATCTTTATGATGAAACTGCGTGTCGGGGTTACCAAAAATTAGGTTCTCACCACATTTTTGACATTTTTCCTGATCTCTCCTGAATATTGCAATTTTTTGGTCATCAGTAAAAAGTCTATTTTCATCTAATCTTACTGGATTATATTTATCAAGAAACCTTTTTAGAATGATATTGTATCTTAATCTTATGTTTGATTGACTGGTAGTTCCTTTGCTAATGGCAAAATTGAAACCTATGAGTTCTTTGTCACTACTGGCGGAAGAATTGACGACTTCTTGATAGAACGTTATGAAGAACGCTTTAAGATTATTCTTTTGATTATCCATAGCATAATTTTCAAGAAGATGTGCCGACAGGAGATATAGGGTAATAATCCATCCTGGCTTTCTAATCTCAGGCGTTTTAGTTTGAAACGTGTCTGCTAAATAGTTTAGCACTTTGTTTACTCTCGTATAGACTTTCGAACTTTGGTTAAGATTTGCATTCTTCTCGAAGAAATCATATATGTAATATGGACTTATATCTTTAACTCCTTCGCTTTCCAAAAATATAAGCTGTGCCGCTATGTGATAATGCTTGTATCGTTTGGCTTTAATTATCACAACAGCAGTAAAGAATCTATTCTCCGCTAACTTTCTCATCGCTAAAACAATATCACCCGGGTAGGCATTCAGGATTTCTCCGGGAATAAGGGGCTTCCCACGTTGTAATCTTCTAAATAAATTCCTTATCTCTTCATCGCTATAATTTTGTAAATATATTATTGGTAAGGGATAACTATCAAACCTATCCTGCCAATCTTTATGAAGCTCGGTATATTTTAAAGCTTTTCTGCCATCATTCTTTTCCTTGTTTTTGCGGTCATTCATAATATCAGTTGAATATTTATCATTTAACGCTAGTTTCTCATCTTTAAATTTCCAGATAGTACAGAGTCTTTGTTGTCCATCAACCACGAATTGGTTACCATCCTTTCTATGGAGAAAAATAGGAGGTACACCAAAACCTCTTAGAATAGTGTCCACAAAATATTGCTCGTCAGCTTTCTTCCAAGTTCCCGATTCTCTCTGATATGTACGATCAATCTTATACCTATCTCTATGAAGAAGAAAAGTACTTATCGGCAGACTAGTTGGTGTGGGAGGCTCTTTTAATGCCATACTAATTCTCCTAATGATGCATCATTTTAAAGTTATTTTTTTCCTTTCCGTGCGCGTAGAGAGAAATGTCATATACCTTAGAATAACCGAATTAGTTCATTTACGCTCTCAGATCGGCATATCTTGCTAAGTACTCCTATACATGGCTCCGGATGAAGCCTCAAATTGTAATTCTTTCTTATTCTTACCTTGAGGGAAATTATGGACACATCTTCTTTACTCATCCAAAAAATAACCAGCTGGTTTTTTGAGCACTTTAGCGATTTTGACCAGAGTTTTTATAGATGGTAACGACGCTCCTGTTTCATACCGAGAGATGCTTTTTTGTTTGGCGTTGATCTTTTGGGCAAGTTGAGTTTGGGTTAGATCAAGTTCTATACGGGCTAGCTTTATCTTTTTGCCTAGTTTCTTTGCATCCATTGGTGTCCTCGTTTTGAAAAATAGAAGAAGACACTTGACAAGTTATACCTTTTGTGGTATAATATAGTTGCGTAAGGTATATTATCCAATATATTCCTATACCTTATGCTAGTAGTATATACCAATTTCGTAATAAGGCAAGGTCTTCTAAATGGCGATTGCGCAAACTGAGAAAAATAGTGGAATAACTCAGCCTACAAGTTTAAGCCAGGTTGACAATCCTTCTGTACAGAGATTATTGGATGTTGTGATTTCTATTATTGCAGATGAATATATCGAGATAGCTAAGCAAAATCCTGAGATATTCAGGAATAATGGAGGTAAAAAATGAGAGCGGCAATATATGCACGATATTCTTCAGAGAATCAGAGCGAGAAAAGCATTGACGATCAAACAAGGGTGTGCAAGAATTATATCAAGGAGCACGGGATGACCATTGATGAGGAGCACATCTATGTTGATGAGGCAATTTCTGGATCTCTGATTAACCGACCCGGACTGCAAGCTCTTGAGGAAGGTATGGAAAATAAGGAGTTCGGCGCTGTGGTAGTGGATGATTTGTCGCGTCTCTCAAGAAGTAATCATCAAATGCTCACATTGGTCCTCAAGTTTGATTATCACCAAGTTAAACTCATCTCCGTTTCTGATGGCATCGTGACTGGGGATGAGAATTCCAAATTAGGTATTCAAATACGAGGATTCATAAATGAACTCTATCTTGATGACCTTAGGAAAAAGACGATGCGTGGTTTAGAGGGGCAAAAGCTAAGGGGGTTCAGTACCGGTGAAAATGTATATGGATACCGGACCGAGCCGGTGGGTGAGCTAAAGCTGAACAAAAAGGGGCAGGCTAAATACGAGGGGATGGTTCACAAAGTAGAACCTGAGAAAGCGGATGTTGTTCGAAGAATATATAAGGAATTTATTAGTGGAAGGAGTGCCTGCAAAATAACAAAGAAACTCAACCAAGACAAGATTCCCACCAAGAAGGGATACTCTGGAGGGTGGAATACCTCAACGGTGAGCAGGATTTTGAAGAATGAAAAATACATGGGCCTCTGGATATGGAGAAAATGGAAAAATGTGAGAGACCCGATGACCGGAAGGATAAGGAAGGTTATCCGTGCCAAAGAAGAACAACTGCCCATCTTCAAAAAAGAGCTCGCCATTGTCGAGAAGGAAACCTGGGAAAGAGCCCAAAAGAGGTGGAAAGAGCTTAGGGGAACTTGGCCTGTCAGGAAGGATAGGCAAAAAGGGGAGATAAAACAGAGAAGCTATGTTTACGGAAGTCCCTCACATCTTCTTTCGGGACTGATGAGATGCCACTCATGCGGAGGACCGATTGTTCTTGTTAGTGG
>JAUWZS010000029.1 GCA_030615205.1 Candidatus Aenigmatarchaeota archaeon | reverse complement strand
GGCTGTGGATAAAAAGGAAATAGGTAAGAGAATCAAGAAAATACGCGTCATCGATTTAGACATGAACCAAGATGCGTTTGCAGGAAAACTGGCAATAACTCAATCAACAGTGAGTAGATATGAAAAGGGTGAAGTAATCCCCCCAGGGGATATTCTTCTGAAGATTGCAAAACTAGGAAAGACGACTATGGAGAAGATTTTAGAGGGAGAGGAAGGCTAATAACTCGAGGCTTCGCCTAGGGTCGAGCATAGATGGTGGAGTTTGGGTATTTTAAGTGAGGTGCTGTAATTGACAAATTCACAAAAGGGTGACGTAATGAGAATAGCAACATTGGGAATAGATTTACCTGATAAGCGGGTATTCAATATTCCTTTCAAATCAGAGTATTCATTGTTGGATTACGGTGTCATCATTTTTGACACATCCAAAGTATTCCTTGAATATAATACTGGTCCACACTACAGCGTATATATGGACCATAGCAAATATATGGGCTATAGAAATTTAGATTCAGATGATTCTGTCCATATATTGGAAGACCGAGAAAGAAGAATAAAAGAAATGATTGAATTAGTCAATATTGGCAAAACTCTCATAGTATTCTGTCCCATTCCTGATAAATGTTATATTGATACTGGTCAACGTGAACATTCAGGTACGGGGCGCAGTCGAACACAAATAACACTGGTAACGGACATAAATATAAGTTCTTTCCTTCCCGAAAAAGTGCAAAGCGAAACAACAAAGTCTCGTGGCGAAGAGATTGTCTTCAATGGTGATGATATTTTTCATTCTTTTTGGAACAAAATAAAAAACATAGTTTGTTATAAAGCGTATTTCAACTCCTCGGTTGGAAAGCCTTTTCTTTTCATCAAGGGAACTAAAAAACCTGTTGGCACATGGCTCACATTCGAAAAAGGAAATATAGTTTTTATCCCTCATTTAGCAGAGGAACATGATTTTAACAAACTAACAGATTATAAAAACGCCGTATCTACCTTTATTTCTGCTATTATTGATTTGGTAAATAATTTGAAGACTCTTACCGGTGAATATAGTTTACCAGAATGGACCAGCATATATTTTCTTCCTGGCGAAAAAGAATTGTGTGACAAAATTCATAAAGAAAAATCTCGATTACGAAAGATTTTAGATTCCATTAATAACAAGAAGAAGCAGAGAGACAATATTAGACAATATAAACTTCTTTTATGCGGTAAAGGGGTAGCACTAAAAAAACAGGTTATATCTGTTTTGAATGAAATTGGTCTTAAAGCCAAGGAGGGTACCGAAGGAAGGGATGACGTAGTAATTCGATATAGAGGGAAAATTGGCGTCGGGGAAGTAAAAGGCAAATCAAAGAGCGCTGCAGAAAAAGATGCTGCTCAATTAGAAAAATGGGTAAGTGAGTATTATAGTGAGAATGAAATCAAAGCAAAAGGCTTTCTGATTGTAAATGCCTTTTGTGAAACGCCATTGGACAAGAGAAAAAAACCAGCATTTCCAAATCAAATGTTACCCTATTGTAAAAATAGGGCACATTGTCTTGTGACCACAGTTCAGCTGCTTAACATTTTATTAGAGATAAAAAGAAATCCACAAAAGCGTAGCGGAATAATAACCCATTTATTCAAGACAACTGGGATATATAAAGATTATGATAATCATGAAGACTATTTAGACATTCCACAGTCTCTTGATTATTCTGAAGCTAAAACTAACGTGTAATGACAAAAGTTAGCTACAGCACTTAAAAGAGAAAATTTATTCCTATATGGTTTTTGAAATTTCGGATCCAACGCTACTTCGTTGGTTAGATCTAATGTACCTCAACATCCTTATTTAGAATAGGACGGGTTAAATGATTTGAGGCGTAGATGAGTCAAAATTCAATGGCGAAGATGGGTCAATTTTAGGTGGCGATCAAGATTGATGAGTTTTTCCTTAAAAAAGACAACGAGTTGGGTCTTTTCCACAAATAGAAGCTGTTAGTGACATTAGAGTGACAGAAGTAACTGACGTGGAGAGAGGTGTCTTTCCCGAAGATAATGAGGGAAGTATATAGAAATAGGGACAGCGACCATTTGTTCTCCCCATTCTTCCCAAAAAAATGGTTGTTCTCCGGCCAGGATAGAGAAAGATATATAACAACACGAATTGTTGAGAAGATATTTTCAAATGTTTGTAGGGCAGTAAAAAGACTAAAATTAGTGTGAGTTCACAGCCCTAGACATAGTTTTGTAACACATCTCCTTGAAAGCGGAATAGGTCTGCACCATATTCAGGAGGTTTTGGGGCGTAAGAGCAGTAAGACCACCGAAATATATACCCATGTTAGTAATAAAGATATAGGCAAAATTAAGAGTCTATTGGATAAATTATATGTAAACCAGAAAACAGGGAGAAGTAGAGTAGTTCAGCCAAAGATGGCATATCCGAATCTGCTTCATATATACTGCCAAATTGGAAGGATATCTGAAGTTAGTTCGGATACAAACAAGTTATCTGCCATTTGTCGCCTAAGGAGGTAATAGAATGAATGAAGAAACAAAAGAACTAAACGAACTCGAATTTGAGCAACCGCCGGAGGAAGAAATCGAGCGTATAGAAGTCCCCTCAGCAAAGAGAAGGGTCTATGCAGATCAAGGAGATCCTGAAATAGAATCACTTTATGGAAAATATAAAAGAGGGAAATTAATTATACAACCAGATTTTCAGCGACATTTTGTATGGGATGTAGCGAAGTCAAGCAGGCTAATAGAATCAGCACTCTTAGATATACCCCTTCCTGTGATTTACCTGTCTGAAGAGAGGGATGGGAAAGAACATGTTATAGATGGACAACAACGATTGACTGCTTTTTTCTCATTTATAGATGAACAATTTCCTGATGGGAGAGATTTTAAGCTGAGCGGATTGAAGGTATTTACAGAACTTAATAGAAAATCGTTTAAAGAGATAAAAGATGAAATGCAAGACAAAATAAGGTATTGTAAAATTCGCACTATAACTTTTAGGAGAGAATCAGAAGGAGACTTAAAATTTGAGATATTCGAAAGATTGAATACTGGAGCCGTTTCTTTGAATGATCAGGAATTAAGAAATTGTATCTATAGAGGACCATACAACAAATTATTAAAGGAGCTTTCTAAGGATACTGATTTTATGTATCTTTTAGGAATTAAGAAGCCAGATAAAAGGATGAAAGATGTTGAACTTGTCCTCAGGTTTGCAGCATTTTATCATTTTACTTATTTAAATTACAAACCACCGATGAGGAAGTTCCTTAACAATGATATGGAAGAGTACCAACATATACCAGAAGCAAAAGCCACTGAATTAAAAAATGCATTTAAAAATTCAGTCACGATAATGAAATCCTTATTGGACATTCACGCTTTTAAGAGATTCTATAAGGGTAATGAAAAGAACCCAAATGGATATTGGGAGCCTAAAAAATTCAATGCCTCTTTATACGATATTTTGATATATTCTTTTGCAAGGGAAGATAAAAACACGGTTTACCAGAATTTGGACTCAATTCGTGAAGCACTAATACATCTAATGACTAATGATCATGAGTTCATAGATTCTATAGAACTTTCTACAAGCAGTATTCAAGCGGTAACAAAACGATGTGATAGGTGGAGACTAACTCTTCGAGACATAATTGGCATTGCTCAAAAAGAACCTCGTTGTTTTTCTTTAGAATTAAAGCAACAGCTATATGATCAAGACCCAACTTGTTCAATTTGTGATCAAAAGGTTCAGAATATTGATGATGCTGCAATTGATCATATCAAGCAATACTGGACGGGTGGTAAAACTATACCCGAAAATGCAAGATTAACTCACAGGTACTGCAATTGGGCAAGACCAAGAAAGGATTAATATGGCGACAAAAAGGCAGATAACACAGTATATACGCTATGGGCTAACGCCCTTGCCCTTCAGGACATTGCTCTTTTCGGTCGCAAGGTCGTATATGCTGGGGACGTTATCGGCCTATTATTCGGCTATGTAATTATGAGAATGAGAGAATGCGCTTTAACGAATCACAAATAAACATTGCAAAATTTTCGAAGAAAGTATCTCCCATTTACCAAAACTCTTTCCTTTGCAAAAGGATATTCAGGGAACAATTTGAAAACGGCTATAAAGCATTGGTTTGTTTTTTGAAAAATTATGCTTATGAACGCCAAGGAGCTCCTGCAGCTTACTCAAAAATTGCTCTCAAATGCGTTTCTAATAAATATCAAAATGGAAGTAATTGGAGAGTCCCTACAAAAGGTGATGCAAAAGATTTATGGGAAGACTATAAAAATATTGCGAAGAGCGATTATGATCTGTTGGATAACAGAACAGGAAAAGTTAAAGTAAATAAAACACACAACCCCCTGAAAGCAGATAGAGGAGTTGTTGATAAACTGGTTTCAAGTAATACGTCAAATATTGCCGTTTATATAAGAGACCTTATAAGTTGTGGCGATACCACTGAAGCATATAATTTTATGAACGCGATCCGTGGTATTGGAGAAAAGATCGCATCTTTGTATTTGCGGGATATTGTTTATTTAGCCGGCTTAGATGAAGAGAATATTTCAGATTTACACTTGCTTCAGCCAATAGACACATGGCTAGAACAAACTTTAAAAATACTATTTAATTCTGATGTTCCAAAGAAGTTGCAGGAAAAGCAAAAATTAATCGTAGATTTATGCAAAGAATCAGAGGTTTCATCTATATCCTTCAATCAGGGTGCATGGGTATTAGGAAGCCAAATAGCTGGCGAGTTTGAAACATTCAAAACGGTTCTAACTGATTATGATTTTGCCCAAAAAATCATTGGGAACCACATTGAAGAAAAAGAAGGATATTTGCATGAGGTAAAAAATGTATTGGATAACCTGCGTCATACGGCCGATAACGCGGGATAAAAGACAAATCAAAGATTACCCCAATTCGCTTGTCCATGAACCTCTTCTATCCGCAAAACGAAATGAGAGATAATACAAACTTCCTATATATCCTCCAAACTTAGCAAAAAGAGAATTTCGTATATAATCGAGCTAGACACAATTCTATTTCTGGAAGGACGAGTTTCCTATGTCGTTACTTGCTGAGTATTGGACCAAGCTACAAAATGCTTTGCTGAATTTTCAGTTTATGGAGGAATCAATTAGAATGTACCTTGCCTCTGCGTATCGTATTGTGTCAAAAAAGTTAGACAATCAGATACCATTTGAATTTACATACAAGGATGTTCAGAACGATTCCCTGGGAAAATTGTTAATAAAATTTGACAAGTTCAACTCTAATAAGCCGTTAATTGGTAAGATCAGGCAGTTAATCAAAGAGCGAAATTATTGTGCACATCGGGCATATCTTATGACTGCAGAAGAGCAAAATGATGACAAATTCTTATCCGATGAGATCGTGAAATTGAAGACGATTGTCAGTAGTTCGAAGGAATGTCTTAATAGTTTGATGGAAGAATTGAAAAGAATAGAGGAAATTAGAAAGAATATAAAATAGAACTGTGTCTAACACGCTATCATTGTAAAGGCTTTGCCACATGCCGCTTCCATGTTATTCCACGGCAGATCACCAATGCCAGATCTATAAAAACCATTTTGTCAAGAACAAAATACTCTGAGAAAGAACATTTTTTTTGAGGCTTAAAATACTTCACCGCTGATCTATTCATGCTGACTTAGCGGATATCGTGTTTATAGAGTCAAGTCTGGGGGTCCGACTAACAAACGTTACAATCTACCAGAGCTAATCTCAACCTCCTTTTTTGTATCATCTTTCCTTAAGAGTATATGACAAATGAAAAGAGGTAATTTTCATAATGTAACCTTCGCCATCATCTTTAAAGGTCAATTAACTAAGGGCGATGTTGTGCTGACTATTAATTTGTCTAAGCACTTGGAAAAGGGAGGGTATAGATTCTATGATTGCCATCCATAAAAATGACTTAACTGCATATCTAAGTAACTGGAAATTGTCGATGGATACTACAACCATAGCGAAGTCAGGTAAGGATAAAAAACGGCCTATTCCTAAGACCTTTCAAGCGATATCTAGCCAAACTTCGGATTTGTCGACGATTCTCATGTGTTTGGATTCCAAATTGAGAATTCTTGAAACCAAGTCACCGTGTGCAATGGATTATCAAGCTTATGGCGACGCAATAGTTTTCTTAAAAGCTGCCTATCTATTCTTTCGGATATTGCTTGACACTGTAGCAGGAGTGATAGAGTATTTCTATAAGAAAAATGAACAAATAAATTTACCAGGTAGTTTCAATCATCTTCTGAAAAAAGAAGAGAATGGCAAATTGCCAAACGATCTTTCTGCCATATTAAAGAAGGCTCGTGTCTGGTTTCCTGAACTTAGAGACAGAAGAGTTGATTTGGTGCACCATTATGAATACTTTCTCATTTTATTTCGAAAGAACAAAAACGGTGCGAGTATTCTCGAACATTTTAATATAGCAAAGGCAAATAAGTTCAGGAATTATGGAGGCATTCGTCAATATTTTGGATTTCTTCTTAGTGGATACCAGCGGCTAGTTGATGGCCTGCTGGACCACTTCGATACCAAATTTAGAACTTGGTATGGAATAATAGCAAGTAAGTCAAGTCGAACGCAAACCCAAATGGAAGGAAATGCTGCATGTATATTATGGTGGGCAGCTAAATATGGCGAATACAAGCATCCTGATTTGATAATCCAAGAATGACTGAAATCGACGCAATTTATGTCAGTAAAAGTGACGGCTAGCAAAGTGTATCTGCCTTCGCTCCGCTTCGTCCAAATTGTCTTGAGCAACTTCTTTTATCCGCAAAACGAAATGAGAGATAATACAAACTTCGTATATCTTCCATATTTGGCTAAAAAGCGAATTTCGTATATAATTGAGTCAGCTGAAATTTTGATAGTCTTTGAAGTTAAAAGTATCGTGGGAAAAATTCACTGGGTGCAGAGATAAAAGAAATAGGGAGGTGTTCCCGTTTTTTTGATACAGAATCTATTGCTATTGCAGGAGTAGGATAGAATGCCTGCTTCTTTTTCAGAAAACAAATTCTTAGATACTTCCTAATAGGGCTTCACAAAAGTCATTTTTTGAGAGTATCAATCATTTTTGAAAATTTAGCATTCTCAAGAAAGTTTCCGAAAGTCGTCTAAGAAATTGGGAATAAAAGACTTTATGAATCTGATTTTGTCTTTCTGTCCGTTTCGATAAGCGGTTAAGGCTACAAGCAAAGAAGTAATATGAGCTATACTGCAGTGATTCCGCGTAGCGTTCAAGCCAACTGTTGTAGGATTCTGCATAGTAATACTGAGCAGGCGCGAAAAGCACCTCTCTATAGATGTTCTCTTGTTATA
>JAUWZS010000030.1 GCA_030615205.1 Candidatus Aenigmatarchaeota archaeon | reverse complement strand
CATGGAATTGAGAAAGCCCTGTCCCAGAAAGTGACTTTCTTCTGGGGACCTCCTGGAACTGGAAAGACAAAAACGATGGGGGCTCTTGCAGCCAGTTTGATTAAAAATAAGAAACGAGTCCTGTTAACCAGTCTGTCAAACATGGCGCTAGACCAACTTCTCTTAACGACTTTGGAGCGACTCGGGCATGCTGCTTCTAGTATCTCGATCGCTCGGCTAGGTAGCACTATGGACGAAAAATGCCAAGGCTTTAGTCGGGATGCTTTTAAGAGATCAGCTTTTGAAGCCAAGAGGGCGGGGATGCGGTGGAGTGAACACGTCAAACATGCCTCCTTAATTGCAGGAAATTTTGCTATGCTCACTTTTCCACGTGCGGCTAATCCTGGACAATTTGACTACGTAATAGCCGATGAGGTATCAATGGCAAGTATTCCATCACTAATAGCTGCTAGTTTTTTTGCCACGACTGGAATTGTGGTTGGAGGGGATCCTTACCAGTTGCCACCAATCTATCCAGAGGATGCTGAGGAACCAAACGAGTGGTTTCGCACAAATGTTTTCGAGAAAGCGGGGATTGAGCAATCGGATGACCCTCGAGCTGCTTTTCTTGATACTCAGTATCGAATGCAACACGAAATAGCAGACCTTGTAAGCGAGATGTTTTACAAGGAGGTGGGCGGTTTGAATACTGGGACCGATCCTTTGGCTCCAATAGGAGGTTTCGATGGGCGAGTAGTTTTTATCAATAGCCCTGGAGTTGTTGAGACAGTTGGAGCGGATTACCTCGATACTGAGGAACATCGTCGCTTTAACGAAGTGCATGCTGAGTCTGTCATCAAGGAGGTTTGGGTGGCTCTTAGTCTGGGTGTGATGTCGTCTTATATTGGCTTTCTCGCACCTTACAATGCCCAAGTTGTAAAAATTTTGCAAAAACTTCGTCAGTTCTCCCGACAGAATGCTTTGGACATCGATGGTCTGAAGGTTTCCACTGTTCATTCTTTTCAGGGGCAAGAGAGGCGTGTGATTGTTGTAGATTTTACCGACGATAATGTGAGGCCTACTCATCTTACAGCAAAGTGGCAACTGATTAATGTAGCGCTTTCCAGAGCTAAAGAGCAGTTAGTCATAGTAGGCAATCATGACTACTTGATGAGCAAAGAATACTTTAATGAGAAAGAAATAGAAATTTTTAAACGACTTCTGAAACATGCTCGATTGCTAAGGGAAAGTGATGAAGAATGAATACGAATAAACGCTGCTGCATCGCCTAACAGCGGATAAAAGGGGAAACAAAAATTTCCACAAATTGCCTTCAGTAACTTCTTTTATCCGCAAAATGTTAGGCGAAATAATGCCATAAGCTTTTTGTAAACAAGCCGCCACATCCATGTGGCGGAATTACAACCGTTTAGCTATTGCATTCTTATTGTTTTTGAATCTTTATGAATTTTACTAAGATAAATAGATTCTTTAGGAGGTGACACTATGATCCATAATAAGAAGCAGATTATACGGTCAGTATTGTTTGGTTTCTTCATCATCGCAATTATTAGCTGCGCGTTTTTCAAAACAGGTCTAGCCGAGGAAAAAGCTTACATTTGGGAACCAGGCATAACGTATGGCAAAGGGGGTGATGTCGAGCTTAAACTCGATCTTGCCCATCCAGCGAGCGGTAAAGGACCGTTTCCAGCTCTGATTTTCATGCATGGCAGTGGTTGGGGTTGGTATCGTGGAATAAGTAGAATACAATACATGTTTGCAATTATAGAAGCTGCAGAAAGAGGCTATGTGGCTGTCTCGGTTGACTATCGATTAACTAGTGTGAAAGAAAACGATAAGACCAAATATCTTTTCCCCGCTCAGGTTTACGATATGAAATGTGCCGTTCGTTGGTTGCGAGCCAATGCAAAAAAATACAAGATAGACCCCAACTGTATTGGAGCGGTGGGGTGGTCCTCGGGTGGACATCTGGCCTTGATGCTTGGCTTAACCGACCCATCTCACGGGCTGGAAGGTGAATGCGGAAATTCGAAATTTTCCAGCCGTGTGCAAGCAGTGATTAGCTTAGCGGGGCCTACAGAGTTAATTAGCTTGTACCACGAAAAAAGCGTCCCCATTGTACTTGTAGAATTTCTTGGAGGTACTCCTGAGGAGGTGCCTGACCAGTATAGGATAGCCAGCCCCCTCACCTATGTAAGCAAAGATGATCCACCTGTTCTTACCATTCATGGTGATAGGGACACTTCTGTACCGCCAAAACAGGCTGAACTACTCGATGCTAAGATGAAGGAGGCGGGAGCCTCTCACATACTGATATTTAAGAAAGGTATAGCACACGTAAACTTTTGGTATGACAAAGCCTTATGGGACTTTTTCGATAAGCATTTGAAGGGAGAAAGATGATCAATCAATTGAATACAGAAAAAGTTGGAGAATATAGCAGAGCGCTTGCGGTTGGAAAGGAATACGGCTAAAGACTTCTCAGGAGATATATAAAACAAAAAACAAGGGGACAGTGCTTCAATTCACAATTGCTGTCCTTAAAGTAATATGTATTGGCAAATTTGATAAGAAAATAAAAAAGGGTAAGCTAAAGAAGATGACTTTCTTTATAGCTTACTCTGTTATTGTTGCATTTTTTTCTGTCTCTATTCAATTTTCCCTAACTCTGCCTTCATTCCAGAAAGTTCTTTCTACACTTCCGAGAAACGAAGAGAATAATACTCTCGATTTTGCTGATTAGACTTGGTTATAGTATTGTGTATATCTAATATTTATCTCATTCTCATTCTTTTCCTACTTCTTATTGGTCATTCTTGCTAAAGGCCCTCCTTGCGAAAGCAGGGGCAGGAATCCTCCCTACTTTTAAAAATTAATATTCAATAAATTTCCCTAAAAAAGAGGATTATTAAAACTTATATTGTATATATATACAAGACGGTCGGGCAAGAAAATCAATATTCCTTATACTTTCTTAATAAAGTTAGAATCTAATGTTGTTAAAGAACCTTCTGTTTAGATAATAGCGAAAATCACTGAGGCATTTGGACAATTTAGTCTTAAAAGTGACTAAACTATAGTAAGAAATATCCACAATACTACGGATATTACGACGGATATTACGCCATTTTGATAGGATAAATACAGTAGTGCGTCTATTAGTAATTATATAAAATGCTCGCAAGCCGCCAGTAAATTTTTTTAATATTAAAAATTATTAACTAACGGTGAAAAAATGGAGAAGGAAAAACAATTACCGCCAGAAGGAGTTTCGGAGCAAAAGCTTGCCTATCTGGAGATGCAGGCAGGAGTAGGTATTACAAAACATATGGGAGGTCCAAAAGCCACAGAAGAGTTAATTAAGTTATGCCACATAGATAAGGGCAAATATGTCCTGGACGTTGGTTGTGGTACTGGGAGGACTGCGTGCCTCCTTGCAAAAAATTATGGGTGTAGAGTGGTCGGTGTAGACATCACTCCAGGTATGGTCAAGTGGTCGAAGGAAAGGGCCAAAGAGGAAGAAGTGGAAGACAAGGTTGAATTCAAGGTGGTAGGTGCGCAAAAACTCCCTTTTGAGGACAATGTATTTGATGCAGTAATCTGTGAATCTGTGCTAGCGTTTGTGGAAGAAAAGGGTAAGGTGATAAGCGAGTTTGTGCGTGTGACAAAACCGGACGGGTGTGTGGGGATGAACGAAACCACCTGGCTGAAAACCCCGCTCCCAAAAGAAATAGTAGATTACTTCTCTGTCACTAAAGAAAATGTGGAAATTCTGACTCCGGATGCCTGGAAGGGATTGCTTGAGAAAGTCCGATTGAAAGAAATTATTGCACGAAGCTATAAGACCAGCGCCCGAAAAGACGCAGTCGAGCGAATGCAACTTCAGGGAATTCGGCGTACTATCAGGGGATTTTATCTTTTCTTCAAAAATCCGGTGTACAGGAAATTCCTGAAGATGACAAGACCCCCCCTAAAAACTTGTACGATTATTACGGATATGGTGTATATGTTGGAAGGAAATAAAAGAAATGGCTTGCTCGCACTCAAAACTCTTCGAGTTTTGCCTTTCGCGTCATATAACACGGGTTATACGGCTCATTCTTGACGGGACTCGGCCAAATCGGTTTATGCCGACTTCGTATAGCCCGGTTCCGTTATACGAAATTGTGGCAATTTTTTTCAAGGTTAATCCAAAAAGGAGGAACAAAAATGAATAAGGATATGAATGCAAGAATGTCCCTCCGCACTATCTTTGATCAAACTGCGCTGGATTATGATGAGGTTCGTCCTGGCTACCCAGAAGAATTGATAGAGGATGTTATTTCTATCCCTGCTACCTAAAAGCAGCGCAGGTACTAAAAGATTCCGGATACATTGCGATTTTCTCAAATCTTCATCCGAGTCCATACCCAGATTTCTTTCACGCAGTACAAAAGGTGTATCAGAAGGTTGTTCCAGAATGGAAAGATCCCCGCAATGGACCATCAATCGAAAGAGAAGATTAGGTCTACAGAAGATTACATCAATGGGACAGGTTTGTTTGAGAAGGTCTTGGTGAAGAGGTATCCTTGGATGAAAGAGTACAATACAGGAGAGTATCTCAAACTCCTCAACACATATTCCGGTCACCGTAATCTGGAGGAAGCCAAGAGATCACGACTGTTCAGGGGCATTGGTGAGTTAATTGAGAATGAATACGGAGGGACAATAACGAGGCCATAAACTGTAATTAATATTGGTCTTTTTATCCTGCCTTTTCTTTCTTCTTCCTCTGGTGAGTTCGTGGTAGATATTATGGCAATTATTATAATCATTATCTTTCTTTTTTCGTTTCAATGTGGTAATATTTGTGGGAAAAGTTAGATGTGGATGAACTTATGTATTCGTCCAACTAAAATAAAAAGGAGTGATCGATATCTATGTCTGATTTAGAATCTGTTAATGGTATTGTTGTAATGGGTTCTTGGAATACCGATGGAGGGGTTTCTCGTCATACCACACCACTTGTAGAATGGTTACGCTCTCAGGGTTATAAAGTGAAGGTCTTCACTCATTACAGAAAGACCCCTCATGGGATGCCATTGAATGTAAAGGATGAAGATTTTGTTACCAGATGTTATACAACTGAAGGAAAACGTGTTCCGGGATTAAATTCCTTTAATTTTAATCCCTTACTTGATGCTATAGAAAAAGAGGGATACAATATATTCCTGGCTGAAGACCTGGGAATGTTACCTATGAAGGAATTATTTGAAGTATTTCCTCGGATCAAGAAAAAGGCGAAGACAATATTGTTAAATCATGATAACGAACCAAAACCTAACGATAGTATTTTTTGGAAATTCAATTGGGATGCAGTGATAAACTTCTTATCCAGCCAAAATGAATTCATCGTAAAACACTATCTTGCAGAAAAAGTCTATCTGACGTCTTTTCCCTGTTATCCTGTACTCCATATAAACAGAGAGAAAGTTTGTAGGGGGCTAAATCTACCTGCAGATAAGAAGATAATCTTAACCTTTGGTGAGTATGATTTTGTTGCTCCTTTTAATGCCCTTTATAGATTGAGAGAAGAGGACCCTTCTATCTATTTAGTTGCCTTGGTATATACCCAAGATATGAAAGATATTTTAGAGAATAGATTAAAAGAGCAAGGTTTCGATAAAGGATATGATGAGATAAGGGTTGAAAGGTCTTCCTGGCAAAGGCGAGCAAAGTACGTATCGGCTTCTCAGTTGATTGTACTGGATAAAGGTAAAGTAACTATTGGAAAAGGAGCTATCATTTCTTCCACTGCCTTTCAGATCATTGGTTGGGGAACCCCGATACTTGCCAGTGATAATTTCTGGTTCAGACTATTTGGTGACGCAATATTAAGATTTACTATTGATGAAGAGTTTGTTGAACAAGCTAAACTCTTACTTAATAATTTAAATACAAGAGAAAAAGTTCTTTCTCATGCCCTGGCATTTGCTTATGCTCATTCTCCCGAGAGAGTATCCTCACAGATATTTTATATATTTCAGCGCTGTTTAAGTTCTTCCCAATTTCGAAAATTAAGCCGTTTCAGAGGTAATCCCATTCTTAAAGCCCGACCAATATATATTATCAATATAGGTGGCAATGAGTTGTATTGGGAGAAACTCGTCTACAATGCTGCTGCCGTAAGAATTAATGGAATAACTTATCTTCTCTACCGCGCGTTGGGAGAGGATGGGATATCGAGGATAGGTTTGTGGTGGAGTAGGAATGGCTATCATCAAGATGGAAGACTTCTATTTCCGATATTTGGACCTCAAGAAG
The DNA here is from genome assembly GCA_030615205.1 of Candidatus Aenigmatarchaeota archaeon. Taxonomy (GTDB): domain Archaea; phylum Aenigmatarchaeota; class Aenigmatarchaeia; order CG10238-14; family SCSR01; genus JAUWZS01. The sequence continues at coordinate 196 of JAUWZS010000030.1, read as the reverse complement.
ATTATGAATTACCAAGAGCAACGAAGAAAAGACGAGAAGAACATAGAAAAAGCTATGGCATGGTTCGAGAAGTAGGAGGAACTGAAGACCCACGGGTGACTTTAATCGATGATACCCTTTACATGACTTATACCGCTTATGGAGATATGGTTCAATTGGCAATGGCAAAGATCAAGGTGGAAGATTTCCTAAAAGG
>JAUWZS010000016.1 GCA_030615205.1 Candidatus Aenigmatarchaeota archaeon | reverse complement strand
TATTGGGTTCTTGAGTGCATATCCATTGTCCTTTCCTCCCTGACTTCTCATTAAGTCAAGGAGTATGATACTAAATTTCGGTTAGGTTTTAAATGGCACAACCAATACACCTACGGTTAGATTTTAGATGACTTAACGCGCACCTTTGACAAGCAGATATATTTTTTGTATAATGTAATTGATACCGGTATCAATTAGTCACCCACTAACAAACGATCTTCGGCAGAAGCCAGGGAGGTAAAATTGAGTAATATTACTTTGGCTGAGATTGCTAAGGTTGCGAATGTTTCCACAAACACAGTTTCCCGGGCTTTGAATGGTAAACCTGACATTAGCCCCAAAACTAAGAAGAGAATACTCCGTATAGCTGAGGATTTAGGGTATGTGCTCAATTTTCCGGCCAAGAGCTTAAGGTCTAGAAAAACAGCAACAATCGGTGTTATAGTTACCGATATCTCTAATCCTTTTTCTGCAACTGTAGTCAAAGGAATCCAAGATGTTGCATGGAGTAGAAACTACAATGTCATTTTGTGTGATAGTAGAGGACGTTATGACAGAGAAAGACAAAGTATTAAAATGCTATTTCAAAACAGGGTCGATGGACTATTGTTGAGACCGATGGAAAAAAAACTGCTGGATATTCAGATGCTACACAAACAGGCTATTCCTTTTGTCTTAATCGAAGGATACTTCAGTTCAGTCAATACTGACTCTGTGGTTAGCGATTGGGTGCTGGGCGGCTTCCTAGCAACGGACCATTTAATTAAGAAAGGTCATAAAAGAATTCTATACGTTAATGGACCTTCATATGCGGCCAACGCCTACCAGCGTTTTATCGGATATAAGTCAGGTCTTCGACAAAGTGGGATAAGATTTGATGAAAGTCTAGTAAAGGCGACTGATGGCACAATGCAGTATTCCTACCAATTGATGAAAAAAACTTTATCTGACAAACTTGACTTTACTGCAGTATTTGCTTTTAGTGATTACCTTGCAGCGGGCTGTATAAAGGCTCTTAAGGAGAGTGGACTCAAAATCCCGAAAGATGTAGCAGTGGTAGGTCACGATGATATAGAATTTGCTGCCATAATGGAGCCACCACTTACAACTGTCCACATACCGAGACATCAATTGGGTAAAAAGGCGGCGGAGATACTCCTTGAAAAAATATCCGGAAATTACAAAGGGCCTCGTACTCTCGTCATCAAACCCGAGCTTATAGTTAGAGAATCTACGTGAATTGCGGGGTTTAAGGTAATTTAAGTTTCCGCTCTTTCTCATAGGTTTCTGTGAGAGAATAGAGTCCATTTAGTGGGGATGTCTGTTGGAGGGAAGAAATCCTTGCTTAAATGAGGAAAGGATTGGCCAAAAAAATCAAGCAAAGGGGGTGATGACCACTATAGGAAAAAAATAGGGATGTAGGTCGCAAAGCATATTATGAAAGGAGACATTAATATGAATGGTAGAGAGCTAAAGAGATTAGTAGCTGTAGTGGGGGCTATCGTTATGCTAATAGGAATAGGGATGATTGTTCCTATAGCTTCTGCCCAGGAAAAAATCGTTTTTTGGCATAAAACTGGCCCTGAGGGATACATGAATTCGCTTATCCAGGCCGTAGAACGATTTAACCAGGCTCATCCAGAAATTAAAGCGGTAATAGAATTTCCGGGTGCTGGCCCGAGATACCAAGAGAAGATATTATTGGCTGTAAATGCCGGTACTGCTCCCGATGTACTGCAAATACCTCCTCTTGTTAGATATGCAATGGAACGTAGTGGTGAAAAGATCATAGCTCCCATCGACGAATTAAGTGCAAACTATGAGACGGAATTAGAGCTAGAAGACATGAGGCCTGAGGTTATTGAGCACAATAGCTATTACGGTAGGCTTATGGGAGTACCGTTTTTCGTTCAACTTGAAGGAGCAGGATTAGCTTACAATAAAGACCTCTTCAGAAAAGCGGGACTCAATCCCGAAAATCCTCCTAAGACCATTGAGGAATTGGTAGAATATGCCAAAATTCTAACTAAAGATACGGACGGAGATGGAACTCCGGATGAATGGGGATATGCACTTCCTTTTGGCAATAAGAACTGGATGATAGTTATGTTTCTCGGCGAACTTTGGCGGAGAGGAGCTGAGGTCTATAATGAGGACTTCAGTGAAGTTCTGGTGAATAGACCTGAAGGAGTGAAAGCTCTCCAGTTTTGGGTGGATTGTTATCACACTTACAAAATAACCGATCCTTATGCTCCAGATCTATCCTGGATGACTAATCTATATGAGTATTTTGGTTCAGGCAAGGTTGGAATGTCGCCGTGCAGTGCTGATATTAGTCGATACTCGTTCAATTTTGACTGGGCAGTGAGTATCTATCCGGATGTATACGCTGGACTGAAAGTAGAACAATTCAATACTCACGCGCTTGTAACTTTTGAACAGTGCCTTAAGAAATCAGCTGCCTACGAATTCATACGGTTTATCATGAGTCCCGAAGAACATCCCAAGGTTATGATAGGAGTGGGACAATTTCCAGTTCGAGCTTCCACTCTGAGTGTTCCGATATGGAAAGAATTCGTCCAAGAACATCCAGTTATGCAGGTGTTTCTTGATCTTGTGGCTGATCCTCGATACACACTTCACTCTAGGCCAAAAACTCCTATACACAATGACGTCAGGAAGATATTGAAAGAGGCAATTCAATTAGCCGTCTATGGAAAAGCTTCATCAAAAGATGCTTTTGATCAGGCTGCTCAGAAGATCAAAGAAACTATGGTTAAGGCTAAACAAGAAGGCTTGTGGAAAGAACCGACCTGGATCAAATAGTAATAACGTATTTAAAGGTTTTTAAATCCACAGGTTCAATTAAAGCAGACCGACTCTGGGTCAAGAGTCGGTCTGCTTTGAAGATATGATATAAGCATGAATAAACCAACTTGACTTTTTCGCACCGTTCTTCGGTGATAATAAAGGGAGTAAAACATGCAAAAAAAATCAGATAGCGGTACAACTATTTCTGTAGTTTCGAGAGTTGGAATATACATTGGTCTCTCTGTTTTAGCATTAATATGTTTGACTCCTTTATTATGGGCACTCCTGAATTCGCTAAAGCCACTTTCGGAAATTACTATCCTACCTCCTACTTGGATTCCCAAGACAATACGATGGGAGAACTATATCGATGTGTGGAACACTGGAAATTTTCCTCGTTATTTCCTGAACAGTGCGATAGTGACATTATTTAAAGTAGCGGGTAGGATTCTGACTGCTTCTCTCCTAGCATATCCTCTGGCTCGATTGAGATTTCGAGGAAGAGATGCCCTGTTCTTATTTGTGCTCGCAGGAATGATGATATCACCGGAAATCTTGGTAATTCCAAGATACCTTCTGGTGGCAAAACTTAGATGGATAGATTCCTACCAGGGATTAATTGTACCTGGTTTGTTTACTCCTTTTGCCTGCTTTGTATTCCGGCAATTCTTCTTGTCGATCCCTATGGAGCTGGAAGAGGCAGCCCTGATAGACGGTTGCAGCAGATTTCGAATATTTTGGTGTATAATTCTTCCTTTGTCCAAGCCAGCCCTGGCGGTAATGGCTATTTTTGCATTTAGGGCTGTATGGAATGAACTTCTATGGCCAGTGATTGTTACTAATTCAGATAAGATGAGAGTTGTTACACTCGGGTTGGCCTTTTTTAAGAGCGAGGAGATTGTTCAGTATAACTTATTGTTGGCAGCATGTATCCTAGTCATAATTCCGCCAATAGTAGCCTTTTTCGTATTTCAAAAACATTTCGTGCAAGGAATCAGCCTCTCGGGGCTTAAATATTAAGATAACCACAGGAGTATTGCTTATGAGAAACTGGACTAGAAAACAGCGAGAGATAATGACAGCAACTCTGTTTCTAATACCTGGTTTTCTTCTTTACCTGAGTTTCTTTGTATATCCCCTTATTTTCTGTTTTTATATGAGTTCTTTTAGATGGACTACTGTGGTAAAGGGAAATTTTATTGGGATTGCCAACTTTATCGGAATGGCTAGGGAGCCTTTATTTTGGAACGCTTTGTGGAACAGCGTTTATTTGACAGTTGGCACAATTCCTGCCTATGTGGTTCTTTCACTACTACTGGCTATAATCATAAATCAACGAATTAAAGGGATAGGTATATTCCGAACTTGTTATTATATTCCTGTGGTTACATCTCTGGTTGCCGTAGCCATTATCTGGATCTGGCTATACGACTATCGTTACGGACTTTTTAATACGGTGCTCGCCAAAGTTGGATTGCCTCGGGGAACCTGGTTGAGACGGGACAATACAGCTATGCCTTCTTTGATTTTGATGCTGATCTGGAAACGGGTCGGGTTCTTCATGGTGCTCTATCTGGCTGGTCTGCAAGGAATTTCTGAAACATATTATGAAAGTGCACGGATAGATGGGGCCAACAGATGGCAGTGTCTTATATATATTACAGTTCCTTTATTACGGCCAGTAATTTTTGTGGTTATTATTATGTCTTGCATCATGACCTGGAGAGAATTTACATCAATATATGTAATGACTGACGGAGGCCCTCTGCACAGCACGGAAGTTTTGATCTATTACCTATACGATGTTGGGTTTAATTCCTACAAAATGGGTTACGGGTCTGCGGTGGCCGTAGTAATGTTTGTGATTTTATTAGCTTTTACGTTGTCTCAGTGGCGACTCAGAAAGGCTGCCCAATGAACAAATCTTTTCTGCTCTCCTTGCACCAGCCAAGAAATGGATATCTTTTGTAAAGACAATGGGTTAAATATTTGCAGGCATATATGGCAGTGTAATGTGCAGTTTTGAAAAAGATCTATAAAGTGTGACTGAAAAGCAAATCTAATTGAGTCGCTAAATGAGGAGAGAAGTAATGAATGTAATAGTCATAGTCTCAGATAGTCTGAGAAGAGACAGATTGGGTTGCTATGGTTGTGATTGGATTAGTACTCCCCACATAGATGATCTAGCCAGTAAATCAGTTGTTTTTGATAAATACTATATTGCATCTTTCCCAACGCTACCGTACCGAGCGGACGTCTTCACAGGTAGGTATACGTTTGCTTATTACGGCTGGGGACCTTTGCCCCGTTCTGAAAAGGTACTTTCCGAGTGTTTGTCTCAGTCAGGATATCTAACACAATTAATCACGGATGTGCCACACATGATGAACGAAGGGCGATATTATGAAAGGGGATTTAATGGCTGGGAATGGATAAGAGGTCAGACTCTGGACAAATATCAGACGGTAGCTAATTGCCAGGTAAGACTTCCGTATGACGAAAGTCTATATCGGAGAAATGGTGAATTGTATAGACAGCATCTGAGGAATACCTTGTTTCGACATACAGAAGAGGAGTATTTTCCTGCAAAGACTATCCGGACAGCATCTAGATGGTTGGAGTACAATTACAAAACAGATAGGTTTTTTCTGTGGATAGACCTCTTTGATCCTCACGAGCCTTGGGATCCTCCTCAATGGTACGTAGACAGGTACGACCCTGAATATAGCGGCAGAATAATCCCTCATCCAGATTACAACGAGTGTAGTTTCTTATCTGAAGAGGAACTAAAGCATTGCCATGCCCTTTATTGCGGCGAGGTGACCCTCGTTGACCGATGGGTTGGCTATATTTTGCAGAAAATAGAAGAGTTGGGGCTGATGAAGAACACATGTATTTTATTTCTCTCTGATCATGGATTCTATTTTGGCGAACATGGCAAGATTGGGAAGCATACGATTAGGGACGATCCATGGGCGCTGTACGAGGAGATTGCTCATATTCCTCTCATTGTGTACCACCCTCATGTGGCTCACAAGCGGATAGACCTTCTAGTCCAGCCCCAGGATATTATGCCCACTATTTTGGAGATGTGCAATATCCGGATACCCGATACTGTTCAGGGAAAATCCCTTTTTAGGGCTTTGAGCGGAGGCCAGACAGCTATCAGGAAGGCAGCTATTTCTACCGGCGCTCTTCATAAGGAACTACCAAGCGTGGAAACCCGAATATTAGTTACGGATGGAGAGTGGTCTCTTGTTTTCGGGCACCAAGAAGAGAATGAGTTGTATGATCTGAGAATCGATTCCAAGCAAGAAAACAATCTCTACTCGAAAAATCAGAATGTCGCTGATACGTTATACAGAAATATCATTGCCAGCCTTAAATCAATTCACTGTCCTGGCGAAGTGATTGATAAGATAGACACATATTACATTCAAGGTCGTTGATAAAGATACCGGGGAGACGATGAGTTCATTCTCAAAAACGTCTGTCAGTTACTCAGAAGATTAAAAAGGATTTTAAGGAGGGACAGATGACCGACGCAGGTAAGTTAAATAGCGTACAGTTCTATCTTCCCACGAAGATTATTTTCAAAGAAAACGCCGTAAATCAAGTGGGAAATGAAGCATCCGAGCTTGGAAAGAAGGCTTTGTTAGTAACCGGTAGAAAAGCTATGAAGAAACTTGGCGCTACCACGAAGGTGAAAGGACTATTGGAAACATCAGGGATCGAAGTCATCACTTATGAAGAGGTGGAGCCAGAAGTTAGCATTGAGACAGTAGATAAGGGCGGCCAATTAGCCAGCTCAGAAGGCTGTGATTTAATCGTCGGACTAGGTGGGGGCAGTGTTCTGGATGCCTGTAAGGGCATTTCCGTAGTAGCAGCACAGGGATGTTCAATAGAGATATACCTTGAAGGTGGTGAGAAGAGAGGTTGTTCTTTGGGCAGTAATGTCCTACCAATGCTCGCCATGCCAACTACCTCAGGAACGGGCAGCGAGGTGACGCCTTACGCCTTGTTTACGGATAGGAAAGAAAGGAAGAAAAAGGTGTTGGCAGACTCGGCGTTGTACCCCAAAAGATCCATAATTGATCCTGTGCTTATGATGGGGATGCTTCCCAGGCTTACGGCGATCACTGGCATCGATGCTCTGGCCCATGCTGTAGAGGCTTATATTTCTCGGAGAGCTAACACGCTCTCCGATATGTATGCAAGAGAAGTGATACTTCTAATTACCAAAAATCTACGTATATGTGTGGCAGATAGAAAAGACAAAGAGTCCCAAGGGAGCATGGGCTGGGCCAGCACTCTTGCTGGAGTCGCAAATTCTCAAGTGGCTACTGTGGCCGGTCACGCTATGGCAGTTTCCTTTGGAGGATATTTCGGTATTTCTCACGGAATAGCCGTAGGGTTTTTCTTGCCGCATGTGCTCAATCTCAACAGATTGTCATCCCCAGGGAAACTTGCCGATATCGCCGTTATGTTCGAGGAGAATCTGAAGAAATTGTCTTTACTCGACAGAGCCAGGAAGTCTGTCGAGGCATGCCAGAATTTCATTGAAAGTGTCGGTCTTCCCCTTCACTTTGAGCGGAAGGTTGACCGTGACGTAATTATGAGAATAGCGAAGGATGCTTTTACCAAACCAGCTATGAGAAATAATCCTAACAGCCTAGATTTGAATGATGTTGTGACTGTTATTCAGAGAGTGTTGATTTGATAGACGCCGCAGGGGAAAAATCTCTGTTATAATCTGGCCAATTCTCAAGGAAGAATGACAGTGAAGTGTTGTCTTTTTTTGATTGTAATAATGACTTCGTGTCTCAAGTTTGAATTTAATTGAGGTTCGACATGAGAAAAGTTGAACTTATTCTCAAACCGGTTTCCTATGACTGCAATCTGAGCTGCGGGTACTGTTTTTACAAGAAAACATCCCGTCTTTATCCTGGAAGATCTCACCTTATGAGAGAAAATGTACTAGAAAAACTCATCTGCGAATGCATGACTTACTCTGATGGGGGGCCGTGTATTTTTTGTTGGCAGGGAGGAGAACCCCTCTTGGCAGGTATTAGCTTTTTTCAAAAGGTAGTCGAATTTCAGAAAGAATACGGAAGGCCTGGTCAGATCGTGAGTAATTCGGTTCAAACAAACGCAACATTGCTAAACACAGAATGGATAAGGTTTTTTAAGAAGTACAATTTCTTTATTGGAGCAAGTCTCGATGGACTACCGCAAGTGCATAATCGCTACCGGCAGTATGTATCCGGTAGGGGGAGTTTTGAAGAAGTGGTGGCAGGAATAAATCTCCTTGCAGAAGGAGGGGTTGACTTTAATATCCTTTCTACAATTGGTAAAGAAACTGCGTATAGCCCACAAGAAATCTACAAATACTTCCTCTCTCGTGGATTATACTATCTTCAATTCATTCCTGCAGTGGATAGAAAGAACCAACAGGTAGCAGATTTTTCCATTACACCAGCTCAATATGGGAATTTTCTATGTAGATTATTCGATATCTGGTGGAATCATGGCAATCCACTTGCTTCGATTCGGCTATTTGATAACATATTAGAAATACTTTTGGGACAGGAGTCAAATTCCTGCGCATTCAAAGATCACTGTAGTGAGTATCTGGTTGCAGAATTCAATGGCGACATATACCCTTGCGATTTCTTTGTTAACAAGGAATGGAAACTGGGAAACATAAGCAAGGTGTCCATAGAGAAGCTTTTTCAGAAGGCAAGGTTACGATTCGGCAATTTGAAAAAGATTGTCTCTTCAGATTGTAAGAATTGCCAGTGGAACTTTATATGCCACAATGGATGTCCGTGGTTTAGATGGGTGCGGAATGCTAGAGTAGAAGAGAAGGATTATTTGTGTGATTCATATAGACAGTTCTTTCCGTATGCAATAAAAAGACTTGAGAAATTGCGTGATTCAATTTTGTTTAGAACCTCAGAATCAAAAAGATTCTAAGGAGAAGGTGGGCCATGTCAGACGGAGAGCATGGTTTCTTCAAAAACAATATCCGAGCCCGCGACAATTCCTTCTTCAATGAAGGCATATTGGGTGAAGAGGAAAAGAGTGGGCTTCCTAACATAATTATTATCTTGGCAGATGATTTGGGGTTTTCCGATATTAGCTGCTATGGATCGGAGATAAAGACTCCTAATCTCGATTATCTGGCTTCGCATGGGGTACGCTTTACCCAAATGTATAATTGTGCACGTTGTTGTCCAACGCGAGCTTCGCTACTCACAGGGCTATATCCCCACCAAGCAGGAGTTGGGTGGATGATTTCCAATCTGGGAATACCGGCATATCAGGGTTACCTGAACCAGCGATGTGTGACAATCGCGGAGGCGCTTCGCACAGGTGGATACCGGACCCTAATCTCAGGTAAATGGCACGTTGGTGGATCCTATCCCGTACGTCATCAGGCAGAGTGGTCTCCCGGCCAAAGAGAACACCCACGACCCATAGACCGCGGGTTTGATCAACATTTTGGGACACTAACTGGTGCAGGAAGTTATTTTAATCCTCATACCTTAATATGCAACGATAGACTAGTTGAGCCAGAAGGCAAACACTTCTATTATACAGATGTCATAAGTGATAAGGCCGTTACTATGATAGAAACAGGTTTTGCAAGCAAGAAGCCTTTCTTCCTCTATGTGGCATATACTGCTCCGCATTGGCCACTTCATGCTATTCCCGAGGATGTTGAAAGGTACCGAGATCGATACCGCAAAGGATGGGATATGATCAGGATGGAGCGATACGAAAGGCTTAAGAGTATGGGAATGCTAAGCTCTCAATGGGTCCTCTCTCCTCGCGATGACAAGGCTATGCCATGGTTTGAAGTAAAAGATAAGAATTGGGAAAGTGCCCGTATGGCGGTATATGCTGCACAGATTGATCGAATGGACCAGGGTATCGGCAGGATTATAGCTAAGCTGCGTGAACTGAAAATAGAAAAGAATACTCTGGTTATCTTTTTGTCTGACAATGGTGGATGCGCTGAGTTTCTCAAAGAAGACGGGGGATATAGGTACGAGTGCGTTTTGCCCCGAACCCGTGAGGGAAGGCTAGTCCGTTGTGGGAATATTCCGGGGCTCATGCCGGGTCCGGACGATACCTATATGAGCTATGATCTTCCCTGGGCTAATGCTTCTAATACACCTTTTCGTCTCTACAAACACTGGGTCCATGAAGGTGGGATAGCAACGCCGATGATAGTCTACTGGCCGGCGCTCGTCCAGCCAGGTATAATAGTCGAGCAACCTACCCACGTTATAGACATTATGGCTACTTGCTTGGACGCAGCTAGAATAAAGTATCCCGTGGAACATAATGGCAACAAGATCATTCCTCTAGAGGGTGAAAGTCTTATGCCGATTTTCCGTGATGAAGCGTGGTGGCGAAAACGTCCAATTTGCTGGGAGCACGAGGGTAACAGCGCCGTTCGTAAAGATGAGTGGAAGCTGGTATCCAAATACCCAGGTAAATGGGAGCTCTACAATATGGAGGAGGATCGTACTGAACTCAATGACCAAGCCAAAAGGAATCCGTCCAAATTGAAAGAGCTAAAGGCAATCTATGAGGAGTGGGCCGATAGATGTGAAATACTGGCTTGGAAAAAAATCAAGCCGCTTGTAGAGGAGCAAATACGCCAAAGAGAAGAGAAGGGGAATTTTTAATGCGTAGAAATAGAATTTTATCAAATCTAGAGAGAATATATTATGCCAGATAAACCAAACATCCTTATCCTTATGCCCGACCAACAAAGAGCTGATGCTATGGGATGTGCAGGAAACGCAAGAATCAAAACGCCTAACATCGATAGGATAGCCAGAGAAGGAATACGTTTTGATTCTGTTTATACTGTAAGTCCTTTGTGTATGCCTGCTAGAGCATCATTTATAAGTGGGATTTATCCTCATAACCACCATATCTGGCAGAATGCGGGACAACTGCCTAGAGATGATGAGACTTTCTTTCATCATCTGCAAAAAGAAGGATATTTCACGGTCCTCATAGGAAAATCTCACTTTTACCATCCTGAACCAGGCCAACATCTTGCTCAATATGAGGATTACATGCATGCGCGGGGACTGGATTATTTGCACGAAACCACTGGTCCATGGGCTACATTAAAAGTTGGTTCTTATATGAGAGATTACTGGGGAAAAAAGGGATTGTTTGAGCTATTCAAGAAAGATTATGTTAAACGTAAGGAATACGAGTTTCACGACGGGCATCGAAAGAAGAGAATAGACAAAGTGAGCGTTTATCCAAGTCCTTTGTCAGAAGAAGAGTTCTTAGATAGCTACATTGGTAGAAAAGCACTCGAGTTTATCCGGAGCTACAACAAAAACAAGCCATTGTGTTTATTTGTAGGTTTTGGAGGTCCTCATGAACCTTGGGACGCGCCAGGAAGATATGCTTCTATGTACGAAACCAAGGATATGCCAGTATCCATTCCTGCAGGCTCACTTGGTGATTGGGTTCCTCAAGAAGTTGTTGAGCGTTTGGAATTTGAAAAAATAGCCGAGAAGATATCCAAGGAAAATGTACAGAAAATCCGAGCTAACTACTATGGTAAGATATCTCTTATTGATTATTGGATTGGTGAGATCTTATCTGTCTTTGAGAGGATAAAGGGACCAGAAAATACATTAGTGGTATTTTGGTCTGATCATGGAGAAATGCTAGGAGACCACCAGGTACTATATAAATCGGTATTCTATGAGTCCAGTATTAGTGTTCCATTGTTGATACGCTGGCCTTCACACATTCAGGGCGGGGAAAAATGCAAAGCCCTGGTAGAAGTAATTGATGTTTATCCAACTTTATTGGAAGTTGCTGGAGCTGAACCTTCTCAACGTTGCTTTGGTAAATCGTTGTGGCCTTTACTCCAGAATCCTGAAAATAATCATCGCCAAGCTGTATTCAGCGAAATCTCTTTTGCTGGTCACCATAATGTGATGATTAGAACCTTAGAGTATAAATATGCTGTGGATGAAACAGGCGCTGGATTTCTACTTTATAATTTACAGAATGATCCATTAGAGCAGAATAATCTGATTGGACATCCAGAGATGGGTCATATTGAAGATTGGTTTGATAATCTTATATTGAGCTTTTTGATAGAGAAACAAGTTCGGTTTAAATAGAGGAGATCAATGTTGGAGGAAATTTTTAGTTACGGAACTCGGCAAAAGTTTTTGTAAAAATTGACCATTTTGTGCACAAAAGGATGGTCTTATTGCAGGCCTGGGTACAGAGTTAGTCCATGGTGTGAGAATAGAACGTCCGGAAATACGGTAACAAAGCTAATTTAAGACACGATAAATTAAAACTAGGAGGACGTAAAATGAATCTTATTGTAATTGTGTCGGATACTCTACGAAGGGACCATTTAGGCTGCTATGGAAATAGGAATATTCGAACGCCCAATCTCGATCAATTTGCAGAAGAGTGCGTTCAATTTGACAACTGCTATGCCGCTTCTTTTCCAACTATGCCTATGCGGGCAGATCTATTTACAGGGAAATTTACTTTTACTTATTTGGGATGGGAGCCCTTACCGCGGGATGAAAAGATACTAGCACAAATTCTCGGAAAAGCAGGTTATGCCACCTTAGCCACCGTTGATATTCCCTTTTTCACGAGGAATGGTTATGGATACGATCGAGGATTTGAGGATTACTCTTACATTGCCGGCCAATATCGTTTCACTTCTCCTAGTAGTGAGAGTGGAGAACGCCCTAGGATTAACTACCAAAGAAGATACGAAGAGGACTACTGTGCGCCAAGAACTATGGCAGCAGCAGAAAAATACCTGGAGTTTTATTACAAGAAAAAATTCTTTCTCTATGTAGACACCTGGGATCCTC
>JAUWZS010000017.1 GCA_030615205.1 Candidatus Aenigmatarchaeota archaeon | reverse complement strand
AAATTAAAGTACGGAAATGGCTTATCTCTCCAGGCAGATTTCACCGCAACCCCAAGGCATGACAACGGGGCAATTTTTGTTCAAACAATCTGTGATTATCCACTCGTTGAAGCGATTAAACAAAATATTGTAAAAATGCCTATTTTACCGGATGAAGCATCAAGGGCAAAATTAAAGGAAAAGCCCTCATCTAAATTTGTGGAACGCTATGAAGATTATATTCATCTGGGCTATGTGGAGTGGAAGAAACAGTACAATGAATTAAAAGATGAAAAGATGCCTTTACTCTTTTTCATGACCAGAGAAACTAAAGAAAGTGACGATTTAGCAAATTACCTTGAGAGCAAATACCCTGAATTTAAGAAGGCTACCTTAGTTATTCATACGAATAAGAGCGGAGAGATTGCGGAAAGCACGTCAAAGAAAAGCAAGAATGATTTGGACAAGCTAAGGAAAGCCGCAGATAGTGTAGATAGCGATAAAAGTCCTTATAAAGTTATTGTATCAGTTCTTGTGCTTCGTGAGGGATGGGACGTACAAAATGTAACAACCATTGTTGGTTTAAGGCCATACGTTGCTGAAAGTAATATTCTCCCTGAACAGACTTTGGGTAGAGGAATTAGAAAAATGTTTGAAGCTAATGTGAAAGAGGAGTTGGCCGTAATAGGTACCCCCGCTTTCATAAAATTCGTTGAATCCATTAAGGAAGAAGGAGTAGAGTTTGGTTACAGGCCAATGGGACCAGGAGTTCAAACAAGAACTCCTATTATCATAGAACCTGATAAAGAAAATAAAAGCAAGGACTTGGATAAACTGGATATTCATATCCCTGTTCTAACACCGAGAATTTATCGGGAATACAAACGTTTAGAGAACATAGACGTCAGCGAATTTGAGTTTAAACCAATCACAATTAGAGAGTTTTCAGAAGAAGAAAAAAAAGAAATCATTTTTGAAGATTTAGACCGTATTTTTTCCCACAAGATTGTTCTCAACGGAATAAAAATAGATTACAGAAGTATTGTCAGCTTCTTTACCAACTCAATCCTAAAAGAAAGTAGGCTGTTTAGTGGATTTGATGTTTTATATCCAAAGGTTGAACATTTTATTCAACACCATCTTTTTGGAAAAGAAGTAAATTTAGAGGACGCTAATATCATAAGAAACTTATCAGAAATTGAGGCAAAAAACACAATCTTTAAAACCTTTAAAAAAGCTATTGATGAGCTTACCATCACAGACAAAGGCAGTGCTGAAATAAGAAACTATATCAGATTAAAAGAAGTTAAGCCTATGGTTTTTAATAATCAGGAATTTCTAACTCCTAAGAAGTCGGTTTTCAATAAAGTTATTGGCGATTATAGGTTTGAATTAGAGTTTGCTAATTTTTTAGATAACTGTTCTGGCATTATTTCTTTTGCTAAAAATACAAATAATGTTCATTTTAAAATGGAATATCAGGGAACAGACGGCAACATTCACGATTATCATCCGGACTTTTTAGTAAAGGAAAATGAGAGAAATATTTATGTTGTAGAGACAAAAGGAAGGGAAGACCTTGATTCAGTGAAAAAAACACAGAGATTAAGAATATGGTGCAAGGATGTAAATTCCAGCCAGGACAGGTTCGTTTATTATCCGGTTTTTGTGAAACAGGAAAATTGGATAAGCAATAAAGATCACATTAGAAACTTTAAAGATGTTTTAACGCTTTTTAAAGTTTGAAGGGGCAAAAACTATGTTACAGAATAAACATGAGCTAACAGACAAAGAAAAGGAACAAATATTAAACCTCATTAAGGAAGGCAAAACGCTTCCAAAGGAGTTTTTATACAAACTTTCAAAAGATGATGAGGATGTTTTTCTCTTCTGGAATGGTAGAACTGAAGAGGTCATAAATGCAGTATTACCTTTCCATGTCATTGAACATATAGACGAGCCCAGAAAAGAAACAAAAAAAGAAGAGCAACTACACTTGTTTCCCACTGACGAGAGGGGCAGACAACTTAAAGGCTGGACAAATAAACTCATCTGGGGAGACAATAAGTTGATTCTATCTTCTTTGGTAAACGGACCTCTAAAAGAAGATATAGAAAAAGAAGGGGGAGTTAAACTTATTTACATTGACCCACCATTTGCTGTAGGAGCTGATTTTTCTTTTCAAGTTAAATTAAATAGTGATGAAGCAACAAAGAAACAGTCTGTAATAGAAGAAATTGCCTACAACGATACCTGGGGTAGAGGTATATCTTCCTATCTCAGTATGATGTATGAAAGACTCAAGCTAATGCACGATTTGTTAGCTGAGGACGGAAGTATTTATGTTCACTGCGACTATAGAGTCAATGCATATTTGAGATTAATTCTAGATGATGTTTTTGGAAAAGAGAATTTGGTTAATGAAATTATATGGTGTTATTCTCAAGGAGGAAGGCCCAAGGAAGGATTTCCAAACAAGCATGATTCAGTGTTATTCTATAAGAAAAGGAGTTTTATATTCAACGAAGATAATATTAGAATACCATTTGAGTTAATTTCTAGAAAATCTTCAAGTTCTTTCACTAAAGTTGACGAAAATGGAAGAAAATATAAAGAGATCTATGGACCCGGTAAGAAAAAATTATATAAGTACTATGAAGACGAAGGTAAAGTCCCTTTTGATTGGTGGACAGATATTCCCCAGATGACGGGAAGAACGGCCGCCTCTAAAAAAAGTGAATATCTTGATTTTCCCACCCAAAAACCCGAGGCACTTCTTGAACGCATCATCAAAGCCTCTTCCAACGAAGGTGATTTGGTAGCTGACTTTTTCTGTGGCAGTGGAACAACCTGCGCTGTCGCTGAGAAACTCGGTAGAAAGTGGATAGGGGCCGATTTAGGTAGATTCGCCATTCATACCACCAGAAAAAGGATCATCCAGGTACAAAGAGAACTCAAAAAACAAGGCAAGCCCTACCGAGCTTTTGAACTGCTCAATTTAGGTAAATACGAACGAAGGTATTTCCTCGACGTTAACCCAGACCTGCCGGAAGAGGAACAAAAAAAGCAATTAGAACTAAAGCACGAACAATACATAAATCTTATTTTCGAAGGCTATAAAGCAAAACGAGTCCACGGACTTAAAATGTTACATGGACAAAAAGGAGAAAGATTTGTCCATATAGGACCTGTAGACTTTCCTGTTACTAAAGCAGTCATCAACGATATTTATGAAGAATGTAAAGAAAAGATTATTACCAATGTTGATGTTTTAGGCTTTGAATTTGAAATGGGATTAATCCCATATGTTCAACAAGAAATGAGAGACATAGGAGTTGATTTGAGGCTAAGGAGTATTCCCCGGGAAGTATTTGACAAGCAAGCTGTAGAAAAAGGACAAGTTAAATTCTATGATGCCGCCTATATAGAAGCAAAACCTATTGCGACAGATAAGAAAAACAGGTCTATGAAAGTACAGTTAAAAAATTTTGTTACTAATTTTACTCAAGACGATCTACAAGAAATTGAGAGCTTATTAAAAAAGGGCAGCAAAAAGGTCGTTATTGAAGAAGGGAAAATCACCAGGTTAACTAGGGATAAAGATGGAATATTAAAAAGAGAGGTTTTAACTAAAAAGTGGACCGACTGGATTGATTACTGGGCCGTGGATTTTAATTACAAGGACAAAAAAGAAATAATTAGACTCCGTAAAAATGGACAACCAGCTGAACAGTGGACGGGAAACTACATCTTTGAAAATGAATGGCAATCCTTTAGGACAAAAAAGAATTCCAACTTAGAACTTACTTCTACAATTCATGAATACAAGAAACCTGGGAAATACGAAATTGCTGTCAGAGTAGTGGATATATTAGGGCAAGATACTTTGCAGACGATGGATATTGACACTAGATAAGTTCTGGTTCACAAACACAGGGAGTGCGAGTAATGGAGAAAAAGATGGTTCAAGAAAAGACCGGATGGCATGCCGTTTATGAAGAAATCAAGAAAACTGTGGCTGTAGTCCAAGTCATGAAGACCGTTTTTGTGCCGAATGAGAAAGGAAAGATCATAGCTAGCGAGTATGTTATTAGCCAGGTTTTGTCTATCGAGGGAAAAAGGGCACTCTGGGTTTAATTACCGCCTATCATGTTGTTGGTTCGGCCAAGCAAGAACGGATTGTGGCATGGACATTGACGCGACAAGGGAAATGGACAAAGATAGATAACTGTAAAATCTCACAATTCTCAAACCAACAGGAAGACGTAGCGGTGCTGACCTTCGATCCTTCCGGGGAATCTGCAGAAGACTTCGAAACGGTCGGGTTTCCTGCAGAAGCATTTAAGGGGAAGATCCTTAGGGTCGGATATGAGGTTGTGTGGTGTGGGTATCCGGCCGCCGTCAATCCCTTCGTTCCAATACTCCAAAAAGGAATGATCGCTGGCTACGATGGTACTAGGTGTATTGTTGACGGAATGCCAAATCCAGGAAATAGCGGAGGACCTGTTTTCTACAACTACAGCAAGCAGATAGTGGGAATGATAGTAGCTTATGCGCCACAACCTTCTAGGTATAAACTAGCTTTAGTGGAAGGGGAGGAAAACAAGGTAGTACAGATATTTGCGAACCCGTCGGGCCTGGGGCTAGTCATTCCTGCTACGCGCATTCTCAAGTTATTTGGACTTACATAGCCATGGAGATACAGAAAAAATAGGGACAGCGCCTATTATTATTAACAGATTGAATCTCTGTATGCATGCTTCTGGCATGCCACGCATATCAAGAGTTGTAGCAATAGGTTTTCCTCATCATCCTACTTAAAGGGGAAATTATCAGGAATGTGTTTCTGAAGACAAAGATGGTTTAAGGCAACGCCTGGGGTGTCCTGGAGATTACACTCGAAGAAACTTCTTGAAGATATGGGTATATTGTCCCACAAGTAAGAATCAATAGATGGGTGCTGTCCCTATCTACTCGCGCATCACACTGATTCGGGAGGAGAAAGGAGGTCGGGTCGTACCTTCCCGGTAATACATGCGAAGGTGTGGACCGGAGTTTCGGGATGGACAGAAAACACGCATTCTGGACAAATTACATCTTTCTGCTGATCACGTGGGTTGGCTACTATTGGTGGATGCAAGTGGCTTATTCCTACCAGCCCATTGCCCGCTTACCCGCAGCCATCCTTGAAGTCATACTGCTCTTCTGTTTTGGAGTACTGATGGCACTGGTGGGAGGCACGGAAACGCAGATATCACAGGATAAGAAGTCCCTTTGGCACTTTCTGCTGAGTGTGTCGGACTCTTGTCTACACAAGAAGATTGGGGTTGTCTTGCCCTTCTTCCTCCTTGTCTTGTTGATCTTTCTCTTCTGGGAGTTCCGGCACATCCGTATACAGATGAAGGTCCTGGTCTCCGCGGATCTAGAAGCACCCCTCGGCATCTTCATCCGCCAAGGAGAACAGGAGAACGAAACCGAGATCACTCAGCACATTCGTGCTGGGTCTTGGGTCCAAGGATTGGACAAACACGGAGATAACTGGCCTGCTCTCGTCACACGCGACGAATATGGCTTTTTTGAAGAATCAGTTTTACTAGCTGAAGAGTTTGACTGGTCCGACTACCTTTTGGGCAAAATCACTGACCCATCGTCTTCTCTGGATCTGGACCGAGTCACAGAGCCCATCAGCGTATCTATCCGTTTCCCCGAGGCCGATTCAGACCTGGCGGTAGAGGTTACCGGCCAACTGAACCCCACCTCTTATACCTGGGAAACGTTTAAACCACCAAATAGCACGACGATACCTGACTTCTTTCATGAAGTCGCTGGTGCATTCCGTAGCGAACCGTGGCCATCGGGGTTAGTGCCAGGGCCCATTCGGTTCCAGGTCCCAAGAGGTGCAAAAACTGGAGCGTTCACTGCGACATTAGACGCAGGGACAAGAACGCTGGACCTGGTCCACAACAGCCTGCCCGATGCAACGGGATTATCTCTCATGGACCGGGAGAAGATATTCAAATGGTGCGACGACATAGTGCACGATAACCGCGAAGTCGCTGTCCAAAACTTCTGTCGGCTTTTCGGCCAATTGAAGGCCAGTATCCGAAATGAACTCCTGAAGGACATCATCGTGCGTTTTGACAAATCTCCGGGCTGGCGATATCCCCTGTCTACCATCCAGTTGCGTGGCTACGGTAGCCTGCTGATATCAATTGTGGAGGATCCAGAATGGATTTCACCTGAGAACGTATGTACCTTATTTGACAAATCATTCTCATTCATCAACGAAGGCGCTAACCCTAGGGTCGTCGAGAATCCCATGCGTGCTCTGCTGCGTCTCGCTGGTACACCCGCGGGAACCTCGGAATCCTTACAGAATAAGCTGTTTGAACGGCTTGCGACACTTCTGATCAACTGGGGGCATTACAATGATTTTCGCCTCTCATTTCTCGGTGAACTATCCTCAGCGTCTTTGTTGGAGACTGTACCGTCGAAGGACAGCATCGAACTTTTCGTCAGATGCCTGAGAGCCGTGGGCACTTTGGGGAGCAACGACGTAAGGTCCAAGACAATAAAACTGGTTGGTGAGTTAGAACCGAAGTGGGGTGAAAACGAGTCGTTCAGGACATTCCATGACGAGGTCATCAAACGCCGTGAATGGCGGCTAGACAAGACATAATGGTGTCTATGTTCGATTCGTTGTGTACCAAGATCAATGCTTGACTGTCCCAGGAGGTGAAATTTCTCTTATGGCAAGTGAAAAAATAGGGACAACGCCTATTATTATTGACAGATTGAGTCGCTGTATGTAAGCCTTTGGCATGCCACGCATATCAAGAGCTGTAGCAATAGGTTTTCCTCATCATCCTGCTTAAAGGGGAAATTATCAGGAATGTGTTTCTGAAGACAAAGATGGTTTAAAGCAACGTCTGGGGTGTCCTGGAGATTGCACTCAAAGAAACTTCTTCAAGATACGGGAATATTGTCCCACAAGTAAGAATCGATAAATGGGCGCTGTCCCTATTTACCTGGATCAGAGCAACGTTAGCCACCGGAGTCGTTAGAGGAGATTTCGAAGGTAGGTTAGGGCAACTATTTGAGTACATCAGGAAAGCGTGGTTTATAAGCACAGAAGGATTGAATCTGGAAGCTAGACCGATGATCGCTTTAGATGTGGACGAGCCCCTTTGGCATCTATCCAAGTATGGATGGAGAAAAAAACAAAAGGTATATGTTAAGCTTTCAGAAAAGAAGATTATTATTGAAGACTGGAAGAGGTAATCTACGAAGTACTTCCACTTTTGTGTCTCTATTTACCACTCCCGCGCTTTTGATTGTTCTAATTATAGGAATGTTGTATAATGTGGAATAATGTTGGCTACCAGCAAGTAGAGGGGATACTATGTTACTAAAAGGTTATTTAATTGTAGAGCAGGTTGCAAAACAGCTTGGGCTTACAGAATAGAGAATTCGCTAGCTTATTAGGGAAAAGCAGATCCGTGCTACAAAGATAGGCCAGTGGAGAATCAAACCCGAGGATTTGGAAAAATTTATAACGTCAAGGAGTAATATGGATTAAGGGGTGTAAAGGAAGATGAAGCTCAGAGAAGTAGTTATTAAGAATTTTAGGTGTCTAGTAGATCTAGTCGTTCCTATAACGGATACTACTGTTTTAGTCGGCGAGAATAATTCTGGCAAGACGGCTCTACTTGAGGCGCTGAAAGCTGCATTACCTCGGGGTACAGCGGGACGAGGAACACCTTTCGACGAATATGATTACCATATGGTTAAAACTAGTGATTCTCCGCAAACGAGTGAAGGCATTGTCATAGAACTGTGGTTTCGAGAGGATAAATCCGATGAGTGGCCGGTTCCTTTAGTTCAAGCCCTTGATCCTATTATCCAAACTGACCCTGTGATGGATTTGGATTCTATCGGCTTACGACTGTCAAGCAAATACGATGGAACGGCCAAAGAGATTGTCACCAAATGGGAATTTATTGCATTGGATGGCCAGCCATTAGGAGGAAAAGGTGCAAGCCCTTATAACCTAGGCAGATTCCTCTCTTATATCCGTTTGTTTTATTTATCTGCTCTTCGTAGTTCAGATGTTGAATTTTCTCCTCGCTCTCAATTTTGGGGCCGAATACTCAATAACCTAGAAATTAGCGAAGAGCAAAGAAAGACCCTCAGTGAGGAGTTAACAAAACTTAACAATACTTTGCTAACGGCAGACCCAAGACTTGAACAGGTAAGAGTTTCATTAGATAAAGTTCAAAGAATTATGGCGATGGGAACCGGGCAAAATACTTCAATCCAAGCGTTACCACTCAAACCTTGGGACCTGATGTCAAAATCAGAGGTAGTAATCAAAGCGCGTGGAACAGAGAGCTATTTTCCACTTTCGCGTCATGGGCAGGGTATGCAGAGTTTGGCTGTTCTTTTTCTGTTCCAAGCTTATCTTGATGTGCTTCTGAAGCCAACCTTTCAGCCAGAAACAGAGGCTATCTTGGCTTTAGAGGAACCAGAAGCGCATCTCCATCCCCAAGCGACTCGTGCACTCGCGGTAAATTTGGGCGAAGTTAAAAGTCAAAAGATTATCTCAAGCCATTCGCCTTATTTCATTCAGGAAATTCCCTTTACGCAGATTCGTTTGTTTCGTCGAGATGGTCCATCGTCCAAAGTTCTTTATGTTAAGCGTTCCTTTACCGCTAACGTGCCTGAAACAAAAGAATTAATAGAGTTTTGCAGGAACAAGACACCTAAGTTTAGCTATCATATAAGTGATTCAACCCTTTCTGTCAGTGGCAGGATGGAAGAGCAAGAATACCGCGATTTGCTTAGGCTTTATTCAGGTCAAAACGGTGTTCATGCGGAACTTAAGCGTCTTAAGAATGAATCTCAATTGTATCTTAGTGACAATGATCTCAGAGACCTTGATACTTACGCAAAGCGTATTCGTGGGGATGTGCTTTTTGCACGTGCATGGCTCCTGTGCGAAGGCCAAAGTGATTATCTACTGCTTCGATATTTTGCAGAATTATTGGAGAAGCCGTTGGATCAGGAAGGGGTTACGATAATTGATTTTCAGAACAATGGGTCGCCGGGTGCCTTTGTGGGTTTGGCACGGGCTTTTGAAATTCCGTGGATTATGGTCTGCGATAATGATGATGCGGGAAAAGGATTTGTTAATCAGGTTAAAGACCGTGGCGTGACAGATGACGAAATCAAAGAGCTTGTTCGACCACTGGAAGACGGCTTTGATTTTGAATTATTTCTTGTGAAAAATGGCTTTATTCAAGAATACATACAGATTCTTACTGAGCAAAGGGTTAGCCTGATTAAGAAGGAAGGCGATGCAGGGTTCGAAGATGAAATTGCTTCAATGATTAGAAAAGACAAGACAGGATATGCTAATGCATTGATTGAAAAACTTCGAACAGCAGGAGCTGACAAATCAAGAGTTCCTCACTTTTTTGAGGTAGCTATCAAAGATATAATTAAAAAGGCGAGTACAACATGAGCACTAAAGAATTAATTTCGGCTTGGGAGGAGTTAAGCCCTGTCCAGCAGGAAGCAGCTAAATGGGATAAGTCTCCTCTGTTAGTGTTGGCGGGGCCAGGTGCAGGAAAGACAAGGGTTCTTACTTGTCGCATAGCACACATTCTTGATTCTAGTTGTGACAAAAATTTCCGCGTTCTCGGCTTAACATTTACTAACAAAGCAGCAGATGAGATGAGAAGCCGTGTGGTTAACTTTGTACCTGGGCAGGAAGGACGTCTTTTCTTGGGAACTTTTCATTCATTTTGTGCAGATGTTTTACGTCAACACGGAACACATTTGAATATTAATCCTAATTTTCATATTTATTCACAGAATGTTGACTTGCAGGCTGTATTGAATAAAGCAGTGAAAGAAGCTAGGAAGAGGTCCGATGTGATAAGTGACCTCGATAAAAAGACATTACTAGTTATACAACGCCTAAAGTCTCGTCTTGTTTTGCCTGAGAACTGCCGCGAGGAATTTATAGATAAAGAATTCGGTGAGCGGATGGCTATCGTTTATCCGGCCTATGAAGCGGAATTATCCAAACGAAATGCCCTTGATTTCAATTCCTTAATTTTCAAAGCATATCAGTTATTTACGAAATTTCCTACTTTTGCCAAACGCTATCGGACAGTTTATCCCTATATTTGTATAGATGAGTTTCAAGATACGAATCACGCTCAATATAATTTCATCCGTGCTCTCACCGGAGACCAACACAAGAATCTATTTATTGTTGCTGATGATGATCAGATTATTTACCAATGGAATGGAGCAAGTCACAAACGCATTGAGGAATTTGTGAAGAATTATTCGCCGAGCGTTATTCAGCTACCTATGAATTACAGGTGCCCACATGAAATTGTGAAGTTAGCTAATGATCTTATATGCCACAACTTTTTGAGAACAGCCGATAAGAAACCTCTTGAGGCATTTCACCCTAGCTTAGGCAAAGACACTGTACGCCTGCTTCATGTTTTTTCTGAGTTTGATGCTGAAGCAGTTGGGGTGGCCAAGGACATTAAAAACCTTCATTCTAACCATCTTGGTTCGGTTGTCGTATTAGGAAGAAGCCGTAAGCTTCTTGAAGGTGTTGAACTGGCATTGCGAGGCGAAGGATTACCTGTTGTTATTTCCCAGCGAAAAGACGAATTTGAAAGTACCCCGTTCATGTGGCTTCATTCCATATTACGTCTTGCTAATGACAGACAAGATCGCACTTATTTGGAAGCTGTGTGTGGTACTTTTGCTCAGCTTACCGAAGTAGAGGTTGATCCTGATGATGTTATTACACAGGCTCGAGCGTCAAACCGTGACTATTTGCAATACTGGATTAAGATCGTGCGTCAAAAAACTTCAGGCACCTTGGTAAAAGAGGTCATTGACCAAACATCACGCTTCTTGGGAGAAGGTAGAGATTTTCATATGTTCAGTAAATATGCACTTGAATGGTTTAATAAGCTAATACAAGCCCAACAGCAAGCTGACAGCGATCCGACAACTGAAGTATTTACTCGTTATGAAGAAGAACGTTCTGTGTGGGAAGAATTGATGAGAGAGATAACAAAGTCTTTAGGTGATGAGATAACCTTGGAGGCATTTCTGCAAGAACTCCAGATGCATTCGAAAGAACCATCTCCTATGCCGAACGCAGTAATTCTCATGACGATTCATGGGGCCAAAGGCAAGGAATTTGATCACGTTTATCTGATTGGACTTGTTGACGATGAGTTGCCTTCCTTCCAGAGCAAACAAAAAGGCGACAATAGTCCAGAGATGGAAGAAGAACGGCGTAACTGTTTTGTTGCAATTACCAGAACCATTAAAACTTTAACTCTTAGTTACGCAGAAAAATATAGGGGATGGCCTAAAAAACCTTCTAGATTTCTCTTTGAGATGAAGTTGCTTAGCGGTTAGGGTTATCAGGATAAGCGTGCTCACAGAGGATAAGAGGTCTAAGGAGTTATAAATATATAAACCAGCAAAATTTAAACTTTATTATGGACAAGATTAAGTACACATCAGTTTCATGGCTTAAGAAGAATGAGCAGAGGGCCATTAACGAGACTATAGCAATGATGAGCTACAATCCGTCTATTGGTAGAGTTTTAAAGCCAGGTGGAGTTATTAAATTTAAAGAGATAGCAATTAGGAAAATAAAACTGTTAGAAAATATCAGAAACCAGGGGCAGTTTGATAAATTTCATAACAGATTTGTGTTGGATGTTATGAAGAATATAAAAAAGACCTCTTCTGGCAAAAGAATTTCCTACGGGCACGGTCAAAAACCAATCAACGTATTTCTGAAATTATATATTGATTGGGCCTGCCAACCTAACAGACAAATAGCTACCAAGCTTAAAAGGTTTCTTCATGTACCCTTGGATTATTGGGTTATGTGGTATATCAAGGATGAACGACGCAACGATTTTAGTAAAATAATAAAACCGGTTTATAGAAAAAAGTCGATAGGTACGGCTGATTTATCTCTTGGTAGTATTGATAAGGATATATATCTTGCTTGGCAGAAATTGTGTAGAAGGATTTATTCAGTCAGACCAATCCTTTTGGATGTCATATGGGCAAGAGCACCCAGATAGATAAAAGATTTAGATAAAAAATAGGGACAGCGCCTATTATTATTGACAGATTGAGTCGCTGTGTGTAAGCCTTTGGCATGCCACGCATATCAAGCGTTGTAGTAACAGGTTTTCCTCATCATCCTACTTGAAGGGGAAATTATCAGGAATGTGTTTCTGAAGACAAAGATGGTTTAAGGCAACGTCTGGGGTGTCCTAGAGATTAAATTCGAAGAAACTTCTTGAAGATATGGGTATATTGTCCCACAAGTAAGAATCAATAAATGGGCGCTGTCCCTATTTAAAAACAAAAAATGGTGAAAAGACTTGTTTGAGTCAATAGTCTGCATCACAGAGAGGAGCAACATATGAACGGTATACAAACTGAAAAAGAATTGTTACCTCCTATTCTGTCGATAATCCCTCTTCTTGTTAAGAAAAATTGTTCTTACGCAGT
>JAUWZS010000022.1 GCA_030615205.1 Candidatus Aenigmatarchaeota archaeon | reverse complement strand
ATGAAACAATCAATGGCTCTCAGGTTCAAATCATAGGTATTCCAGATATTATGATCTATGAAAATTCCTCTTATATCATCAGAGATTGCAAACTCGCCCGACATGCTGATGAGAAGAAACATCCTGAGATTCTTGCCCAATTACAGGTATATGGATACTTATTTGAAAAAAACACTGGAAAGAAACCTGCCAAACTTGAGGCATTCTTAGGAGATAGCTCGATCGTTGAAATTCCCTATGATGATGGAAATTCGGCAATAAGAATCTTAAAGGCATTGCTAGACATAGTCTCTTTAGCTGATGTTCCCTATTCCCCAGTAGGCTGGTCAAAATGCCAGGGCTGTGGTTTCAGGGGGATATGCTGGGACGTTTCTGTGAGGCATAATGATGTAGCTGTTGTGTACGGTGTTAACCAAAACCTTGCCAGAGTTCTTAAGAGTGAAGGTATCCTAACCATTGAGCATCTGCTTAACAACCACGATGAAGTTTCACTTAGCGAACTAAATAAACCTCACGGAAAATCACATAGGAAAGTTGGTAAGAAGGCCCGAGTGATCCTCCTCCATGCAAAGGCGATGAAGCAAAAAAAGAATATTCTGTTAGGTAAAGTTGACCTCCCAGATAATCCCAATCTTGTAATGTTCGATATTGAAGGGTTTCCGCCTTATCTAAAGGAAATGGAGAAAATATACCTCTGGGGGATACAGGTTTATGGAGAAAAACCAGGGCCTTTTACTCCTGCTGTGTCACCTATTGCACCCGATGGGGACCAAAAAGGCTGGGAGAGCTTCTTATTGAATTGCCAGAGGATATTTGACGAATACGGAGATATTCCTTTTGTCCACTGGCATAACTACGAAAAAACAAAAATAAAGCTGTATATGGAAAGACATGGTGACGCTGATGGAATAGCTCAGCGGGTTTTGGACAATCTCGTGGACTTACTTCCTCTAACCAAAAAAGCAATAATATTGGCAGAGCCAAGTTATAGTCTGAAAGTGGTGGAACAGGTTGCTAATTTCAAGCGTACTCAGGATGAATATGGTGGAAAATGGGCAATGGCCAAGTATATTGAGGCAGTGGAAACTGAAGAGCGCAATGTTAGACAAGAAATCGTTGATCAGATATTAAAATACAACGAAGAGGACCTTGCAGCTACCTGGGTAGTTCTCCAATGGTTGAAGGAGCAAATAGGTCAGTAAGATAATATTGAACAACTGTTTTTCGAGCTCTAAAAGAGAGTTGTAGTCTCTGTTTGGAAGGATTCGAAGGAGTGGAGCTCTCTCCCAAGAAAAAGGTCTTACCGGCGAATCAATAGAAAAGGAAATAGTAAAAAAGATGGAAAGATTTCGTAAGTGTTCAATGTTCAAGTACAGGTAATGTGTGGAAAAGGTAAGAAAGTAGAGAATAAAAGAAGGTCAAGATTGCAATAAGACCTGACTCTAGATACTATTCTCCTAAAGGGAATGTCCAAGCTCATAAAAGAGACTTTTAGAGTATCGAAACCAAGCAGAGGATGTGCTATCTCGATAGGAGATGATTAGAATGAAGATAAAACTGACTGATAATGTAACGAACAATCTGCTTGATACCTTGAGATCTTTATTTCCGAAAGCAAATGAAATAAAGCTTGGAATCGCTTTTGTCAAATATTCAGGCTTCTCCTTAGTTGAGGACAGCATTAGGGAATGTCTGAAAAATGGTGGAAGAGCTGAATTTGTTCTTGGATTAGATTTTAGAACCACAGAGCCAAAAGTATTAAGGATATTGGATACCATGGCAAAGAGCGGACTAAGTATTAAGTTACTCTGCTTCAGTGACCCTTCAGTCAACGACACGGCCCTCTACCATCCCAAAATATATCTCATTAGGAAAAGAGATCAATTCGTTATTTCGATTGGTTCATCCAATCTTACTTCCGGTGGACTGAAAGATAATGCTGAAGTAAATGCAATAATTGAAGCAAGTGCAAAAGAAAAAATTGTCTCGGATATTTATGCAGTCTATAACAGATTCAAGTTTCAGAGAAACGCATTTGAGCCAAATCTCGCGTATATCGAAAGATATGAAGAAGTTTACGAAATCGTGCGAAAAAAAAGCAGCGAAGCATTGAAAGAAAGGCGGACTGAAAACAGGATTAAGGATCTGAAGGAAAGAGAAAGGATTCTACCAAAGCCAAAACCAGGAGGAACCGAACTTTTGGGCTGGCAAAAGTTGGTATATGAAAAACTCCCGGGAGGGACATTTCAAACCGGTGCCATGTATATCTACGAGAAAGAGTTTCAACAATTCTATCCTGAAAATAGACACATACGAGATAAAGTAAGGCAAATTCTTCAACAATTAAGAGACTTAGGACTGCTGAAACATATCAGTACGAATAAATGGATTAAGGTGTAGGAGACAAACATCCATAGTGACAGTTCCTATGGAGAGGGCAACATAATATTGTAAAAAGAGGGGAATATGGAAATCAAATTCAAGTATGATCTCGCACAATGCTATCTTGAAATGGCACGCGCGTCGTATGGTGCCAAGATACATACTCGCCACAGGAACACAGATACCTTCTCGCAAACAGAGTTGAATATCAGGGCCCAGTCAAGCTTTCTCACTGCCACTCTAACTATTATCTATAGCTACCTTGCGATAGAAGCTTTCGTTAACAACGAACTATACTACATCTGGGAAGAATCTCGGAGAACCGACGGCAACAAATATCCGGACTTCCATAACCGGTATGGCCATATCGCCGAATTTGAACGACTGAAAGAAGAGGACCTGAAATCTCTTGAGACGAGAATAAAGGTTCTCTGTACCAACTACCAAATACAGCCTATTAGTACAGACGACAATCAGTTATGGGAGAGGCTCACAGTCCTATTGAAAAGAGCGAGGAATTTTATCATCCATCCCTTCCCAGATCCCAGCAAGTTCCAAAAAATTATGAAGACCATTCAGGAAGAGCAGAAATACAGGAAGTGGACGGAAATAGCCGAAAAGGTAATACGCTATTTCCTTGAAAAGCTTAATCGACCCGTTCACCCGTGGCTTGAACACAACCAATTCTTCGCAATTAAGGAATTCATAGTTACTACAAGACCAGAATGGCTGTCATTACAAATCGAGGAAGGCGGACAAGAAGAGTTGATCTAAAGGTAAGGTCAGGGGGTGAGCTCTTAATTTTTGAAAATCCTGGGACTACTGTAAGGAAGAGGCCAGGTTTTGACTATTGGATTCTTCAATTCTGGAAAGATTCGAAGGAGGAGAGTTCTCTCTCAAGAAAAAGGTCTTACTGGCGAATCAATAGAAAAAGAAATAGTAAAAAAGATAGAAAGATTTCCTAGGTGTTCACTATCTAAGTACAGGTAATGTGCGGAAAAGGTAAAGGAGTAGAGAATAAAAGAAGGTTAAGGTTACCATACAATAATTCAAAAATCAAGACCTGACCCCATTTACTAAATTATGCTGATTCTATTTGACAATGTGCCTAGCGGCGCTGGGCATGTGAAACGTCTAATGGATGAGCAGAACCTTCACGATGTTCTTAAAAGCACTTTAGATCGTGTGAGGAATTGCACCTGTGGTCTCGAAACAAGTTGCTATGGCTGTCTTAGAAACTATCAAAATCAATTCTGCCATGAAAAATTAAAAAGAGGGATTGTCCTACAATTCCTCGAAAGTCAATTTAACATTTAAAGTAATCTGTGATAGACTAGACAAAAATCCAATAAGTTAACCTGAAAGGAGAACCAGTCGTGTCTGACTCGTTGATGACCTGGCTAAATACCTGAAGGTTGAGGAATTGACAGTCTACACTAGGGGAAAGTAGGAAGGATACCGGCAATTAAGACAGGCCGTTTCTGGAGATCCAAAAAAGAAGATATTGATGAATGGCTGGAGGAGAAAAAGAACAAGAAATGAAAATCGGTTATTCAAAACTGTCAAATAATTGAAGTATTCTTTCTAGTACAAATGCCTTGACAAGGAGATTGAGCCAGAGAAATAGAACTGACCTTAATATCATAATTGCACATTGGGAAAAAGAATTTTGAGAGTTTGTGAAAGTTTCATATTTCAGAAAAACAGCTAAAAAATGAAATAAAATGCAGAAGATGGTATTCCCAAACGAAATTATGCTGAATACCAAGAAGGTGTTATATAGCAAAATGTTTAAAGAGGGGTATGATGTGGTTCTCGGATGCGACGACGTACTAGAGTTTATTAAAACAATGCCGCGCAATATGGCCACGCTCGTCGTTACGTCTCCACCTTATAATATTGGAAAGCCATATGAAGAAGTCGTTGCCTTCGAAGAGTATATGAAGTGGCAAGAAAGAATAATAACAGGATGTGTGGAACTACTTAAGCCGAACGGAAGCATATGCTGGGAAGTCGGCAACTACATTGAAGATATGGAGGTTTTTCCTCTCGACATTTATTTCTATAGGATTTTCAAGAAATTGGGTTTCAAATTGAGGAACAGAATCATATGGTATTTTGGCCACGGTCTTCATGCTAAGCAACGTTTTTCTGGAAGGTACGAAGTAATACTTTGGTTTACAAAGGGTAATGAGTATGTCTTCAATCTTGATGATGTCAGGATCCCTCAAAAATATCCCGGAAAACGGGCATATAAAGGACCAAATAACGGAAAACCGACTGCGCACCGACTTGGGAAGAATCCATCGGATATATGGGAGATTCTGGCAACGGATTGGGAGAAAACATTGTGGAATATTCCCAACGTAAAAGCGAGCCATCCGGAAAAAACAGTTCACTCTTGTCAATTTCCCATCGAACTTGTTGAAAGATTAGTGTTGGCCCTTACCAACGAAAGAGACACGGTTTTCGACCCATTCATGGGTGTCGGTTCAAGTATTATTGCGGCGCTTTTGCACAACAGAATTGGGATAGGGGTGGACAAAGAAAGAATTTACAGTGATATTGCTTACCATCGCATCATGCAAGCACTTAAGGGGAATTTGAGAAAGCGAGCTTTAGGAAAACCGATATATGAGCCGAAAGCCACAGAGAAAGTAGCTAGGATACCTCCGGAGTGGAAAACTTAGATGCTATCGTTGTTTCATAGATGAAACCTAGTAGAAATGAGGCATCCTACAACTCAAGTCATAGTCACGGATTGGCTATATGGACAACATATGTCGTAAAGAGATAAATAAAGTTTAAGGATTAAGAGATAGAAATGAGGAAAACTTACTCGGCGAATGATTTGCTGCGAAACCTAGCGCAAAGCCTAGGGTTCAAAGTATATATATTCGACGACCCTCAGATTGGGCCGGAAATAAGACTTAGAGAACAAAGTAAGAATGGGGAAATTGACGGTGTATTATTGTACAAGAACTTAATTTGTTTAGTAGGAATTAGTAAAGGAAGGAACGTAGAGAAGAAAATAGAGAAATATTTCGAGAAGCTTGATAAAGTACGAGAAGCTTCTGATCTTGAACTAAGCTTGGACATAAGTGCCCGAAATAGAAATCGGATAAAGAGCCAAAAGCAAGTGGCTGAAGCTTTGCTAGAAGATATTAATAACAATGCGAAACGGACATCCAACGATTATGATTTGATCCTAAGAAAGATTTTCTTTTGCCCGAATAAGGAAATCGAAGAAAAAATAATAGATAGGAAACAAGAACATGAATTCATCATTGACAAAGATACTTTCGAATATTTTCAGGAAGTCCTCAATAGATTAGACAGGGACTTTCTTTTTTATGATTTCATGCATTTTTTGCGCGTCAGAAAGGTTGATTTGCAGAAAAAAGGTATGTCTCGGACTCGAGAGCCTGCTAAGTCCTCCCCTTTTAGAGTTGAAAGAGTAGAGTTGGAAAAGGACAAATTAATTATGTACTCATTATCACCCAGGGTCGAGGATATAAAGGGTTACGTCACCGTATTGAGAATAGCGCGGAAGTATGACAAAAGGGGATTCCAAAGAATGATAAAACCTACCAGACTAAGGAAGATAAATGATGAATATTTACGCCAAAATTATACATTTCCAAATAACATAATCATCGCCTTGGATCCCGAGTCGTACAAAAAAGAGGAAGATTTCTACAATAGTAAAAAGAGGAAAATAACCTTTTTTGACGAATTTAACTCTTTGATCATAATTGATGGTCAACATAGATTCTTTTCTTTTGCCAAGGGACAGAAACTTAATAGGTATATCTTGACCACCCTGATATTTTTCAACGAGTTTAAGGAGAAAGATTTCTTGATGGAAAAGATGTTCTATAAGATAAATAAAACACAAGAAAGGATAGATCCTAATCTTTCATTTGTTTTAAAGGCAAAAATAGATCCAGATTCCGAAGAAAATTTTTGGTATACGGTGTTCAAGAAATTGGATAAAAAAGGGTTTTTTGCTGGTAGATACTCCTTCAAAGAAACAACGATGAGAACCAAGGAGGCCAAAAAGAGTATTATCAGCGTGGTAACGTATGGGGGAGTATTAAGACTAAATAGAAGATATAAGAGAGAGGGAATCGAGGTACCTGGACTAGACAGATTCTATCAGGAAGATAAACAAGCAAATGTGAATTTTGCATTCAATCTAGTGAAAAACTATTTTGATGTAGTAGAAACTGCAATGCATTCTCAGGCCGTAAACAAAGATCATTTGACTCCGAGAGAAATCGGAGCGCTTCTTAGGCTTATTAAACATTTTATGATAACTGATGAAAATAAGCTAAGGATTTTGGGGACTATCAAAAACATTACTACCTCAAAAGACAAAGGAAATAGACAGGTAGTGGAACATTTTAGAAAAGTGCTTGGATACATCCCGTTTGCTGACACCATAAAATTGGACTATCCAGCAAGTAATTGGGCTGCAGTTGAAGGATCAATGTTACGAAAAATTAACAATAAAGATGTAAATTTTGGCAACAAGAATTTGTTATCCAAAAAAGGGCTCGAAATTTATGAAAGTACTCGATAACCGAGAGGAACAGAGTGGTCGTTTGAGAGGTGGCGGTCCGGTTTTGCAGAATGGGATGACATTGACTCCGGCTTCTCCTTTACTTCTAACTGAGACTCGTTGTGGCGAAAGCGAGAAGGAAGCCAACAAACATGTACAAACATGTAATACTGGATGACCGAAGAATCAGTCATGAAGAAAGACCTAACAAATTGTCGGAGCCGGGATTGCCTTTGGAAATTAACACAGAAAGGAATGTTACCAATCGACGTAGCCCTTGAGTGGTAGTTAGGTGACCCCGGTATTTACAAGGAACTCTCGCCCAACCTCAACAGGCTGCACCTTGGAGGAGATATTTGAGCGGAGGTGGTAAGCAGCTTAATACCCTGACCTTTAACTCCGCAGGCTTTTCGTCTTCAGAGAAGAGTGTCTCTTGAACCCCCAATAATCACTGACGATATCCGCAACTTGCTAAACTGAAAGATCCTAGTGAGTTTGAATCTTCTGGCGATAGTTATCCGGGAGGGTTTTGTGCACGGAACGGCCAAGGGTGAGATCCCCAGTAGGGGGTATCTTGAGGCCGCAGACATAACTAAAGAAGTGCTGCAAGGGACACCAGAGGTACATCTTGACCTCGGTGACCGATCAGTACTCATGCTCCACAACGGCATTTTCTTGGCAGCGTGCTGATGCTAATTCTTCCCATGAGTCTCCAAACGGATGCGGCTCTTACCGAATGTACTCAGGTTTGCAGGCATCCTTCTGCCATGTCCCCACAAGATACGCATAACGTGTTGTCGATAAGATTTATAAGTTATCTGTTGGTGGTGCGGTTCGTGCAGGTAAAGAAGGCTTGACTAAACAACAGGGAAGCTTACACTTGAGGAAGAACGAGCACGAGATTGAATAAGTCTTTTTTAGGAATATAAGGATAAAAGGCAAGACTGTTATGAATAAATCAATGTCCAGTCGGTGATAAATGTATGTATAATGAACAATTGTATAACTCGGGGGTTGAAGAAGTATTTTCTAATTTTGCAAAAGATCCTTGCCTTAAAAAAGACTGTAGACATAAGGATAAATGTCCAGTAGGTTTCACGTGCATCCGTGCTCTTCCACCACGTTCAGGAGAATTTAGATTAGATTTTCATGGTTGCAATTTAAGATGTCCTTTCTGTTGGACAATCAACAAACCGCATCCATGGAACTCTGAAGAGGTCCACCAGTACATTAAGTGCAGGTTCAGAGAGTATTATTTCTCGAACTTGGATGCGAGTATAACATATCTGAGAATTACCGGTGGAGAACCTATTTTGAACGAAAAAAGAGTTCATCACTTGCTGGACCTTCTCGGATTAATAGACCAGGACATAAGTCAATCTAAATCCTATAATATATGGAAGACGAGAAAATCACCTCAGAACTTGATCGGAAGAAAAAACGTAAAAGTACAAACAAATGGAATAATGTTGCGGGATTTTCTCGGAACCCTTATTAACAAGTTAATGAATCTCAGAAACATCTCCTTGACATTTGAGGTATCATTAAAGGGAACTAACCCAAATGAGTTTGAGGTATTGTCAGGCGGGCTACGTGGTGAGAAGTTTTTCGAACAGATTCATACTATAAAAGAATTAATCAAGTATGAAAATCAAGGATACCCGATATTTGTCCGTGGGATTCTTGGAATTTTTCATAGTGAGCAGTATGATCTAGTTTTTCCTAATAGTAATGAAAGAATGATGTTGAATCCAAGTGCAGAATTCATCGAAATTGTGAATGAACTTAGAACTATGCATCGACCTCAGGAGCGCGTTTATGTAGAGCCTTTACGGTTCACTGACCAAATGAGAGAGACCGAGGAGGATTGCAAGAACAGAGAAATCATTGCAAAATCTGAAGTTGGAAAAAATATCAAATCTGGTAAGAAAATTTCTATAAATAAGACATATCTTGGGAGGTCATGAAATAAAGCGTTGCGGCCTCACCGGAAACCATTCGACTGCGCCAGGCATCGTCTTTCGGCCTTATGCTACGGTACTTATAGGAGTTGTTCCAATAAATAAAGCGAAACGAAAGCCTAAGCACGTGATTTCTCTGGTTTATTGGTATTCACAACTACTATGTTCTCAAATTCTGCTTCTTTGGCTTTTCTTATATTCTCCTCAAAATCAGACTTCCCGGTTTCTATTTCGATCGCAATTCGATCATTTCCTTTCCTTGCCACCAGGTCTACTGCCTTCTTCTCACCTATGGGTACCTCTTTTTCCACCATGTAACCTTTTTGATCTGTAATGCCTTGTAACAAGTTCCTTCCAATACTTATGTTCTCGACTGGCATTCTTGGGAACTGCCTTGACTTCAATCCCTGACACGGCCAACAACGTTTTGCCCTGTTCCGTAGGCTTCAACAACGTCACGCTGCCATTGGGCACGCTCATTTTCTCCTGTTGAATCAATCCCTTTTCCAGCAACCTCCGTTTGATTTTCGTTTCTGTGTGGCACTCCAGCCAAGACGATGATTGTGTGTGATAAAATAAAAGGGGACCACCTGATCAAGAAATCCGGTATACTGATGAGTTATCCCCATCTGTATACCGGAGGAAGGAAATGAACGACTAAAAATAATGAAATCTTGTGAAGATATCGACGGGATT
>JAUWZS010000015.1 GCA_030615205.1 Candidatus Aenigmatarchaeota archaeon | reverse complement strand
ACCTATTCTTGGCTTTAATGCGGACTTCTCCACTAAATCCACCTTCACACCAATAAGTTCGCTCAAATAGTTTTCCATGTTCACAAACCTTAAAAGTCCAATTTTTGCCTCCTCTTTAAACTCCACAAGTATGTCAAGGTCACTTTTTCCCTTATATTCTCCTCTCACATAAGAACCAAAGATACCTATTTCCTTAACTCCATATTTTTCTTTCAATTCCTCTTTATGCTCTTTGAGGATATTTGTAATCCTTTCAAGATTTAACGCCTTTGTTTCCACCATATTTTAGGCCTCCATTAACCCCGTTAAAGATAGGAAACGCCTCAAAAGATTTTTTATGTACCTCTTACCCATTCCGGACTTTAAATATTTCTCTCTTGCTCTTGCATCTGACGTAAAATCCTGAAAACCAGACGTAAATCTGACGAAAACCCTATTTCTCTTTAAGGACATAATGGGTTGCACGGTCAAGTCCCTTAAATAAGGAGCATCATTTTGAAAATACATGCTTATTACCGAATTCTCTAAATAAATTCTCGGTTTTCTTTGCATCATCTTATCCCTTTACCGCGATTTCATATAACGTTCCCAGAATATGCGACGTTGCAACCGAAGTGAGTAATGTCCCGCTTGTCCGCCTCCGGCGGGAAGGGCAAGGGTGTTGGCCCGCAGTGTATATGGTGGTTTATCTGCTGTGTGCCCAAACAAACTCAAACTGCCCCGGTTTCTACTTTATGCTTTATAAGGGGAACAGATATGGTAGGCGCTTTATTTATACGGCTACTGTCCTTAAGTAGCTCGGCAATATGTTCTCCTACCTCTGCATTGACAATTTTTTCGCCACATTGAGGACATACCCCAGCTGGAACTTTATCAATCACTACCAATTTGTCCTTAATCCAAAAATCCTGCTGGATACTCTTCTCCTCCAGTGGAGTGTTACAGATTTCGCATTTTCCATAATTATACACTTTTATCACCAGCAAATAACATTTCCGATACATATGAAAAACAAGGCTTTTTACACTTTACATTGCACCGTGCGGAAGTTCCAGCCTGTTACCCTTTAAATGGAAGTGATCTCTGCCTAATGCTTTTTCTTTCTACAACTGTAAAGTTGCCTATTAAGCTTAGCTTTTCTATCCTCAATAATTCTAAAAGAATATCCGCTGGCTCAAACGGGGTTGATGGATCAAAGCGAAAATATACAATTCCAGGTGGGGCGGAAAGTCTTTGATGGTAAAGTAATTCCCCGTAATCTCGATCAAAGGTGAGAATAATTCGCTTTTCTTGTTGAGCGCGAGTCAAAACTTCACGATCTTTTGCTCCAGGAGTATCCTCGATTACACTCGTCACATCATGATAAGCATCTTGCAATCGCTTAATGCTCGCTAGTGGGAAGTTCTCGTTTGCCAGAAAATCCATTATACAGCCTCAGTAGGCAGTAAATAGAGAAATTCCTCTCTCATACATTCTGTGGCAAAAGCAAAAACAGCCCTCAGGCTTTCTTTTGACAGTGTCGGATAATTTTCTATTATTTGCTGGTCCGTCCATCCTTCTGCAAATAGCCCTAATATGAATTCTACCGACAACCGGGTCCCTTTGACAACTGGCTTACCTAACAAGATCTCCGGGTCTGAATGAATATAGTCTTTCCATTCTATTTCAGCCATTTATTCCTCCTAAGGTTTTTATTAATTATCTTATCAATAGTCATTTAGGATAACGTTTTGCGTGTTTACGAAGTTGCGGAGCTTGGTGGAACAATTGTTCCCCTATTGCTAGTTGAAGAGCAGCTAATCGTATCATATTATCATTGTACTCTGGATGTCGCTGTTGGACTCCAGATTGTATAGTCGCTCGAAGTCCATCACTTAATTCAATAGCCACATTGGCACGACCTGCAAAACCTATCTTGCGCAAAATCGAGAATTGGATACGAATAGCCTCTAATGTTGTGTCTCTCGGAACTATATTTAAATCCGTTACTATACTCCAGATGATGTTATGTCTCTGTGTGATGGCAGATAATGCCTGGCGTATATACGGCGTTGCGACCGAAGGGAGCAAATTTGGGCGAAGGGTCTGCAAGACCCGTAGCCGTATACCCGCCTGTTATGCGAGGTTCGCCGATAGGCGAAAGTGCAACGTCCCAAGCCAACACAGAGTGTTGGCGCAGAGTCGGATTTGACCTCTAATTTTGGATATACCCGAGTTATTTACCTACATATTATATTATCAAGCGGAAGGCGAGGCAATGACACGAAGTGTCCGCAGGTTGCCTACATATCCTAAACACCAGTTGACTTAGATGGTTCTTTTTGAATTACTGTGCGTATAGATTATGTTTATATATTCTTTTAATTTCTCTAAATGTTGATGATTGATTACGATTTGTATCATTTGATTCCCCTCTATAAACTTATCGCCCAGTCTTAGTATTCTCCACTGAGTGACTTTGTCATTCGGCCATATTATTTTTATATCACCAGTATCACGTAATGAGTTTTTTACATCATCTAATGATAATTCTAGTTCATGTAAAAGAACATGGTGGTGATGGCAAAGAGACAGATAATTTCCCGGGTGGTCATGGCCTTTATCTTTAGCTACCTCTTTTATATGATGCGCTTCGATAATAGATTTTCTGTTTGCTTTTCTACCGGCATAAGATTTGCCGTAGGTGAGTACTTTAGGTCTTTCTCGTGATAAACATATTTGACAGTGGAAATCATAGCTAGCCTTTACCCAATTAGCTGGCCTAGAATCTCTAATTTGTCTCTCACCTATCACCGTTACAGGCCTACGTGGTGGAGTCTCAGGTGGTTGAGTCTCGGGTGGTTGAGTCTCGGGTGGTGGAGTCTCGGGTGGTGTGGGCTCAGGAACGGGTCCCTCATTTTGAGACATTGATTCAATTTTTTCGATATCCATAGGCGGATAACCCAAAAGGCATTCTTTTATTGTTTTTGCCATATAATCTCTTTCTATTTCAGGATTTGTTAACATAGATAACTCATTCGCAATTAGCTCTAAAATTTCTTTATTGTTTTTTGCATTTGTGCGAATATAAAGTTCTATACAGTTAGGAGATTGTCGAAGATACACTGATGTCGGAATTGGATTGCCTTCATATACTTTGCCATTTCTATCTTTGAAATTATATTGTACTCTTAATCTCGGAACACAATAGACTTTGATATTGCCAAAAATATCATTGTAATCCCATCTATCACCTTCAGTCACAACTTTTTTTACTTCTACTCCATTTATTATAGGGATCATTTCCTTTAGCTTGCTTTCAAACTCAGAGAATCCATTGCGATTATTTATGAGATTTGTTTCCTCAGGATCTATAAGTTTGTATTCGAGATTTGAACCGTATTCTAGACTTTCGACATCAACTAACTTAGCAAAAGTTTCGTATTCTCGCCAATTATTTGGTAAGAGTGGGATGTTTTCAATTTTTGAACGTTCTATTATGGTTTTTATATGAGGCGGTGGTGGGATGAACACAGTCGATGGCTGACAAAAACCATTATTTTTTGTTAAGATTCTAACTTTGTCTTTAAAGTCAGCCCACCAATCCTCCTCAAATAATGGCTCATCATTCCTTTCGGCTTCAAGAATTTTGATATTGAATTTCTCATATGTAATATTAGCTAACAGAATAAGCCCTTCGCTAATTTCTTCTTGTTCTCCTATTTTTTTAATTACGTTGGCGAGATTTTTTGGATTGTTGATTTGTTTTAATATAAATTTTAGACTATTCTCTTCATGTACTGTTTTTGCGATGGTTATCAGATTATCTATCATATGTATGATAAGTGGTTTTTCCCTTATGCCAAGTAATCTAATTAAGTCTCCATTTTTTATCTCAAGTGATATGAAATCCATTTGTTGTCCTACCAATCTTATCAAATCTGGTTTATTGATATATACATTTGGCGGTTTTTCGAACCTCTCCGAATTTTCAAAATAATCTTTAACAGGTAACCACGCTTCTTCTCTTAATAAATCTTGAAATCCGGATGGGATTTCTTTTGGGCAACTATAATAACCGCTCCCAGCAGGTTTATATTTATATAACGATTGATACCATCGTCTTTGTGGATAACCACTTACCTTGTATTGTTCTTCAAATGCCTTCCACTTTTTATCTAAAATATCTAATAATGCTTTAGATTTCGTTTTTTTGGTTTCAAAATTATCTAATGTATCAAACTTCTGAAACAATTGCTCTAAATCCTCA
Organism: Candidatus Aenigmatarchaeota archaeon; assembly: GCA_030615205.1. Taxonomy (GTDB): domain Archaea; phylum Aenigmatarchaeota; class Aenigmatarchaeia; order CG10238-14; family SCSR01; genus JAUWZS01. The sequence goes on along the minus strand of JAUWZS010000015.1, from coordinate 8,729 downwards.
CACTTTAAGTAGTCTTCTACTTTTTCGGGCATATGAGTATAATATGCTCTTTTAGACCCATCGACCCTCCATGGTTTATTTCCAAATCTATGGTTATCCCATCCCTCAAATACATGCAACCGAGTTTTATCTTCTACACTCAATTTCTTAAAAAATTCGATCCATGAGTTTTTATCTTTTTTCTTTGATTTTTTTAGATACATATCATGGACAAACATTTCTTTTTTGAAAACTCCCTCAAATAGCGTTTCCAATTGTTTTTCCCCGGTATAGGCTGAAGAAAAATATAGGTTTGAAGCTTTATTGTAGTAGTTTGTTCCGTTTTCTGTGCGATTTATCCTTATCCAAAGAGATTTTTTTAATCTCTGGAGAGGGTCGTCCTTATTTTCACCATATTTTTTTGCATCCTTCTCATACTCATTTATATTACGTCTAATATAATCAATGTAATCAAACAATCTTTGTGTGCCTTCTTTTTTCCAATCGTCAGATTCATTTTTTGGTAAAATTATATCCTCAATTAGCTGATATGGTGTATATTCTTTTACGCTCATTAAATCAAAAAAATGGTCTACATATTTATTTTTATCATGAGATTTTTTGGATAACCTGATAATTATTTCTTTATGAACGAAGGCTGCATCATTTTTGAATAGATTATAACTCTCGTCTAATCCTTTAGGGGGCGGGCGAAATATTTTTTCAAATGAGGGAGATAATAATTCCCCTGTAGTGACGAGTATTATTTTTGACCCTCTCATCATCTCGATAATATCTTGATGTTTTTCCTCATCCAAATATTTTCCGAGGTAGGTATAAACATCCAAAAACCAAGATGGAGACTTATCTGCAAGGTTGTCTTTATTAAATAAGAAATCTATAAAGTCTTTAAAAGTTATTATGGGAACATCAATAGAATATAGAAATGCTTTTGAACCATGCGCAAGTCTGTCAGACACGAAATATTTTTTTCCAAAATTTCTCTCTAAGTCCTTTTTTGACAGTATGTTTCTAATTTCCTCGTGCACTGCAAAACATACTTCATCCTTTTTTGCCCATTTGTTGTTAGAAGTTAAAACAACATTATGTGCTATTGAGTATTCCTTAATGTCCGAATGGATCGGATTATATATTATTTCTTTATCATTAATTCGTGCAGTATCTTTCAGATCAGGCAAAATAGTGTAAAATTGACGCTGATACTTTTTTGTGTTTTTCATGAACTCTATCATCTCACAAATTGCATCTGTTGTTTTAGAAATTATCCAATTATTTATAGATGGTCTGGTTGTTTTTGTTTTTTCAATTCCACTCCTATCAGGAGATGGTTTAAACTCTGCATTTATGTGGAATTTAAGACCTGTCATTGTTTCTGTAGGTAAACTTATAAAAAGTTTAGATTCTGTCATTTTGTTTAGATTCCAATCCTTTGTTGAAGAAATTGCTATTGAAGGAGTGATGAATTTCAAAACCTTGCGTTCAATCTTACGGTCGATTTCGCCTGGTCGAAAAAATTCTTCCGCATCTTCATAAATCTCGTTCATTTCTTCTTTTAGGGCCTTTCGTATATCACTTTTTAGATTTTCTGGTACTTTGTATTTTCTTTTAAAAACAAACCACTGAGTTTCATTACTATTGTTCGACCCTTTTGTGGAAGTAATCGTAGTGTATTCAATATTTAGGCGTCTAAATTTTCTCTTTGTTACAATATTTTTTACAATAGTAAAAAAATTTCTTTTATCATTCGTATATTTTACATGTATCTCTCTAATGTTATTCAAAAACAATATCATCTCACTATTCAAACGGTCAAGTTCATCCAAAATAGATTCTATACTTATTTCATTTTTGATTGGGATGACAAAAGTTACTAGGGCGGTTTGATTTTCTACGGAATTTATAGGCTCTATCTCTCTTGGAAGTATATATTTTGTAATTTCAAAATTAAATCCACCTGAAAAAATTTTAGGACATTCAGATATACTAAATACAGACTTAAAACCAATGCCTAGAGTTCCTATTTGAGTGGCTCTCTTATCACTTGGTAAAAGGGTGCATATTTGTCTAACATCTTTCTCATCGAACGGTTTCCCCCAATTCTTCACTTTAATTATTCTCTTTATTGTATCTATCTCAATAACTATTTTCTTTGAGCCTTCATCGTCAGCATTCTGAATTAATTCACGAATGTAATGTTTCCCTTTATACATATCAACAGCTGTTTTTTTCAAAGCATACTTAACAAATGGTACTTTCAAAATTTTTTCGTTTTCTTCATGGATTTCTTCAAGTATCTTACAATGGTAAGATTCCCTTTTTGTCATCTTAACATGTCCCCTACCATTTTCGATTAATCCTACAGCTTTGACATTTTAGGGTGCCTTTACAAGCAATTTAATATATCTCGGGTATATCCAACTAGTTATTTAACTTTGGCTAAGTATTGTGGTCAAATCCGATTTCGCATAACGTTCCGCGAGTACCCGAAGTTGGCGACCAACGGGAGCCAATTTGGGCGAAGCGAAGCGGAGCCGGGTACTCGCTGTTTGGCGCCGTGGCTTTTTAATATACTAATCGAGGTCTCCAAGCCATAAAATCATATAAAAGATAAAGTAACTCCAAATTAGTTTTCATTTCTGCTATTATATTACTCTCTGAAATTGCCATATCATCAGGAGTATATTCTTTTACTATTCCTGAATAATAACCATGTTTATCCTTTTTAATAAATTTCATCAGATTTTCTTTTAGTAACGAACTTTTTAAATCAAGTCGTTCTCCATTAATCTCATAAAAATATTTTTTATCAAATAAACTTTTTATTAATAAATAAAATTTGTCTCGTTCCTTTTCTTTTTCACGTATTTTTTTTAAGAATTCTGACCTGTCATAATAATTCTTATCGGTTGCTAATAATAACCAACATCGAAAAACTTTTGCATTAATATAAAATTGTATCCGAGTATGTAAATAAAACGCATTGTAATATTCATCATCATCATAACCTTTATAATCATAACCACCACCGATCAATTTTACAAAATCTAATTGTTCTGGAGATTTTCCATAATGCAACCATAATCCATCAATAAAATTTACAATCGGTCTACCATCTGGTAAAAAAACAAAATGCGTACTAGACACATAATGTTCAACTTGCCTATGACGGTGAAGGTCCCAATTCTTATTTTGGATAAATGGCCATAAACGTTCATCTAATTCTAATAATTTCTCTTTTACCTCTTCTCTTTCCCTCCTCGTTGGAACATCATCTAACCTTGGTTTTGGATCCTCAAATGCTTTATAATGAATGGATTGAAAAAATTGCATTATTAACACTCCTTTTTGTTTAACTAAAAAGCCATGGCGCCAAACTCGTTTATATCCGAAATAGGTTCGGATATCCTTCCAATTTGGATATATATACAGACCATGTTCGGATATACATCCCTCTGGGTGAACTATTCTTCAGACTTATTCCCTTCTTTCTTGGTAATATTTAAACTGTCCAAGGGACTCTTGATTATACCTATATTTTTAGTGCTTACATGTGTGTATATCTCAGTGGTTTTGCTACTTTTATGCCCTAAGATCTCCTGAATATACCTTAGGTCAGTCCCACCTTCAAGGAGATGAGTTGCAAAACTATGTCGAAGACTGTGAACTGACACTGGTTTTAGCATCTTGCCCTTTTCAATAATTTTAAATTCTTATGCACGGCATTGTGCATAATGCGGCTCACAGGCCGCGAGGTACAAGCAGTACTTGTGCAGCCGATGGTTGGCCGATCTCAAATAAACAGTACCTCATAATCATCAATCAAGTCCAGCAACGATGCTGAATTTGATTCTGATGCTGCAGCTTTCCATAATTTGATGAGCTCAGTCTTATAGGGTTTAGAAAACTGGACTAATTTGTCTCTCAACCCTTTAAAATCTTTGAAAGGCGGCAAAGATAACAGTAGCTCCAAACGATCTTTATCCTGGCAGTCAGGACTGCCGAGCAAAGAAGTTATTTCTGAATCAAGTTGTTGGCGGGGAAACAAAGAGCCTGCAACATATATCCCAAACTGATCAAACAGTTCTTCATGGGGTAGTTCATGCCATTGAGACACTTTCTTAAAAGAGGCTTTACATATGAAATCTTGTATTAAGCAGCTATGAATGTGAACTGATATGTCATTAATGCAGACGTAGGCGTGTCCTAATTCATGCCCAAGAAGATATGTGAAATACGCCGGATGAGTAGATCTGAAGCCACAGGCTTTGGCAGATAAAGCCACCCCACAGTCCCAGCCTCGATCAAGATAAGAGTTAAATATTCCAATCAAATCTTGGTATGCTATCAAGGATTTTGGTAAACAGCATCCAAGGTAACCTTCTGGCAAATATCCGTCACTCAGGATTAAAAGTATCTTTCCTGATGGTAAACTGGCTGCTGCAAGAACCTCATCAATTATCTCGACATCTATCTGAGCATCATTAATGAGAATCGTTTTATTCATTCTCACGCTTCATTTCGGTGTGTTTTGGCTCATTGTCTTTTATAGCGCTAATAATTTATTGGCATAACCGGCTGGCAAAGAAGCGCAGCGCAGTTGCCAGTCCGAGTTTATGCTATTGTTGGCTGTTCTCCGGAGTGTTCCCCTCTTTTTCGTTACTCTGGGATTCAGTTGATTCTTGGGCTTTTTCAATAATTTTCGACTTCGCTTTCCGATGAACCTGAGTGAACTGTAAGGCCACTTTCTCTTCAAAATTCTTACTATCAATTGATGCTGGATCAAATGTATCTAAGAACTGTTTCCCATATTGCCGTTCGATACTTTCGCATACAATGTCTGGGTTGATAGTTCTAGTCAACGAATCGTACTGTTCCCGCTCGAAATCGCCTTTGATTGGAAGGCCATTTTCCATCCCCCATGCCGTTGAAATATACGTTTTTAAGAGTTCCGTGACAGTTTCCGGTTTAGCTTCCAAAGCTTTTCGTATGTGGGCTTCAGTAGCCTGCTTGCAGTCCCAATGGGACCATGCCCGGAGAATAAGCGGAGCATGTCTGCCATACTCTATATAAACCGGGATTTCCTCCGCTTTTGAAGCGATTCGTTCAGCGACGAGTTTCCCCAACTCATCCTCCACAGCCTTTTCAAACAGACGGTCACTATCTTCTTTTTCCTCCCCCGTTCTAAACCACCTCAAACATTCCACTGCAAAGGGCAACGGTACAGCAATAGATAGAATGTTTTTCGCATACTTTAGCTGGTCCTCTTGCAATATGTTTTTGGCCAACTGCGCAATCAAAATACTGGCTTGGCTGAAGGGAGTCATGAAAGAAAAGAGAACCTCCGGGTTCGGGAAGGTTTCACCTGAGAGTGCTAAAGCAGTTCCAAGGGTACTACTAATGACAGGGATAAGATCCTTCTCTCTATATCTTAATTTTTTGATAACTTTTTCAGCGTTGCGGGAGGTCAACAACTCTTTCAGCATTGCAGCTGTTGCTTCTATTTTACCTTCCTTGCATTTCTCCAAGAGATTTTCGATTTCACGATCTGGAACGTCACCCTCGGGAATGGCGTAACTAAAGTACCTGTCAAAATATTCCTTGGATGCTACACTTTGTTCCTCTGCCCAGGTTTTTTCCCAATCCGTGCCATAGTGAACGTTTCCATAAAGTCCAGATAATTTTGGGAATAATGTCGTAAGTAGCTCTCTTATACAGTTTCCATCTTCATTGGGGAATTGTTCGATGGCTTTATCTATAGCTCTTACAGCAGATTCTTTTTCTTTTGTCCTGTCAAAGCCATCGTTTGAATGAGACCCTGCAAAAAGCTCACGATTACGCCTTATGAATGTGTAAAGGCTTGGATAAAAGACCCTGATGCCTTCGATTAGCAATAGGTCAACCGGGTTCACCTCCCCAGCGAGAATCGGGAGCGTAAAAGTTAGGGCGTTCGCATATCTCTTGCACATTCGTGGGGTCTTAAGACGGTTTTCTATACCATCCACAAAATGTCTCACGAAAGATTGTTCCTGCTCCTCAGTTAGTGAAACCCCTGAAATCTTTATCGCTTCATCTACTCCTTCAAAACAAAATTGGCGTAGGGAGATGTCGTCTGCAGGGGGCAACCGCAATGGAACCTGAATGATTTTCTCTAAAAAACTCTGTCCTGATTCCTCGGTTCCTGTGGCATAGCGTTCTTGTAATGCTGCTGAAACCATAGAATCGTCAAAAGCAAGTATATAGGCTGTGTAAGTAAAATCTGCCGATAGTTTTACAAGACGAAAAATCGCCTGTATTTCGTTCTTGTCTAAACGATCAATGTCGTCCATTAGAACTACAATACGTTTCTTTTCTTCGACAAGAAGATCTTCGATTCGTTTGCGCAATTCCTCCAAATCAATTGATGATAGGATCTTTCCTGCTTCAGCTGTTGTCTGACCCGGCGATAAGCCCATTCCAAAAAATGAAAAAGATAGAGGCGCAAGCAACGTTCCGTACTCTTTGAACCATTTCCCGATCTTCTCCTTCTTTGAGGATAGTTTTCGACCTAAAGCATCAGCTAACGTTTTGAAATAGCTTAGTAGGAGTGTTGTTTCGTCTTTAAATCGCCATGGATTAAAGCGGACGCAAACCACTGAATCTTGTGAAAGCAGGTCACATTCGATGAAATTAAGGACAGATGTTTGTCCCTCGCCTCAAGCGCCATAAATACCAACTACTATGCTGCTTGGGTCAGGTCGAGCTGCAACAGTTTCAGCTATGCGCTGCGCAAATGGCCATCTCCTAAATCGATCTTCTTTTTGATCTTTTACCGGTGCATCCGCTGCGTAACTTTTTGTCATAGATAGTTCCTACTTTTCTGACAGTATTTAGACAGTCAACGCCGCTCTTCAGCGGGCGCGGTTTTTTGCGATCCGCTGAAAGAGCATGTTAGCCGATAAATTCAAAATGGATCTTTAATTTTTGCCCATTCTTTATCCCATTTGTATGAACTAGTTCCATGTTCTTCTAAAATAAATTTCTTATTATCCATTACCATCATAACGACTTCCGCTCCTATCTCTTCAGCAATTTCAATCATTGTATCCATAGTTTCCGTAGTCATCTTGCAACCTAAAAATACTCTTTTTATATAAGGGAATGGAATCTTATTGTCATAATAGTTACAGACGTCCCCGTCTAAAATTATCCGCCACTCTTTCTCGTAGTTCCATTTAGCTGATTTAACGATATATGTTTTGTATAAAATTGAGTCAATATCGCTATTATGTTGCATCCCATTAATTTCATCGAATTTAATTTTATTAAGCTTGGTTTTAGGAATATTTACTCTGCTTGCAGTATAAATAACTGGAAATAGCCCCCCAAGAATTACCACCTTAATCCTTTCATCCATATATTTAGATTGATCCTTATAGAACTCATGATCTTTTAATGACAAACAGATTGGTTCTTTTAAAGGAGATATGTCATACTCTACGCAAAACCCCTTGTGGTTATCTGTATAATGAGACCACATATGGATAATGTCGTTAAAACCTTTGAGCCTATCGAGGGCAGAGAAACAAGCTACACGAATATTTACATTCCTTAGTTTTTCTATTTTTGTATTTACTTCATTACGAGACTTTCTTATCACATCATAAATTATATGATTAAAATCTTTACTCTTGTTTTCCAACAATTTCCTAAGAACTGTGTCATATTCCTCTATTTTGCTGTACCAATTATATTCGTATGACGTAGTTGACCTTGACAATCTATTGAATTCATCAATGGTAAATCCATCTTGGCTATATTTAATGTCAACACATCCCGATTCTTGAATATATTTTAGGAGTGTATGCTTCTCATAGCTATTAACATCATATCCAGTACGGCAATCAAATGGATCATTAAAAGTTTCTGGGTGAGACATCCAAAGTCTCTGTTTCTTGATGTCTATGATATTGTCTGAGGTTGGTGTATAGAATTTAAATAAAGACTTTGGTAAATGGTCATTTTTTCCTTCAATCAATTCTATGTTATTCAATATAATTTTTGAAAAAGTGTTGTGAAATTTGGTTCTATGTTTGAAAACTTTGTTAATGAATTCCTTTTGCCATTTTTTTCTCGATTTGTGATTTCTGAAATTCATATCTTCTGGACTAAATCTCTATGAATTATTTGGATGCCGTTATTTAATTATAGACTGGCTAACCCGCAAATCAGCCGACGCGGTTAGCGGTCGGCTGCATTTGCTTGTGTACGCCCGGCATGGGCGTGAACTTATGGGGTGCAAGTCCCCTGTATGTGAACCCTGTTAATGGTTTGATTACATTAACAAAAGTACTAGCCAAAGGCAAGGGCGTTCCTGTGAGGGAGGGTCTGAAGGAAGCCGGAGTGCAAATCCATGAGTCCCGCCCAGATTGGCGGGATTGTGTATGGAAAGTTTACCCCGTTGAATTTCCCAAAGGGAACCCTATTCAACAGGGTGAATGTCCTTTTTATCCGCCTTTGGCGGAATCCGGGGAGACTTGCCCGCCTCAGGCAGGTCTGCTCAACGGGCGATCTTAATACCTGTTCTAAAAGAAAACCAGCCAGGCCACTGGTGAAACAAGCCTGGGCATATCGTGAAGCTGCCTTAGCGGTATGAGCGAAACATGGTAGCAGGGCAGGTATAAGAGGTAGCGCACCTTGGAGCAATTCATAGTGTGATTGGGCAGAAGTCAGCAGAGGTCATAGTAGCCAAA
>JAUWZS010000001.1 GCA_030615205.1 Candidatus Aenigmatarchaeota archaeon | reverse complement strand
CGGCAGATGCGATTCAATTTCTTTGTTCACATGTATCAACTCTTCACTCTTCTAACACGGGTTTAATTTTCAATTCTTCATTAACTTCCATCTCAACTGCCTTGATAGGTCTATCCTTCTTCCAATAGAAGACCCAGCTTTTTGGTAGAGTGACCGTATACGAATTACCCGTTCGTGAAACCTTTCTGATCAGTGGCATACTTTTAAGCACCTCTAACAAAATAATTACTATGAGCGTATTATCTACCTATGCACCAAAAGTTGAACATAGGACTATTTCAGACCCTCTAGAGCGCCTTGAATACACTAAAACCTATGAGCTTGAAAGATGGGTCTTGAAGTATTGGAAGGTGCTTACTTGTTTGGCATTTCGTCCTCAGTATCTTAAGGAGTTGATTAAAAATACTAAGCTCCGTAGAAATACCGTTAGCAGAATGATCAGAAAGTTTGAGAAGGCGGGAATAGTTCACACCAAAAGAGAAAATAGAAAAGGCGTAGGACGGGTAACGTTAGTAGAGTTGGACAACAGTTTTATAGACTCTGTAATAAAAGGCGAAAACCCCACTAGAGATGACGTGCAGAAAGCCTATTACAAGTTAAGGGGGTATTTGAAGAGAAGGGCAAGAGAAAGATACAGGAGATCTAACGTTCTAGTGCCCTTTAATCGTGTTTATCCTTACGTTTTTGGAATGGAAGTCAAGGAATTTTTTAGTAGATAGAAGCTTATCCGAAGATCAAGCTCAAAGCAATCGAAGTAATTGAGGTCTGAAATAAGTAGGTGTGTCTTTTCATTTTTCTCTACCTTAGAGCTATGATATGTAAGTTTCTTCTCGCTGTAGGAACAAAGAATGCAAGCAACCTTATTATGAATCTCTCGTTCATGTTTACATGTTTTACTTCTATTATCTCAAATCCTATTCGTCTCAACACCCTCTTTAGCCAATACATCGACCAAGAGAATATATGGTCGGCTGTTTCAGCATGGATATTAAACAAAACCTTTATGGAATTTATATTTGGGGTTGTTATAACCAATCTCCCATCACTATTCAACAGTTTATAGCACTGCTTTAAAAAACCATAAGGATTCTCTAGATGCTCTATTATCTCTCCAGCTATGATTGTATCCGCTTTCTTCCATATTTTAGGAAAGGGTTTATTCAAGTCAAATACCTTATCCCCGCCTCTTTCTATGTCCACACCTATGATTTCCTTGTCTGGATATTTGTCCAAAATGATGGAATGGAGCTCACCTTTCACACAGCCCATATCGTATACCACATTACCATGAATATTATCTGCTATCCAATCGTATCTTTCTTGCCCCTTTTTCTTCGTCACCTTTCTCTACCTCTTCCCACACGTCCTAGCTTCTCTAACGCTTTGATTGCGTCCTCCTTCTTCAGAGGCTTTATTTTCTCCATCTTCACGCCTATTTTCGGAGATCGTCTAGTCCGCAGTCTCTTATGTTTTCTCAGATCGTCTAGAATGAGCTTTGTCATACGCTCTTGCATGTTAGTTCCTAGAGCAGAGCAGTGAGCTTTGAACTTATAGTGAATCGGATCACTAGGATATTTGTAGGTTGTCCTTACTACTTTGCTTGACTTGATGGACTTCATGGTCTCAATACTCCAGACTTGTTCTCGCTCACCACACCCGCCATAATTCAATGCTTGTGACAACAAGCATATAAGTGTTATACACAGCCTTCCAAAATAATGAGAGGTAACATGAAAAAGAAGACCTTGACTATGGCGGTCAAGAAAATAATTCGCTGGTCTACAGGCTACGCTGTATACGTTACCAAAGAGGCTAAAGCGTTGGGCTGGGACGACAAGACTCATATCGTTATGAAGGCTGTGAAGGACGATGAGGGTGAGGCTATAGTTATCAGGAAAGCGCCGATATCGAAAAAATAACACGTTCTACAGCCACGTCTTACTTCTCATACAACCCTATAGCTACATCATTATACGCAGCAGCGAGCTTGAAAACTTTCACCGCTGCTGAAATTACCTCTGATATTTTTCCTACATAAACTGTGTTGTATGTGCTGCTTAGCGTTGTCGTTGTAGTAGTGGCAGTCGGCTCAGTCGTAGTTGTAGTTAGCTGAGTGGTTGTCGTTGCCGGTAGTGTTGTAGTTGTCGTAGTCGTTGACTCGGCGGTAGTCGTAGTTGTTATAGATGATGTTGTAGTCGCTGGCGGTTCTTCGTATACAGGCAAAAGTGGACGATTATAACAAGTAGAAGGATTACCCACATCACACGCTCCTGGTATCACTGCACTACTATCTACAGCCTGTTCTGCTGCACTACTCGATGTTGCAATCACTTCTTGCTCCTCATACAGCTCCACGTAAGCCATGTAATAAGTGAATTCTCCTTGCGTGGACGTATACACTATCGTTTCTATTCCACCTAGTTGCTCATCTTTAGTTGGATCAACAGCAATTTCCTCCTTAGGAATGTGAAGCCCTTGCCTATCGAATACGTTAACCTCTGAGCTCGAAGTGATCGTAAACTCACCTTCGTATACAAGCCTGTCTTTAGTAGCTTTAGGCATACCTGTCCGATCCCATGTTTGCGTGTAGAGCTCAATCCTCACGCTTACAGGAATATCCTCGAAGTGTATAGGCTTGCTTTCTCCGTCTAAGAACATGATACCGACTAACATTCCATCGTTTTCAGGATCAGCGTCCCAATTATCCCACATGGTTGAAGCTGTGCCGATAGAAGTTAAACCCTCTATCTCCTTTATTTCAGTAGTTGTTGTAGTTGTTGGCATCGTAGTCGAGGTAGTAGTTGTCGTGGTTTGCTCTGCTGGCTGTGTAGTCGTAGTTTGATCTGTTGCCTTCTGTGTTGCTCTTCCTGTATAACTTGCATACACAGAAACAAGTGCTATCGCTACTATGCTCAGTATCAAGCCGATGATGATTTTCCTCTTCTGCATCGAATCACAGCCCTCATTACTATACTACAATTTATCGTAGTTAACTTTAAATGCTCATCGGATAATATCATCTACGATTCTTCATAGTTTAATATGTATGGCTGAAGAACGCAAAACCATCTCACTGCTTGGTCAAGAATACATTCTAGACATACTGACCTCGCTCTCAAAGTCTCCAAAAAGATTCAGTGACTTGTCTGAAGCGTGCTCTAACGAAGGAACGAGGACGATAAGACTGAAGTTATTGAAGAAAGCCGGCTTGATTGAAACTATTTCTATCGAGGTAGAGAAGAGAGCCTTTATCCATTACCGCTTAACAGAACGTGGCAAGAAGATACTTAGCGAAGCTGTAAAACTAGAGAAGCTGTAACTTAGCTATGCTTCTATCAACTCTTCAATCTCTTTGGTTAGCCCCTGTTTCTTAGCTTGCTTTATTGCTTGCTTTCTGATGCTTGGAATACTCAGCAGTAGCTCAACTATCATGTCACCAGCTCTGCGCTTCTTCTCCATCGTTACGATAGTTTCCAAATCCATAGGCATACCGCAAGCCTTACAGAACTGCGATTCAGATGTATTAACGGATCTGCATCTCGGGCACGTCCTCAGTATCTTACCTTTCTCTGCTGCTTTGATATTCTTGACACCAGCAGCTCTCAGCACCGCTTCGTCTGTATCCCTACCGCTCAGATGCACATAGGTAGCTGGCATGTTGCTGCCTTGCACCCAGCCGAAGACTTGATTCATCTGCGCCTCTGTCAGCGATTTCGCAAGCTCGGTAGCTCTGCTGTGTCTGAAAAGATGGGGGTATACACGAGTCTTGATACTAGCTTTCTGGCAGAGGGTTTTAATCACTTTCTTCACAGCCGGGTATCTTAAACGCTTACCCATGTTTCTCTGTCCTAGACCGATCCAAACCCACGCCTCCGGATTGTTTTTATCCGGGTGAAGTTCTAACCATTCGCTCAGCAAAGGAGCAGAGTTTATCAACAATATTCTACGACCACCCGTTTTTCCGTGAAGCATTATCTTCACACCGTAATCATTCGGCTCTACGTGCTTGATCTTCATTCCAAGCAATTCGCCTATCCTTGCACCGCTTTCATACAGGCACATGATCAAAGCTTTGTCACGCATGTTTGTAGTTACGTTAGCTAACGCTTGCACTTGCTCTATTGTCAGCAAGCTCTCGGGTAACATCTTGCGATTATTTTTCATCGTAACTTTCAACCACTTCACACTGTCAGGATACTCCTCGCCACCGTTGAGCCACTTGTAGAACTTCTTGATGCTCACCTTCAGATCCTTCTTCGTCCAATCTGAGTAGCGTTCAATACCTTCTATCTCCGCAACCAACTTCTGTATGTCATGCTTGTTAGCGGTCTTCAAGTTCTTGCCTAACATCTCTGTTAACTTTGTAAGCATGTAGAGGTATTTGAGAATCCTGTGCTTTGATAAGCCTTGAGCAGCGCAGTATCCTAAGAAGTCGTTGATTAATTTCTTGTTGGTGTTAGAGATCTTTTTAGAGTTCGCCAACCGTTTAGAGAAGTAAGTGAGTCTGCCTTCTAAGTTATAAATACTGTCGCTCATAAAGTAAAGTATATGAGTGAAGGGATATAAACCCTATAGTTCTATGCCCCCGGTGGGATTTGAACCCACGACCTTCGGATTTCTCCACTATGATAGAAGTCCGCCGCTCTATCCAAGCTAAGCTACGAGGGCTTGTTTAGTCTAATTTAATTAAGTTTAATTCAATGTGCAATAAAATAATATTCTCCCTATTTAAATTTATTATAAAGTTATAGTAGAGTCAAGTATTAAATATTCTGAAATTCAAAAATAAAATATGAATAAAACTTTTGCGCTCGTATCCTTTTTGGCAGTAATGTTCATTCTATTAATATATCCTGGTCTAATATCAGTCAATACTACTGCAGTAACTGAATCTTGCTGTTGTATATCAACTTGCGGCAATGATTGTTTTAAAATATTTGGTAGTAGATGTTTCGATCCTACTTTAGTTGAGTGCTCGATGTCTTATTGTGAAGAAACGACCACTACAACTACTATTCCAGCGACTACAACGACAACAACAATCATAGTCGAGCCTTGTGATTTAATTACTGCGTTGGTTTCAGTAATCTGCGCTGGTGGCAGCTCTACAGATTGTGAACAGGGAGAGATTATTACAATGATAGGTAGCTATACAGGCGATTGCTCAGCAGCAGATTTCTTCCAGATAGATGCTATGTCTGCTGATGGGACATGTGATATACAATACATAGGTGGAGATATGCCTGGCATATTTGATCCAATTATAACAGTTGCAGGAAATGTTTATGGGGTCTGGACTATACCGGCTGTGCCATCAGTATGCACAGGCAAAACAGTATCAATTACTGCAGCTGCTCTATATGATGGAGGACCTCCTGGGACTGGAACTTATATAGATGGAGCAGAAACTGTATCTGGGAGCTTTATTTTTGCAACACCTGGAACAACTACTACTGTACCAACCACAACAACTACTACTAGTATAGGAGAACCATGTAATACAGCAGGAACTTATTGTTATGATGATGAAGAAGTTATAAATGGTTATTGTGTGAGTGAAAGTTATTATGACAGCCATACAAATTGGTTTAAGGATCTTACAGGTGATTACAGTTGTGGAAACGATTATTGCTGTATTGCTTGTGATATAGACAATTGTTGTTGGGGTTTGAGAGGATATTGTTATTCATTCGATACTGAGTCTCCTACAGGATGTTATTCACAGTCAGATGGAAGTGTGAACGGATATAGTTATAAATGTGGGGAAATGGATGGGGAAGAACTAAAATGCGTTGAGGATACTACTGGTTATTATTTAATCGACCCTTCAGGAGAACCACCGTATGGAAAGTTCAAATGTGTAGCATCCACCACCACAACAACAACTATTCCAGATGAATGCACAGATTCAGACAATGGCAATTATCCACTAATAGCCGGCACATGTACAGATACAACAAGCCATCAAGACTCATGCTCAGGCTCTATATTAACAGAATATTATTGTTCAGGTGATAGCTGTACCTATGCAACAAAAAACTGTAATCTCTATGATTGTGACACTGGTTTGGCGAGTAGTTGCTCTGGAGTTGGGAAAAACATACTGACTAGAAGTGGGGATAATTACATATGCTCAGATTCGAATCCGGATTACTGCGCAATAAGCGGAACAAAAACATGTGAAAGCTGGAGGTGCGACTTTACAAAATCCTGCCGAATTGTGTCCTGCGCAGATACAAGCTATACATGCTACAAAAGCAATGCTGGCTCTTGGGTATGGGGGACTTCTGCTGAGGATACAGAAACAGCGTGCGATGACTACTACGATAATAATTGTGATGGATACATAGATGCTGAGGATAGTGATTGCGTTTCAGCCACTACCACGACAACTACTACACTTCCAACAGGAGAACCAAATTTAAAAATAACAGATATCTCGGTCAGCGGAAGTGAGATTCTATACAGAATAGAGAATGTTGGGAGTGGGAGCACTGAGTACTATAGCTATTCACACTTATACGTGGACGGCACTTATACTAAAACCGCCGATTACATTGATGCTTTAGCTGCTGGCGCTTTTAGTGAGGAGTCTTTCTCTAGTTATACGTGGACATGTTCTGGCGCAAGCGATACTATAATGGTTTGCGCTGATGGGACAAACAGAATAATCGAGAGTGACGAAACGAATAACTGCAAAACAGAGACTTGGGACTGTCCATCAACCACTACAACAACTACCACTCTAAGCGACGGAGAAGAGTCTATAACTATATACGAAGGGACAAATATCGTAGGCGTACCTGGCTTGCCTGAAGATGAGTTTAGCGATCTTGATTGTGGATTGTTATATTATGCAAGTAGTAGTAAAGCTGGATGCTTGTACGATGATAACGGGTATTTTGTTTATTACAATCCTTTAGGAGATAATGATGGCGATTGTGATAGTAATTTCTTCTCTGCGGCTACTATGGAAGATGGTTTTGGATATTATTTGTATGCTGAGAATGGGTGTGAGATAACGTTTGATACGCCTGATGAAGTGGAAGTTATACTATATCCGGGAACAAATATCATCAGTGTACCTGGAGAAACGAGCTTGGATGATATTGCTGAGGTGTGTGGTGATAAAGATGAAATTTTCACACATTATGCAAGCTCTAGTAAGCCTGGATGTTTGTATGATGATAATGGATATTTTGTTTATTATGATCCGTTAGGAGGGAGTGTAGGAGATTGTGATAGTAATTTCTTCTCTGCGAATACGTTAGAGCCGTTTGTTGGGTACTATGTTTATTTCAATGGGAAGGATGGAGACGGGGAAACTTCGTGCACACTTACATATGAAGATGGTATATTTATAGAAACACCATGATCATTCTGGAGCGTAAAATTCAATTTGGCGTTCGCCTAATAAAATCGACAGCCTTTTGTTCTTTACTTTTCAATTAAGAACTATGAAAGACGAACCAGTCACAATAGTTGATCGGGATGTGCTGAAGGTTATCTCAGCAGAAACCAGGATGGATATTTTGAAAATGTTGTCAGAAGGTGGAAGGACGCCTTCTTTTGTGGCGAAAAAACTAAAAAAGAGTGATGCTACAATTGTCGAGCATCTGAATAAACTTGAAAAAGTAGGTTTGGTGAAAAAACTTGAAGTACCAGGAAAGAAGTTTATTTTCTACTCACTTACTGAAAGAGGCACAGGCATAGTCTCAAGTAAATCACGACGCTTGGTGATCATACTCGCGACTTCATTGATTGTTTTAATGGCAAGTTTCGGAACTTTCGCTGGTCATTTGTACATGTTTGACACTTTTGGAGCTAGGGGCTTTATGGCAACGCCTCAAGAAGCAGCAGGAATAGCAGTTAATGACTCTGAGAAAGTGTCACAACCTGCAACAGTATTTGAAAATCTAAGCATTACATTCACGCAGCAACCTGTTTTTCTATATGCATCAATAACTCTACTGGCGATTTCACTTGCTGGCTTTGGGTTTTATTTTTACAAAAAGTCAAAATTTGGGGGAAGATTTATATGAAAATTAAAATGAAAATGAAAAATTCAGATAAAGGACAGGGTGGGACTTTAGCAGTATTAGTTATAGGTCTTGTTTTCGGACTTCTTTTGATCAATAGTTTTATTCAAGAGCCAATTTCTGATCAGGCAATATTGAAAAAGTTTTCTTCTGAGAATGAACTCAAAAACTTTTTAGAGGAGAACACTGGAACATATTCATACTATGGTGAATTTGGTAGAACTTTTGGAGCACCGGCGCTGGGTTCTACTATACAAGGAGATGTTATTGCTGAAATTAGCGGAATTGCTGACAAAGGTTCTGAGGATTATTCAACAACAAATATCCAAGTGGCCGGTGTTGATGAAGCAGATATAGTGAAGAATGACGGGAGATACATATACGTAATTTCTGGGGAGAAAGTAGTTATTGTTGATGCGTATCCAGCAGAAAACGCCAAGATATTATCTGAAATAGAGTTGGATGCAAGTCTTTATGAAATATTCATAAATGATGACAAATTGGTTGTGTTTGGCCGAGATTATGGCGGTTATGAGTCTTCTAAAATTGGAATCAGCATAGCTCCAAGATATTACAGTCAAAAAACGTTCATCAAAGTATATGATATATCAGACAGGGAAAACCCGATTATAGAAAAAGATGTTTCAATAAACGGCAGTTATTTTGATTCAAGGATGATAGGCGATTATGCGTACATTATAATAAACCAGCCTACATATTATGTTGAACCGCATCCAGTGCCATTGCCAGTAATCCGCTCTAGCACTGGCTCTGTTGAAAAAACAATAGCAATACCTGCTTCAGAGGTATACTATTTCGATTTCCCTGATTCATCATACATCCTTACAACCATAGTAGCCGTGAACACGCAGGATGCAAACGAAGAACTGTCCAGCAAAACATTTCTTATGGGTTATAGCCACAGTATGTACGCCTCAACTGACAACATTTACATTGTGTACACCAAAAGATTGAGCATGACCCATTTTTATGATAGAATAATAAAAAAAGCGATCATCCCAGTAGTGCCGTCAAATATTCAAAATGAAATAAATAATATAAGAAACTCGGGCATCAGCGATTATGAGAAGATGCAGCAGGTATCAGAGGCGTTACAAAACTATGTGGAATCCATGGATCCGGAACAAGCAGCCAGCCTCATGATGGATATATACCAGAGAATGGAGGATGTGCAAATAGAGATCAGCAAAGAACTGGAAAAGACGATCGTCCATAAGATATCTGTTGACAATGAAAAAATAGAATACAAAACAGCTGGTGAGGTGCCAGGTTACGTCTTAAACCAGTTCTCAATGGATGAGCATAACGGCTATTTCAGGATTGCAACAACAACAGGGAATTGGAGGTCATCCTCAGTGAATCACTTGTATGTTCTCAACAGCGACCTTCAAATAATCGGCAAAGTGGAAGACCTTGCAGAAGGAGAAAGAATATACTCTGCCAGATTCTTGGGAGACAAAGGCTATATGGTGACTTTCAGGCAGATTGATCCTTTATTTGTTATAGATCTGAGCAATCCAAGCAGTCCTCAAGTATTGGGCTATCTTAAAATACCAGGAGTCTCAGATTATCTGCATCCATACGATGAAACACACATTATCGGCATTGGCAGAGACGCTACAGAAGAAGGTAGGATGTTGGGCATGAAACTGTCCCTTTTCGATATAACTGATGTGGAAAACCCGACCGAGATTTCAAAATACATGATCGGTGAGCGCGGCACAAATTCAGAAGCATTGACAGACCACAAAGCATTCTTATTCGACAGGTCAAAGAATCTTCTAGTTATACCAATCAGCCTCTCTGAATCCGGAAAATGGAATGTATGGCAAGGGGCTTATGCATTTAATATCGATTTAAGCAGCGGGTTCACACTAAAAGGAAGAATAACACACACTGATATTAATGATACTGCAGACGGAGAGCCAACATACGATTATTCGTCTCAGATAAGAAGATCCTTGTACATCGACGATGTGCTTTATACAATCTCGAATAGAATGATAAAGATGAATGACTTGGATAACTTGAATGAAATCAACAGCGTAGAACTACCGTATGAATCAGACACACGTGTATATCCGATGGTTTAATTCCTGAATCTCCTAGACTTCTTTGTAATTAGGAGATGGCTCAAAGGGTCTTATACATTCAATCTCAAATAGTGATTCAATTTTTTGATAGTCGTATAAATAAGATAGATAGCCTAATCGTTGGTGCCTGATTGATAAGAAATTCACAGCCCCTTCTAAAATATCTTTTTTTCTAGTTATCATTACAGCTAAAGACGTTCCTTTCCTTTCTAACACGACTATATAATTCGTAAAATGATATGGTGACAGAAGTATATCAAAATTAGTCCCGATGTCCACATCGCTATAGTGATGTGCTGGCTTTACATACCTTACAGGTATTTTTAAATCCTTTATTTTTCCAAGTGGTATATGAGGTCTGGATATATTTAGTCTAGATAATAAAGCCATCGAAACTTTATTACATTCCTCGAGGTCGAGAAGGTCTTCAGATACAATCGTATGTATTCTCTCAGCGAGTATCCTACTGGAAGTTGCTGTAACTATCCGAGTGGGTCGTCGAATTCGTTTTAAAGCCATACTTCGAGCTAGTCGATTTGCGTGTCTTTGCCTAGGGTCTCGTTGGGAGTAGTTTTCTCTCCATTTTCTTTTCTGTGTTCCCATACCAAAATATAGTAGAGTTAAATTTTTAAGTGAAAATATAAAAATAAGTTAAATTTTAGGTATAGAATGAAAAAGATATATAGGTAGGTGCAGCATAGGTGGTTGTATCGTAGATCTCAAAGCGATAGATAAAAAATGGCAGAAGAAGTGGGAAAAAGCCAAGATCTTCGAGGCAGACATAGACCCGAAGCGCAAGAAGTTTTTCATTACTGTTCCTTATCCATACGTGAATGGCGCACCGCATATTGGAGCCGGGTTTACATTTATCAGAGGAGATGTTTATGCACGCTTCAAACGCATGCAAGGCTTTAATGTGCTCTTTCCGCAAGCATTCCATGCAACTGGCGAACCTATAGTTGGTGCAGTGAAACGGCTGGAAAAAGGCGACAAGTCTCAAGAGCAGGCGTTCAAAATATATGGTGCTAGTGAAAAAAATCTCAAAGATTTTGTAAAAAAAGGCCCGAAATTCGTTGCAAAGTTCTGGAAAAAAAGATGGATAGAGGATCTGCAAGCAACCGGACTTTCGATCGACTGGCGACGCACGTTCATTACAACAAGTATGACACCGACTTACTCACGCTTTGTCGAATGGCAGTACAACACGCTTAAAGCCCGTGGGTATGTGACGCAAGGCACGCATCCGGTTGTCTGGTGCCCGAAATGCCGAAGCCCCACAGGTGATCATGACCGGTTAGAGGGCGTAGGCGAATCTCCTACAGAGTATATTATCATCAAGTTCAAGCTTACATCTGGAGAGATGCTGCCATGCGCGACACTACGACCAGAAACAATGTATGGTGCTACAAACATTTGGATAGACCCGGATGTGGAGTATGTGCGTGCTGAAGTGAATGGAGAAAAGTGGATATTAAGCAAAACTGCTGTGAAAAAATTGAAAGATCAGCTGAAGGAGATAAAAATTATCGACAAAGTAAAGGGGTCGGAGCTGATTGGCAAAGCATGCGAAAATCCTGTAACAAAAACAAAAATCCCAGTACTGCCAGCAAAGTTCTGCGACACTGAAATCGCGACTGGCATTGTTGTGTCTGTGCCGTCACACGCGCCGTACGATTGGATTGGGCTTGAAGAATTGAAAGCAGACAAAGCACAGCAGAAAAAATATAATATTGAAAAAATTGTACGAGCTGTTGAGCCGATATCTATTATTGCAACAGAAGGGTTTGGAGAGCACCCTGCAAAAGAAATTTGCGAAAAGCTCGGCATAAAAACCCAGAAAGACGCAGACAAGCTTGAAAAAGCAACCGAATCGCTTTATAAAAAAGAATTCCACACAGGCACCTGCAAAAAGAACTGCGGACGTTATGCTGGAATGAAAGTCTCAGAAATTAAAGAAATCCTTGTAGAAGATTTTACAGACGAAGGAATTGCGGATAAATTCTGGGAAACCACCGCTACTGTTGTATGCAGATGCAAAACAAAATGCCATATAAAAATCTTGGAGAACCAATGGTTCCTCAAATACTCTGATCCAAAGTGGAAAGAGCAAACGAAAAAATGGATAAGAAAAATGAAGTTTTATCCAGAAGATGCTCGCAAGCAATTTGATAGTACTGTTGATTGGCTACACGATAAAGCATGCACGCGACGATCCGGTCTGGGAACGCCTCTGCCTTGGGACAAAGAATGGATAGTTGGAACACTCAGCGATTCTACAATCTACATGGCATATTACACACTGGCAAAAACGCTGAACGAGAAAAAGGGTAAGATAAAGGCCGAGCAGCTTACAGATGAAGTCTTTGATTATATATTTTTCGGCAAGGGCGATGCTGCCAAGCTCGCCAAATCCAGCAGATTGGATAAAAAAATCATAGAAGAGCTGCGCAATGAGTTTGACTACTTTTATCCAGTGGATATGCGCACGTCTGGCAAAGACCTTGTGCAAAACCATCTTACTTTTTTCATCTTCCACCATATTGCGATGTGGGACGACCAGGAGCGCTGGCCACGCTCAATCGGCGTAAACGGTTACGTGAATGTGGCTGGAGAGAAGATGAGCAAAAGCAAAGGCAATTTCAGGCCGCTACGCGATCTTGTTAAAAAATACGGAGCTGATCTGGTTAGAATAAACATTGTTGCTTCAAACGAAAACATGGATGATGCAGACTGGCGGGACGAGTCTGTGCAAACATACAATTCAAGAATTAATTATTTGTTCGAGCTGGCCTCGGAATTGAAAAAAGCAAAAGGTAAGGGGAGAAAAGAAGGGGAAGGAAAGACCGCACAAAACCGAAATATAGAAATGTATATGGAAAGCAGACTGCAAGAACTTATCAAATCAGTGACAGACTCGTACGAGCAAATGAAATTTAGAAGCGCAGCACAATCCACTCTTTTTGGACTCACAAATGAGCTTAAAGCATATATCGATCGTATGGGTGGAGTCGCAAATTGTAACAAAAATATTCTTGCACAAGTTGTGGAAGCTGTTATAAAACTTATAGCACCGCTTATGCCTCATATTGCAGAAGAACTTTGGGCGAGCATGAACAAAAAGTCATTCGTATCAATCGAGAAATGGCCGGTTGCCCAAGTGGAAAAAATCAATAAAAAAATAATGCAGCTTGAAGATACCTACAAAAAAACAAGAGAAGACATAAAACAAGTTGCAAAACTCGCTAAAGCCGACAACCACCTTTGTCTTTATTTTGCAACTGACGAAGAACTGGAATATTTCCGAGCCTCGATGGAGAATCTAAAAAAGCTCGGATTCAAGAAGATCTCGGTTTTCAAATCCACTGACCCAAAAGCATACGACCCTCAAGACAAAGCAGAGCGCGCCAAATTCGGAAGACCAGGGATATTTATAGAATAGGTTTGGGTAAATCGGATTTTTCA
This sequence comes from Candidatus Aenigmatarchaeota archaeon, assembly GCA_030615205.1. Lineage (GTDB taxonomy): Archaea > Aenigmatarchaeota > Aenigmatarchaeia > CG10238-14 > SCSR01 > JAUWZS01. The sequence continues at coordinate 388,391 of JAUWZS010000001.1, read as the reverse complement.
AATATTTAAATTTAAGTGAGTTAATTATTGGAGGATATTTTTTGAAGAAAGTAGTCATAGTTGGTGCTGGTCCTGCTGGGATGTTTGCAGCTCAAGAATTAATAAAGTCGGGCTTATATGATGTAACAGTATTTGAACAGCGTCTTAGAGCTGGAGGATCAGGATTAGGTTCTGATGGGAAACTAAATCTGCACCCAAAAATCGGTGGGGACTTGACTGAATTCATGCCGTTAGAAAAAGCAGAAGGTGTAATTAACAAAATTGATGAGACATTCCAAAACTATGGTGTGGAGCAAGGTACTTATGATGAAAAACAATTGGAAAAATTAAGTACAAAAGCTGATCAAGCAGGAATGAAGTTCATAAAAATTAGACAAAAACGCGTAGGCTCAGATAGACTGCATAAACTTAATGAAAAGTTTCAAACAGACTTAAAAAATAAAGGTGTAAAATTCAATTTTGTAACTAAAGTCAAAGATTTTAAGCTCGATGGAACGAAAATAACAGAAGTAGAAACATCAAAAGGAAATTTTCCTTGTGATTTTGTAATATCTGCTCCTGGGAGAACTGGCTCATTAAGGCTTAAACCCGTGTATGATAAACTCGGTCTTGAATGTATTTTTAATCCAGTAGACATCGGAGTTAGGGTTGAGTTCCCTAGTAGCTTAATGAGAGAAATCGTTGAAGATTATGGATGCTGGGACGCAAAATTTCTCATTAGAACTCCTACATTTGATGATAAAGTCAGAACATTTTGTGTATGTCCATACGGCTTTGCAGACATTGAGTCTTACGGAGATGGTCTAGTTGGAGTAAACGGTTATTCAAATTATGACACTCGCTCAGATAACACAAACTTAGCCCTTTTGGTTACAGTCGGATTGACTGAACCCCTCAATGACACAACAGAATATGGACGTTCTATAGCTCGTATTACAAACATGCTTGGTGGTGGTAAACCGCTAATTCAAAGATATGGTGATTTCAAAAGACATAGAAGATCAGATCCAAAGAGTATAGAGGAAAATCATGTAGAACCTACGCTGAGTTTAGATAAAGCTACACCAGGCGACTTAGGATTGGCATATCCATATAGGATACTCGTAAATATTCTAGAGGGCCTAGAAAAACTTAACACTGTAATACCTGGACTTGCAGAAGATTCGACTCTTTTGTATGGTCCCGAAATTAAATTTTATGCAAGAAGAATCATAACAATTGAAAAAGGTGGTTATAAAACATTGCAAACAAATGTTCCAAATCTTTTTGTTGCTGGCGACGGAGCTGGTGTCTCTCGTGGTATAGTTGGTGCAGCAGCCTCAGGAATGATCGCAGCAAGAGAAATAATACAACTTTATAGGAAGTTAAGAACTTACTAAATTTTCTAAAGCTGTACTGTTTCCACCAGTCCAGCCACTATAAGAAGGACAACAGCCACCGCTACAAGCATCAAACTGTTCCTCACAATATGCCAGAAATATCTGGAGTGTGATTTTGTAACTGCTGCCGAAACAAGTCCGCCGGCTATTGCGCCGATAAAATACGCAAGTATCTCCAGACTGCCATGCGGGAAAAATATCAAAACAGCAAAAGGTAGACCATGCATGCCGCCAATTGATTTAGCGGCCAGGCCGATTGCCGCAGCGAGAACAGTCGCATTCCATGAAAGTATGAAAATAGCGCCAGCTCCGAACAGGAACGAAAATAGGAATGATATCAATAGCACACTTATATTATTCAAAACTATCCTTTGGAGCAGATCCAGTGATAAGAAATCGCCGCGAATAATCTTTATCTCAGTTATCTGATCCTTGAATACCTGCTCCACAACCGCATCCGGGAGCATTATAAAAACAATAGACAGGGAAAGTATCATACCTACGAAAAATGCTGTATATATCATAAGCACATCTTTATGCCTGGACAGGAATTTTTCCTTCTTCCTTGCTATTTCTTGCTCTGTTTCAGCTTCTTCCCAACGTAAGAGATTTACCATAAAAGGTGTCATTGCAATAGTTATCAAAAAAGTTGTGAATATGCCTACGGATTCGTTAAACACAAGAAAAGATATTACCAGGCATGAAACTGATACAAGTCCGCCAACAACGAACATTGCCAGAGGGTTTCTTACAGCTGTTTTTAATGATATGATTCTCTCAAGCACCATTCAAAGCACCATCTACATCATCTACAATATATAATTAAATTGTAAAAACCGAAATAAATTTATGAAAATTAGGTTTGATAAAAAGAAATATGCATCCTTAATTTTGATTTTTCTTATGGTTGGGTCTACACTTGCCTATGGCGTGCTTCAGGCTTTTAGAAGTTGGAGCCAACCGAACGGCGGTGCACAAGTGCCAGACCTGCCTGAAAACAATGTTGTCAATTACGAGATTACTGCTGAGCAAAGAAGCTACATGCTACAGCTCGGGAGAACCATACTAGAATATAGATATAAACTAGGGTGCACAGAATGCGCAAACCAGCAGGCGTATATAGAAGCAGCAGCCAGTGAATTTCCAAACCAGATATTTGTGCAGGAGCTTATCGATAACACCGCCAACAACCCAACATTATCAATAACCAGTTATTACGGCAGCGAAATGCTCACAAACCCATCAAACGAGAGAGTATTTGATGCATTGTGCGAATTAATGCTACAACCGCCTATCAGATGTGCGACAAGGAATATATGAACTAAATATGACGAATTAGCGGTGGGCTGACTAATCTCTTACATGCGTTTCGGCTACTATACTTGGCTTTATGCCCTTATATTTTCCTATTGCGGTTACAAGCGTCTCTTGAAATAAATAAGCAAACAGTTCAAATAACCCTCCACCATACAACTCTGACTCACTAAGTTGGCTTTTGATATACTCCCAACCCTTGCTTTTTTCTAGACCACCTGGAAGATAAAATACAACATCAGATAATTTGCCTAAAGTGCTATTTTCATATGTTGTGATTCCTATAATCTTTGCCCCAGCCTTTTTACCTTGGTCTGCAAAATTTACTGTCTCGTTTGTTTCACCAGAACCAGAAAAGAGAAAAACAATGTCACCAGAGTATATCCTTTCTTTAATTACGTCGCCTCCAAACCAGACTTTATAACCGAAATTTTTTAATCTTAAAGCTAATGCAACAGGTGGATTACCGGATCTTCCCTTACCGTAACAATGCATAGCTCTACTTTTTTCTATTAAGTTGCATATTTCATCTATTTTATCCTTTTGGTCTCTCAAAATAGTAAGATAAGCATCATCTTTAGCAATCGTTTCTACAATTTTATCCGCTTCTTCCAAAAGTATTTCTGAAAACTTTTTCTTTACCATTAAAGAATTATTTGAAATTAAAATTTAAATTTTAATCATCTTTATCTATTTAAGTTTTTCGTCCATCTCTTTTATCTCTCTCTTAAACCTAGCCACCACGCGTGCCAAATCCTTTTCCTGAACACGTATTGCTGTTGCTGCCTTTTTCAAAATTTCTTCTTTCTCCTTCAGCTCACGCCATCTTTCCGCATCTACCGGCATAAAATCACTTCTTTTTCATTTTTTTCAATAATTTTCTTTTTTCTTTCCATTCTTCGAACAGCTTCCTCACAGCATTCGGGACTTTTTCCTCTGCCACGCCCAGTACTTTGGCCGTTTCTTTGAGCAGCCGTTCTTTTTCTTCAAGCCGCTTAACAGCAATATTCCCAGATACATATTCAATTCGCACAACACCATCCTGCACGCGCTTTGTTCGTAGGATTGTGATAAAACCTACTTCACCTGTGCTGTTGCAATGAGTGCCACCGCAAGCAGCGTGGTCCAAATCGCCGATTGATACTATGCGCACTTCTTTGCTCGGAACGCCCTGACTGCCCTGATAAATCCTAAACCCGTATTTCTGCTCAGCTTCAGCCCTTGGCAGCACTTCGGTCTTAACAGGTATATTTTTCTTCACGACCACATTCGCATAATCTTCTATTTTCTTCGTTTCCTCATCTGACAACGCATCGTAATGAGTTATTTCGAGTTTTGCTTTGTCTATATCCTTAAGCGCAGAATGCTGCCACACATGCGAACCAAGTATGCTCCTGGACGAAAGGTTCAATATATGATTGCCTGTATGGTGCTGTTTCAATATCTGCCTGCGGCTTTTGTCAACCTCACATTTTACAGCACTGCCTTTTTTCAAGCCCGCGACTGAACTCAATTTATGCACAATAATATCGCCGTATTTGTTAACATCAACAACGTCCGCTTTGCCAATGCTTCCGATATCATGCACCTGTCCACCGCTTGTTGGGTAGAATGCAGTCTGATCAAGCACTATGTTGCTATTGTCAAAGATTTTTAAAATCTTGGCATTGAAGCTGAAGACTTCTGGCTTTTTGTAGTAAAGGATTTTTGTTTTTGAAAGGCCAGAAATATCAAACGGTTGCTTCTCTTTTTCTTTTTCCTGGCCCATGTGCCGCTCTGTTACTTTTACATAAAAGTCTATAGGGACTTTGACGCTCAAACCGGTCTCAGTGAGCATCTCCGGTGTTATGCCTTCCGAGTCATAGAGCTTGATCATCTTATTCTCATCGATTTTTTCTCCAGCAGCCACAATCTTCTCAACAATTCTTTTTGTTCGCACTTTCGCATCCTTGTATCTGCGCTTCTCAATGTCCAGAATCTTTCTTATATCACCCGTATGCTCAGCCAGTTCAGGTGCCATTTTTCTCAGTTGCTTTGCATGCAGTTCGCAAACAGTCGGCAAGTCTATTTTCCATCTGAATTTATCTATAAAGCCCAACGCGCGACGCAGAATCACACGCAGGTTGTATCCACCGCCAACATTCGAAGGTATTGCTCCGTCTGTAATCGCGAATGCAAGCGCCCGTGTATGGTCGCATATCGAATAAAGTGCTTGCATCTGTTCTATCTTCCTCTTCAGCTCATCAACTGATATCCCAAGCTTTTCTGCAACTATCTTTTTGGTTTTTTCCAGATTTTCCACTTCATCGAAATTTAGCGCGCCCGCAAGCTTTGAGTATTCTAAGAAAAGTTTTTCATCGTACTCCAATGTTATCTCCTTTTTTAGCGCATCCAAAACAGGCTTGAAAGTTACATCATAGCTTGTAGGTGTTCCCTGAGTGAGCCATGCAAAACGCGCGAGTCCAGCACCCATATCTATTACTTTTTCTTTCATTTCTTTTGGGCCGTTGTTTGTAATCAAAAATTCTGTAAACACCTCGTTCCCAATCTCAAGCCCGCGCACAAAATATTCAAGCGTAGAACCAAACGCACCTGGTCCGAGCCAAATGCCTTCAACAAAAATTATTTCCTTTGCATCAATCCCAAAACTTTTCAACAGCTCAAAGTTCAGCTCTGTGCATTTGTCTTTCCAATAACCGATTTTCTTTTTCGGATTGTACAAACTATGCTGTCCAATCATCACAAAGCAGCTGTAATGCCTGCCTGTTGCGCCGATGTTCGGTATATCATTGAACCGCAAACAAAACTGCGGAACAATCAGCGGATTCGCCGGAAAATCAAAAACCACATTGCCGTTTTCAGTGCGATAAAAATCAACTATAGAAGCATTGTTAAAGAACAGCGTAGGGAACCACCTACACACAACCGGGTATCTGCGGATGCTTGTATGGCCTCGATGCACGAAAAAGTTCTCGATGTGTTTCCAAGTCTCTGTGTAGCTGAGCTTACGCGTGGTTGGCGGATTGCCGAGGAATTCGTAATACTGACACGGTTGATCTGGACACACTTCGCGGCTTTCGTCAAGCGACCAAAATCCCCTGCCGCATTTTTTGCAGATCTTGCGCACGAAACCAGTCTCTACCAAAAAGTCAAGCTTGTAATACTTTTTCCAGTCTTTAGCAAACTTCTTGCGTAATTCTTTTTTATCAAGAGCCATAATTGACACATTCACTACTAAATATTTAGAATTAAAAATAAATTAAGCCCTATACAAATAGACTTTCAGCCGTTCATCTGCCCTGACGAGTTTCATATTCTCGAATTTCCACAAGTGCGATACCACGCGCGTGCCTTTCTTCAGCCCCTTCCTTAATTTTTTCTCTAGTCTGTTGTTTGTTTTTTGCAACAAGAACACGAATATCACATCTGCATCTTTCAAATCCGTTTTAAAAAGGTTCTGCCTCCTTATTTCTATCCTACTCTCAAAGCCAGAAATCTTGAGAAATATTTTTGAAATCATAATCGCAAAAGGGTTTATCTCAACACCAATGAGTTTCGCGATTTTTTTATTTCGTCTCGCTGCTTCAATAAGAATCCTAGCATCACCAGAGCCCAGGTCATACACAGCATCGCTGCTTCTTATCTTTGCCATATCAACCATCTTTTTCACAACTGCTCGTTCGCTTGGGAACCACGGCGCACCATAAAAATACGGTACTAAGAACATGAGCATCAGTATGCTGAGAATGATCATCCCAAAAAGATAATAATTGAAATAGAACGAAAGTATCACTATCGAATATACGAACAGGGCAAAAATTACCACTATTTTCAAATCTGCCAAACTTATTTTCATTCTCACTCACCGGCTTTACTAAATATTTAGAATTGAAATAACTAAAGGGTTTAGTCCTGTAAAGAAAAGAATTGTCTGTATCAACAAGATGCCCATACAATGCGACCGGCGAATTTCTAAGAATGCGCACAGCAGGCCAACTGATGTGGAAGCAAAAAGTATAAGCAGCCCGTAAAATCCAGTTATAATGAAAACAAGGCTGACAATAAAACACATAACAACCGATGTCAGCAATCTGTAATTAACTCTCGCGAGAAACTTTGGAATTTTCTTTCCAAGAAAGAGCGTAAGCACTGCTGCGATTCCCGATGTGAAAAGTATTATGCCGATTAAAAACACTGTTTCGAAGAACGTAGGCTCGCCAACAACCTGCTGTATAGCCACACTTGCGCCAGAGCGTGGATTACCAACAAGATAAAGGCTTATGAGAGAAAAAGCATCGTTTGCAACATTTATTCCCGCAGTTGTCATTAAAAACCCGCGAGATGTTGAACCTGAACCGCCCAAATATTGAGTCATTACTGCAGCTTCGGATATGCCTACAGCCGGCAAGAACCCAACCATTATACCAGCGAAAGAAGCAAGTGCGATTGCTTTCATCATATCTTTTTTAGAAATTTTCAATTTGTTGTTCGTGCCCTGTTCTGGGATAACAGAACTTTCAGAGAAACTTATTATCATGCTGCTTAGTCCAAACAAACCTGTAAGCACTGGAAATAAAACATTCTGCTGACGCACGATCGAGGAATTAAGTGTAAGTATACCAAGCAGGCCCGACAAAGAAATTATCAAAGCTGCGTATGCAATCTTTCTCGGCACCTTTTCTGATAATATCATAAACACGACAACGCCGATAATGACAAAATGTATGTACGGTCTTGACAGCTCGTAAAGAAAATTGAAGGCATCCGCTGCTACTGCTATAAAAACCAAACTCAGCAATAACGCACCCAAACCACCGACTACTGTCAACTTAATCGCTTCATATCCACGGCCTTCAAAAAGCAAACGATGGCCTGGCAAAACGCATAGAGCTGTATCTGCATCAGGCATACCGATAAAAATTGCAGGAACTTGATCTATGAACATTTCTGTTACTGACACCGAAATTATAAGGACTGCTATGCTTATCGGATCTTGTATAAAAATCGAAAGCGACAACAAAAGAGGTATAGTTGTGTTTATATGAATGCCGGGACAAAGCCCAGCAAATATGCCGATTGCAACTCCAAGAAAAATAAACAAAAAAGTTTCTAGCAACATAAAACCAACCACTGCAAAAGCAATATCAGTCGTATAAAATTTTCAAATCGTCTGGTTTTCTTGGCACGATTTGCAGCTGACCACGATACTCGCCGACAAGTCCTTCTACTTCAATCAAAGCCCCGCGCCTCAATTCGTCTGTTGTAGCATGCTGTCTGTTATCGCGCTCGAATGAACTCACAAAACCAGCGAACAACGGCACTTGTATTATCGAATCATCGCCGTCTGTTATTGTGAGGAATATGTGGCCACTCGGATGGTTCGAACGGTAGCTTATAAAGCCGGCAGTTTTTACAGACCGGCCTACCATATCAAAATTTATTTCAGCTATAGGCATAGGTGCTGCTTGTATGCTTATCGCTGCTATGTAAATTAGTACCAGACCGGCAATCGATGCAGCCAGGCATACATAGATCAATGCATGTTTCTTAATCTTCATAGTTAAATTCAGTTAAAATTCTGACAAAAACGATTGGAACAACTTTTAGTGGTTAAATTTCTCTTCTCTTAGCAAAGTGCGCCGGGAGGCTCGATTAAAATGTAATCTTATCCCATTTATCTAATATTTTCCAGAATTTGACAACGTAATCATGTGGTTGCTTTGCCAATTTCTTAGCAGTCTTGGTTTGAAGTGTTGCAAAACATTTTTGTTCAATCGTTCTTGTATGTTTTAATGCTTCTCTGAATTTCATATTTCTTGGTACCATATCGCAACTTATTTCTCTCATAATTCCGAATGGCCCAACAACTTGTAATTTATCTGCATCATATACTACTTTTGCTTCAATGCTCTTCGCTTTATGAATATTTTTCATACTTGAGCAATCAACACAATGGATAATCTGATTAATCAGATTTTTATCAACTTTAATTTTTTCAAGAAATCTTTTTATAGGTCCTCTCTTATGAAACTGATGGAGCATCGCGCCCAACTTGACAATTTGTATATTTGCTTTTTCCTTTTTAGCCAAGTAAATTGCTAATTTTACTGTTCTCTCTAGATGCTCAACTCCATGTGTTTGATCTAATCTTTTGTAATAATTGTAAGCGAATTTTTTAATCTGATTCATTTGTGTCTTTGTGATCTTCATATCATTAGTTATGATAGGACAATATAAAAAACTTCCTCGCCATATTGTGATGAATTACTAGCACGTTACATGCATATACGCAACAACTTTCTTTCCTTCGCGGACAAGTTCATTGAATTCCTTTATTGCCAATGGTGTCGGCTTTTCCACAATTTTCAATTTCTTTTCATCCGCAAATTTAACAATTTCAGGCGAGATTTTCATTAATGTGCTTTTGCCAAGACCAAGACCCATCACGATTATTTCCGGACGTTCAAGAAGAAGCTGAACTAATTCTTTTTGGTCAAACAGATGCCAGCCTTCAGTTTGTGCTGCTCTGACTTTTCCTTCCCATGTCACAATTACATCATGCTTGTATTTTTTACCACTTATTGTTATCGAACCGTACTTTGCAGAACTTATCCACACACCCATAATTAGAATAAGGAAAAGATATTAATTTATTTTAATTTTCGTTATTTCTTTTCGAATGCGATTTCTATCTCTGTGTTTTTGAATTTCAGTTTTCCTTTGCAGTGGCCGGCCAGTTTGCCAATCACAACTTTCGCTGCGCCAACTTCTTTCATCAATTCTTTTTTCTTGCGGCCTAAAAATTTGCTCGTGTTATCGTCAGATGAAAGCGTCAGAATTATTCTATCAGTCACTTGGAACTTATTTTTCTTCCTCATACTTTGTATTTCTCTTACAAGCTCGCGGAAGAGCGCTTCATTTATCAGTCGCTCGTCCATTTTCTTTTCAACAAAAACATCTGCCACTGCTGATTCTGTTCCCACAAAATCTTCTTTATTTTCCGGTGGCTTAGAAGCTGTTTTTATATTTTTAGTATTGCACATTCTCAGCAGAACATCCTTCAAATCTTTTACTGCAGACGAGAGCTCTTTATTTTTCGCACCTTTCGCAACTATTACCACAGACCCCACAGGCCATCTCAATTTTATACCAGCTTTGTGGCGCGCGGCATACGAAAGTTCAACAAGCTGCTTCACTATTTCCATTTCTTTTTCCAGTTTTTCATTTATCATTGCCTTGTCTGCTTTCGGCCAGTCTTCTATATGAACAGATTCTTTTGTCTTCTTCGATGCTTTCAAAGGTTTTATTATTTCTTGGTATATGCTCTCGGCAAGATATGGACAGAATGGTGCAAGCAGCCGGGCAAGCGTTTCAGTTGTTGTGAACAGTGTGTAAAAAGCAGCTTCTCTGTCTTTCTTTTTATATTCAGGCCAAACACGATCGCGCACTAACTTTATGTACCATCGCGAGAAGTCATTCAACACAAAATCAAGAATCTCATTTGCTGCTTTGTGTGATATGAAATCCCTGCAGTAGTCTGTTGAGTTTGAGACTATGGTGTTAAGTCTTGACAAAAACCATTTGTCTTCTTTCTTCAAATTTTTCGGTTTTGTTTTTGGTATTTTTGGAACATATGTTTTTACAAAATTGAACGTATTTCGCACGACTATAAAAGATTTTGCAAGTTCATCTAAATCGTCAAGCTTGAAATACATATCGTCCCAAACCGGCCGAGCGAGATAATAAAATCTAAGCACATCACGTCCGTATTTTTCAATCGCTTCTTCTGTTGTTACAATGTTGCCTCTGCTCTTGCTCATCTTTGCACCATGCGCATCCAGAACAAATCCGTGAAAGAGAACATTATCAAAAGGCTTACGCCCGAACGTCATAATATTTGTTATCATCATCGAATTCCACCATCCGCGCATCTGGTCCGCCCCCTCAAGCACAAAATCTACTGGCCATAATTTTTTGAAGAGTTTTTTGTTGCTCGGATAACCAAGCGAAGCCCACGCAGCAACACCTGAGTCAAACCAAACATCAAGAACATCCGGCACGCGTTTCATAACCCCGCCGCATTTGCAGCGCAAAACAATTTGATCTATGTATGGTTTGTGAAAATCTTTTGGAATTTTAGGAAGTTCTTTTCGCGAGCCAATAACCTTTATCTTTCCGCATTTTTCATTCTCGCAAATCCAAATCGGAAGTGGTATGCCCCAATAACGTTGCCTAGAAATCGGCCAGTCGCCCAAGCTTTCAAGCCAGTTTTTGAATCGCTGACTAGCCCACTCAGGCGTCCAGTTTATCTTTTCATTCTCCTTCAGCAAATCATCACGTATTTTTGTTACTTTAAAGAACCACTGCGGCACAGCCATCATCAGCAACGGCGATTCACAACGCCAACACATCGGATAATCGTGTCTTATGCGCTCCTCGGCCAAAATAAGACCGCGATGTTTAAGCTCGTCTGTTACCATCTTGTCAGCATCTTTTGCGAACACACCAGCATATTTGCCAGAACGCTCGTTGAACGTGCCATCCATTCTTAGCGGATTTATAACAGGCAAGCCGGTTTCTTTTCCAACTTTATAGTCTTCTTGCCCATGGCCTGGTGCTGTATGCACAAGCCCAGTACCTTCATCCAAACTTACAAACTGATCGGAGAGTACAACCCGATGCGCATTTTTCAGCCCGCGTTGAAATTCAAATATGTCTGCGAGCGGATGTTCATATTTCAGACCTTCGAGCCGCTTGCCTTTGAAAGTTTCAAGAACTTTATAGTTCTCTGCTCCGAACTTTTTCATCAGGGCTTCAAGCAATGACTTGCCAACAATCAAAATTTCGCCGTCAACATCCACACGCACATATTCAGCTTTCGGATTTGCCATCATACCTGTATTCGATGGAAGTGTCCAAGGCGTAGTCGTCCAAATTATAAGATATTCCTTCTTTTTGCCGCGAACTTTAAACTTTACATAAATCGAATTGTCATCAATCTCTTTATACTCAATCTCGTTATACGCAACAGCTGTCTCACAGCGTGGGCAAACATGCACAGCATAAACATCACGATAAAGGAAGCCTTTCTCAAATGCCTTTTTGAAAGTATACCAAGCACCTTCTATGTACTCGTTCGTTAGCGTCGTATACGGATTGTCCCAGTCCATCCAAACTCCTAGATTTTTAAATTGATCAGCCATAACATCTATGAACTTTGTTGCAAATTCCTCACATTTTTTAATAAAATTCTCAACCCCGAATTTTTCTATATCGCCTTTTGCTTTGAACCCCAGCAGCTTTTCGACTTTATGCTCAATCGGCACACCATGCGTGTCAAATCCTGGCTGGTCCCAGACATTAAATCCAGACATCCGGAAAAACCGTAGCCAAAAGTCTTTCAATACTTTGTTCATCGCAATCCCTACATGCACAGTACCAGTTGCATACGGCGGGCCGTCCAGAAAATAGAACTTTTTCGCCTTTTTTCGGTTGAGTTTTGCTTTTTCGTATATCTTGCTCTTGTTCCAAAACTCGGATATTTCGTCTTCTTTGTCTTTTGGTTTCTCATTCATCTAATCACTCTTTAAATCACGCTTCACTTTACCAACATTAAATAAAAATTTGGGTTTAGAATTATTAAAGCCAAGATAATCAGAACCGGAATACTCAGAACTGAGAAAAAGAAGTTTATGCAAAGATCCGTGCATCGCCTTTCACAAAATCACTTTAACTATTTTTTATGCCGAAGTATTTAAATGCTCTGAAAATGACTTTTTAATCAGTGTTCAATCAGCTGTCTGGTTATTTTATCTGCCCTTGGTGTTTGAATTGTCCGAATGTACGCTATGCGGAAAGAACGTGGACGCGCTGAATAGAGTTGAGCTTGAAGGAACGATTGTAGAAGTATGCGACAGTTGTGTAAAATTCGGACGAGCTGTTGAAACAAAATTATACAAACCAATGACCAAAAAGCTTCAGCTCACAAAACTTGCAGAGAATAATACAGAGCTCGCTGTAGATTATGGCACCCGCGTGAAAAAGGCTCGTGAAGCAAGAACTCTGACCCGCGCGGAATTCGCACAAGCAATAAACGAAAGAGAATCTGTTATAAAAAGGGTTGAAGGCCAGACTATGGCGCCAGATGATATGCTGGCAAGAAAAATAGAGCGGTTTCTTGAGATAAGATTGAAGGAGAAGTATAAAGTCTAGAGAGAGATATAGAATCTTTTTAAATCTAACGCATAGGCATTCTTATTTTTTCTCAGCTATATATCAAACAATAATTCAACAGGAGGTATGCAATGGGAAAACTTGTTTATGCAACTGATGTTGAGGGTCCTGTCAAAAATATAGATTTTGCATGGCTAATTTTAGAAAAACTAATACCAAAAGGTCTGAGATCCAAATACATCGAACGCGTTAAGTTATTTGATGAGTATGACGATTTAAGATGGATACATGAAAGGCCATTCGCTGGGCACTCTACTGGGACAACTCCTGTTATATCAGCTTTGATTGCGGTTTTAGCAGGACTGACCAACGAGGAGCTTCTAAGAGCTGCAAAAAAATATGCTATAGAGACGCCTGGTGCAGCAAATGTCATTAATTATCTGAAGGCAAATAACATACCACTGTATTTCATAACAAGCTCGGCCCCTTTTGTTCCTTTGATAGAAGCTTACAGGAGAGATGTACCATCCTCAAATGTTTACACAATGGGAAAGGGACTATCAGATGAGGATAAGGCTTATTTTGATGGGATGCGCAAAGCAGGAACGAAACCTTTATCTCAAGAGGTTAATAGAAGATTCCCGTTCACTGGATTTGGGGATATAGAGCCTGAGCGCAGACTATTGACTGAGTTTCTAGATGCTTATCTTAATGTTTGTGAGGAAATGAGAATAGAATATCTAAAATCAGATTCAGACGAAATAACCCTTACAAAACTCGGCAAAAAACAATTCAATCTTCTTGAAGTTGTTGAAAAAGAATCTCCAGCGCTTGCGGCGGCAATAGGGCATCTTTTGTACAAAGAAGATGGAATCATGGGAGCTCATAGAAAAAGACAAGTTTTGGAAGAAATTCAAAATAAGGAAGGGGTTGAAAGAGTAGATTTGGTCTATGTTGGTGATGGTATAGTTGACGCTGATCCTTTAGATTATGCTGGGCTTGGAATATCGGTCAATTGCACAAACAAAGAAGCATTGCTTTCATCAGATATCAATATGGCAATCCCGAATATGAGACAATTGATCCCTGTTATAAACACCATAAACCAATGTAAGACCTCTGATGAACTGACATCAGGATTGAAAACATTACAGAGGTTTCTTAAAGGTGATAAGACCAGAGGTCGAATGTTTCTAACAGAAGACATAGAAGCAGACCTAGAAGGTGTTAAGAAGATTAATCGTGAGTTCAAGAATCTTATAAAGCGTCTCTAGACAAATATGATGAAGTTGTGTAACGCAGATTTTTCGCGAACCGGAAATTTTTATCCAAAAGGAATAAATCTTTAATTATCCTTTAAATTCATATGGAAAAAATATCCGAAGGTGAAATTCCCTTTACTTACATGACTAAAGTCTTACAATTAATAATTGATAAAATACATGCCGTAGAAACTAGTCGAGGAATTGATCATGTAAAAATGAGAACTAAAATAGATGAATTAATTGGAGAATTTGAACACTTCTGGAAACCACATTACAAATTTGTACAAAAAATATATGGTGAAGAAGTTGCTAAACATCTCCAGAAGCAATTGTTAATTTATCATATAAGGCATCACAAAGATGGATATACTGATGGATGTCTATGGATACATATAGGGTTTGATACTTGGGGGAAAGAAGACTACCAAAACTTAAAAACTGAAGTTCTAAATGATGACCATCTTTCAAGTTATTTAAAATGATAATTTTTTTCTATTTACTTTTTTTCTCAACAAAATCACTTTTTAAAATAAACATCAAAAGATTTATTCCTTTCCTTTAAAAAACGGATAACTACGCGAGCCGAAAATTACTTCTCAATTTTAAACATTTTACCATGACCTGGAACTATATAATCTGCAATTTCAAGAATTTTTCTTCTACTCTCCATAAGCTGTTCTTTATTTTTAACGTAAGGATCTTCGTGTTTCATTAAGCTCTCCTTATCTGTTTTTTGTTCTTCTCCATTTCTCCACCAAAAAACATCACCAGATATCACTACTTTTCCAAATTTCTCTGTTTCAACTAAAACCGAACAATGGAACATAGCATGTCCAAGAGTTTTTATTATTTCAATAGCAGTTCCAGGAACTTTACCCCCATGACTTTCAATTTTTCCATCCCATGAATAAATTTCACCATCGTCAAGAATTTTAGCATTTTCAAAAACTCCTGCCAAAAGAGAATGGTCTAAATGATAGTGAGTTAAAATTACATAGTTTATATCAGGCGTGGATAAGCCTTCTTTTTTTAAAGACTCAAACAATAGTTTTCTATTCATCCCTGGGTCAACAATTATATTTAATCCATTTTCTCGAATTAGTGTAGTGGTTGATGATGCAAATTCACTGCCATCTTCTTCTTTTGCATAACCTTCAATTAAGATTTTGATTTCTGCCATAGTATTAAGTTAAGATAAGATATTTATTAAACTTCTCATTTCCGAGGTAGGAGGGCTGATTGGATATAACTACTATTAGATTATTTAGACTTTTTGCGCAGACTGTTTATTTTTTTATGGAGCCCGTCTCACCAGCTTTGTTGAATAAGTGGTTTCTGTTGAAAAAGTCTGTATTTTCATTTATAGTAATATCTTACCATAAAATGTTACAAAATAGCCGCCTTCACAACTTGCAACATATCTTCCAAACGGAAACCACATCACATTGTAATCACAAATTAATGTGTATTCTTTTGTTCCATTTGGTAGTATTACCCACCACATTGTTCCATCCTTATGTGCTTTTTCCTGAAAAACTTGATCATGAATAGCTTGCTTATCCATCCAAGGTGCCCAAGCTAATAGGAACAAAATCAACATAAACGCAATTACGATAATTTTAGTATTTCTTTTCATAGTTTGAAGTTATGGAGAAGAGTTTATTAATCTTTTCTGAGGAGTTGTAATCTGTGTTGAAAAACTAAGGGAGAATTATAGTCCTCGCTGAAGTTATAGGACTTTTCAACAAAGCTCGTCCCACCTTAAAATATTTAAATACTCAAAGTTATCTAATTGAGCAGGTGAAAAAGATGAAAGGTGAATCAGTTCATCAAAGGTGCAAAAGGTGACGTAGTTCACCAAAGAAAAGTTTAGTGCTGTTTCTATTTCCAAGATTGACTCGAAAGGAAGAATTTCAATTCCTATTGGCATTAGATGGAAGTTAAGATTAGTAGAAGGTGATAGTGTAAAGATTATTCTCAAAAATAAAAAACTGATTCTTTTACCAAACAATGGCCAGAGTGGTGTAACGGTTCGCACGAATGCCTGTGAAGCATTAAGACCGGGTTCGAGTCTCGGCTCTGGCCCTAAGAAAAATAGAAAGAAAAGGGTGATTGAATGAGAGAGAAACCTTACACAAGTTTATCAAAATTACTTGAATACCTATGGTCCACTAAGAAAGGAATTGATAGTATAATACAAGTAACGAGCGATTCAGATATAGAACAGATACAAGAAGACAAACTACCAACTCAAGATTGTATCTTACTAAAACCAACAAAATATAAAGAAAAATATATAGTGAAGGTATCTTCTAGATGTATGATATATGCTCCGCACTAAAAAGATTACTGGCCACAGAATGAAATAAATTTAGAAACACCAAAGTATTAGATAGTAATACCACAGTATAGGTAGATAATATGAAATTCCAAACACCAAAGGGCACGCGCGACTTTATGCCCGAAGAAGCAGCTAAGCTGCAGAAAGTGTTAGATATAGTTCGGTCGGTTTTTGAAAAGTATGGGTTTGCGCCTATCTTTACGCCGATGTTTGAAGATTTTGGCCTGCTCTCGGCAAAAGGCGGACTAGGCGAAGCTGTAAAAAACGAGATTTATTATTTTAAAGACAAAGCTGACCGCGAATTGGGGCTTAGATTTGACCTTACAATGCCGCTCGTTCGCGTGATTGCCTCAAACCCACAAATACCAAAGCCGTTCAAACGCTATGCAATCAGCCGCGTCTGGCGCTACGACCAACCGCAGGCAATGCGCTACAGGGAATTCTGGCAGGCTGATGTTGATGTTGTTGGCAGCAGTTCGATTATCGCAGATGTTGAATGTATAGCAGCTACGTGCGAGAGCTTGGAGCGACTCGGATTCCAAGATTTCTTTATTCGAATAAACAATAGAAAGATCGTCCAATCTATTTTCGAAAAATCCATAGGGATGAATAACATAAGAGAGGCGTTCCGCTCAATAGACAAACTTGGCAAAATCGGCGATGATGGTGTGAAAGCCGAACTGGAAGAAAAAGCGATTGATTCGAAAACCATAACAAAAATAATGAAGTTTTTGAAAATCTCTGGCAGCAACAACTCAATAATCATAAAATTGGGGAAAAAATATGGACAAGTTGACGGCTTGACAGAGCTTGAAGATCTGCTGAAGTTTGCAAAAAAGTTTGGTATGGCAAAACGGCTTAAAATCGATCTGTCACTTGTTCGCGGACTCGATTATTATACTGGATGTGTATTTGAAGTTGAACTTGGCGGGGGTGTAAGCTGTGGTGGTGGTGGCAGATATGATAATTTGGTAAAGGATATCGGTGGCCCGGATATAGCAGCTACTGGAATATCCATGGGCATCAGCAGGATATTCGAAGTTATGAAAAACAATAAAATGTTCGAGAGCCTGCCAAGCAACACAACTCGGGTTTTTATTGCAAATGTGGACAAAAAATTGCTGCCAGAAGCGATAAAAGTCTCGAAAAGACTCAGAAACAAAGCCAAAGGTGTGCTGTGCCAGACAGACCTGATGGATCGCAATCTCACAAAGCAGCTTGAATATGCAGACAGCCTAGGAGTAGATTATGTTATTATTGTCGGGCAGAAAGAATTGAAAGAAGGCAAGTATGTTTTGAAGGATATGAAAATGAAATTAGAAGACCGGTTAAAAATCGGCGAGATTATTAAGAAATTTAAGAAATCACAAAAGTCGATGGATAAAAGTAAGAAGAACTAACTGTTTGTCGCTTCTATTCATTTTTTTATATCAGTAGCTTTCGGCCGGAGAAGTATCCTCCTTCTTCTACAATCAAGCCACATTTGCCACAGATTTTTCCTTCGGTCTTTTGCATTACTTTATTGCTACCGCATTCTGGACAGTTTTTCATCCGGCTCACCTACGCTCATCTACTATCTAATTAAACAAAGTACAATGGCTTTAAAAGTCTTTTCTGTGTTTCAAAATTTGTTATCCAATCTTCATACCAGAAAACTTGCGACAGAAAAAAGCGTTAAAAAAATCTATGTTGTATTGTGTCATAGCCGAGCGGTGAAAGCAACTGCTCGAAACTACCAACAAGTAAGGGCAACCGATGCATTTTTAAGGCGAAAAAAACAAGTAATTTAGTCAAGAAAGAAAGAAAAAAGCAAGAGCTACTTTTAACGATTCGATTCGTGCGATTGTTTGTCGTCGAATCGAAAATTAGTTAAGAATAATTGAAAAATAAAAGAAAGGAGTTGATTATAATGATAAAAAAAATAAAAAGAATAGTCCCAGATACGTCTATAATAATCGATAAAAAGTTATCTGAGCTTATCAAACAGAATAAATTGAAAGATGTGGAAATTGTTATTCCTGCTGCTGTTTTGGATGAGCTGCAAGCGCAAGCATCACACGGCCGGGAGATAGGCTTCATAGGATTGAATGAATTGAAGAATCTGCGCGAGTTGGCAAAAGAGAAAGGGCTAAAGCTGCGCTTCACAGGCAAAAGACCTAGCTTGGAAGATATACAGCTTTCTAAAGCAGGCAGGATGGACGCAATTATACGTGACGTTGCAAAAGATGAAAGTGCAGAATTTTTTACAGCAGATTATGTGCAAGCGCTCGTGGGCGAGGCTGAAGGCGTGAAAACACGCTATATCCGAGCTGAAGTAAAAACAACTGGGTTGAAATTTGAGAAATTCTTCACAGACGACACGATAAGCGTGCATTTGAAAGAAAAAGTCAAGCCGCTGGCGAAACGTGGCAAACCTGGACAGTTCAAGCTCGTGGAAATCAGTGACAAGCCTCTGACAACAGAAGACATAGAAAGCATTATAACTGAAATAAGCGATGCTACTCGGATGAGCGAGGAGGGCTCGGTTGAGATAAGTAGGCGCGGCGCGCTTGTAATCCAGCTCGGAGAATACAGAATAGCAATTGCAAGGCCGCCATTTGCAGACGGCGTAGAAGTAACAATTGTAAGACCAATCATCAAAATGAAACTTGAAGAATACAATTTGTCCGACAAGTTGATGGCTAGACTCAGCGAACGCGCAGAAGGTATTATTATCGCCGGACCACCCGGAAGCGGTAAGACAACACTTGCAAGTGGTCTTGCAGAATTTTACATGAAAAAAGAAAAAATCGTCAAAACACTTGAATCGCCAAGAGATCTGCAAGTCGGACCTGAGATAACACAGTATGCACCATTAGAAGGTAGCTTCGAAAAAACAGCTGACATACTGCTTCTTGTCAGGCCAGACTATTCCATATTCGATGAAATGAGAAAAGACAGGGATTTTAGTGTTTTTGCTGACCTACGATTAGCTGGGATTGGCCTTGTGGGCGTAATCCATGCAAGCAAGGCAATTGATGCAATACAGCGGTTCATTGGAAAGATTGAGCTTGGAATGATACCTCATGTCATCGATACAATAATATTCGTTGATGCTGGGCGAGTGGAAAAGGTCTACGAACTTTCTATGATCGTAAAAGTGCCGAGTGGGATGACTGAATCAGACCTTTCAAGACCAGTCGTGGAAATAAAGGATTTTGAAACAGGAAAGCTCGAATATGAGATATACACGTTCGGTGAAGAGACCATAGTAATACCTGTAAGAACTAGCAAACCATCTGCAGCCAAGCGACTAGCAGCCGAGAGAATAATGGACGAAATAGCCAAATTCGATCCTCGAGCAGAAATAGAAATAATAGATGAGAACAAAGCGCGTGTACGAGTGGATAACAAAGTAATAGCCAGGCTTATCGGCAAAGAAGGGTCAACAGTAAACAAAATTCAAGACCGCTTAGGGATACACCTAGATATCGAGCCAAAAATCACCGCACTCGGCAAAGAAGTCACATACAACCTACGCGAATCAGGAAATACAATAGAACTTAAATTCAATAAAAGGCTTATCGGAAAATCTGCGAACATATACATAGAAAATGATTTCCTCTTCTCCGCAATTGTCGGCAAAAAGGGAAAAATAAAAGTCACGAAGCGCTCAGAAATCGGCAAAGAACTTGTGAAAGCGTTCATTGGAAATAAAAAAATTAAAGTATTGGTTTAAACGCTTAGAGGTGGAGTATTAAGCAATTCCAATATCTTTTCATATGTATAATCATATTCTGGTGTGATCCCCGAAAATGATCTTTTTATGGGGAATTGTTTTGGATCACGTCTCTGCCAAAATCCAGTTTCACTACACTCCTCTATAACCACATGATCAGATGTTGGTTTAGCACAAAATCTAGTAGGTTGTCCCATCTTTCTTTTAAAGACAACAGCAAAAATAGCGAAAGACTTGCAATCTCCTCCATATCGGTCGAAGGTAGCTTGTGGTTTTAGGATTTCATAAAATCTATTAATAGACTCGTGATCAGTCATCTCATTTGGTTCAGTTATTTCATCACAATATTCATCATTAGTATGCATAGTTCGTAAAACCATATTCAAAATAAAATCATTATGAAGAGTGAGTCCCTCTGGTGGCTCAAATTTTCTCCTTATAATAGAACGTGTGGAGTTGTTATTATAAGATTTTTGTATAAGCGCGAATGCCTCTCGTGGACTTTCTATGGGAGCGTAACTTGCCCAGATAAATTCCCCTAATGTCGGTGGTTGTAAGTATAGTGGGTGCACCATAAAATATAAAATTCATATTAAACTTAAATATTTCAACTTACAGCAGATCCATATCAAAAGATTCCAAAATAAATCTTAGTTTTCCAGCGATGTTAAAAAGTAAATTCATCCTATTGCCAGAACCCAGCAAGATTTTTCTATACCTCAAACCACGTCCTATAGGCTTTTGCAGCTGACGTTTCCATTTTTCATCATATTCCTGCTTCAAAAACCCAGCACTGAAATCGCCAGCCCGAAGAGCTTTCACACAAGCATTTGCACAATACGCAGCACCAATCAACCCGTAAATCACTCCGCCTCCGCTGAGTGGTTTAACATGACAAGCAGCATCACCTACAACCATAACACGTTCAGCCGCCGTATTCTCCATCAAACCAAAATTTATCCTGCCGCCCACATCTGGTTTAACTGTTGTGCCTATTCTTTTTTTCAAGAAATTTTTGAAATAATTTAAAGCTCCTTGCCTAGTTGCCAATCCGATTCTTGCCTTTGTCGGGCTCAGGGGGATTAACCATCCAAAAAAATCTGGTGTTATGTCTGAACCGAACCAAAGTTCTACTGCGTCTGCATCGAATTCATTGCTAGCAGTTGCAGCATCAATAGTGGCCTGCACGCCAGCCAAGTAGTTTTCTGGTGGTTCAAGCATTGCTTTTTTTGCAACAAGTGAGTTTGGTCCATCAGCGCCCACTAGCAGCCCAGATTCAATCTTTCCTTTGTTTGTAGAAATTACAATTTTATCTTCTTTTATTCTGTAACTCGTAAACTTTGTTGAACGTTTTGTTTTTGCACCAGAAGCTCTGGCTTTCTCGAAAAGTGATTTATCAAGTTCTGCACGATCGATTACATGAACTGGTTTTTTGGATCTCAGTTCGAAATTCGGTTTTGAAATGGGTCTGTTGGATGAATAAAAAAACTTTGCACGATTTACTTGATTTAAAAAAACGCTGTCCGGTAAGTCTGGCAAAAGGGCTTTCAATCTGTGGCTCACAAGACCAGCGCATTGTACAGGCGTGCCGATGTCTGCATGCTCTTCAATCAATGCAACGTTGAACCCTTTTCTAGCAATCAGTTCAGCTATTCTGCAGCCTGCTACACCTGCACCGACAACAATAACATCATACACTGTAAAGCACCTGGCATTTGGGAAAAATCATTCATTTGCCGAATTTACGTTGTCTTCGATTATATTCTTTAATGCACCAAATTAAATCTTTTTTTGTAAAATCTGGCCAAAGAGTATCAAGAAATATCAATTCAGCGTACGATGCCTGCCATAGCATAAAATTTGAAAGTCTTTGCATACCACCTGTCCGTATCAAAAGGTCGATAGGAACGGGCACAAGCAAATTCTTGTTTATCTCTTTTTCAGTTATCTCAATATGGCCAGTCTTTATAGCTTTTTCTGCAACCTTTCTCATAACATTGGTCAACTCGAACCTGCTGCCGTATGCAACAAGTATATTTAGCGCCCTTTTCTGATACTTTGCAGTTCTTCGCATTATCCTTCCCATAAGCTTTACGAGTTTTGGAGGTAATTTACCAAGGTCGCCAACAAAACGTACGTTTACTTCATACTTGTCAAAAATTGTTTTTTCTTTTTCCCAGTTTTTTAGAAAATCGAAAGCCACTTTAAATATCTCATCCAACTCCTTTTTAGGCCTGTTCAGATTTTCAGTTGACAGAACATATGCTGACACATGCGGGACACCAAGCTTCAGGCACCAGTCCAATACATCTTCAAACTTCTTCCCGCCCTGCTTATGACCGAATAGACTAAGTCTGTGTTTCTGCGCCCATCTGCGATTTCCATCCAGAATAAACGCTATATGATTAGGCACGTTCATGTTGTCCATACCTGCAGTTTTTGCTCTTCCGATCATTGAATCACTTGTTTGATTACTTAATTAGTTTAAAATCAGCATTTATTTAAGTTTTTATCTTTCTCGGATTTTTATCAAATTTTTATCATTTTAGAATGCGTAATCACCTGCGCCCCATGCTTTGTCATACGTACATCGTTTTCAAATCTGCAACCGCCGACTCCTCTCACATAAATGCCAGGCTCGATCGTAAAAACCATGCCAGGCTCGAAGCGTAACTTCTTCAAGCGCAACCATTTTTTCCGTTTTCTCGGACCGTATTTTTTTCCACGCTTTGGTTTTCCTATTGTTGGCAGCTCATGTATATCAAGTCCAATGCCATGTCCTAACGAATGCCGCACTTTGTACCCACGTGCGCGCAGGAATTTCTCTAATTTATTATGCAGCTTCCAGCAGCGCATACCCAGTTTAATTGATTTTATCATTAGTTTGTAAGCCTGCAATGTTGTATCTAAAATCCGCTGCTCCTCTTTGCCAATTTTACCTTTAACAAATGGAACTGTTATATCTGTGCGATATTTTTTGTACTTTGCTCCAAAATCTGCATATCCAAGACCGCATATTCTTTTATTCGTCGGTTTAGCATGGATGTACACTGATCGTTTGCCGCATGTGACAATTGTTGGAAATGCCAGTTGCGCGCCTTGTTTTTTTATGTTCCTGTTAATTGCTCGTGCCAGCTGTTTTTCTGTTATGTTCGGTCGTTTCAAAGCACGCTCTATTACTTTTATGCAGGAGTCGCTTATTTTCGCAGATTTTTTGAGCAGCTTGATTTCTTTAGGAGTTTTGATTATTCGCTCAAGTTGTTTGTCGAGCTTGGATTTTTTCCTTTTATGTTTCATAACAATTTACCATTCTTCATTATTATTTTTCCGTCAAAATAGATTGTTGGTTTATTTACCACACCGTCCAAATGCACGTTGCTTTTGTTTTTCCCACCAAGAGAGATGTTGTCACCAAACGCGAAGTGGCAAGTGCCATACGCTTTTTCATCATTCAGTACCTTACCTATTAGTCTTGCTTTTTTGTTTGTACCTATCGAAAATTCTGCAATCGTTTTCGAGTTTTTGTCTGCTTTTCTGAATATTTTACGCAATTTTTCAGTTTCTTTTTTACCAGAGATTTTTGTGATTCTACCTCTTTTCACAAAGATTGTTATCGGGTTTTTAATCTTCTCGACACCAACCATACAAACATCGACAACTATTTTTCCATCAACTGATGTTTCAATAGGCGAAACACCTGTTTCTCCGGCTGGTAGATTGTGCAAACTACCCGGCTTATCTAAGAGGCCATCGTCCATACTAATCTTTCTCCCAGTGAACCAAAGCGAAATATCTGTTCCCGTTTTAGTTGTTATCGATGCACAATGAGCAGATGCAAACTTTTTCTTAACTTTTTTACATAGTGACAACAGCTTTTTGTAGTTCACACCTAAAGCTGGAAACATTTTTTTAGTTATTCTAGGCATCGTTGCAACACGTGTACCAGTCTTTATCACATCACGTATAGCTTGTGTATGTGTGAGAGAAATTGAGGTTATCCCAAGCACAACATCAGATTTTTTCATCTGCCTTACTACAGATTTTGGCGGTTCGCGTTTTGTTTCTATCAGTCCTGTTACCTTTACCATTGAAACTTTTCCGCCTCGCCGCTTACAGGCTTTGGCAAAAATTTTAGCAATTTCCATTTTTGGTCTATCATAGAGTATAAGCACTTTTTCTTTCGGTTTAAGTAGAATTGCGTTTTTAACTGTATTTTCTACAGCTTTCATAAAATCAACTAATCTAAAGAAGCCATTTCCCGTTTTCCATCAAGAGCTTTCCGTCAGCATATATGCGGCTGCCTCTGCCCATAGTCTTGAAAAAATCCCAATGTATTGTCGATTCGTTCGTGCCGCCATAAAGTTTATTATCGCCTATGGCCATATGGATAGTGCCCAGGAGTTTCTCGTCGACGATTATCATTCCGCCAGTCGGTCTTGCTTTTGGATTAGTGCCTATGCCAAGCTCGGCGATTGTTGTTTTCTTTCCTGATGCATGCTTTATTATGTCCTCAAAATTCTTCTGGCCTTTGCGGATTCTGTACTCGATTACTTTACCGTTCTTGAACCTGAACCAAACGCCTTCCACCTGCTTGCCGTAATGGTACATGCACGGAAGGTCAAAAAAGATCTTGCCGTTTGCTGATGTTTCAACAGGCGCAACAAATATCTCACCAGCTGGAAGGTTCATATAACCCATCTTTTCTTTGGCGACAATTCCGCAATCATTCAGGAACTCCCTGCCTTTGACTGAAAACTCAAGGTCTGTACGCTTTCCGACTATTCTTATTTTATCCACGCCTCTTAGCTTTTTCATCAACCGTTCGTTAAAGCGGTACAGTTTGTTGAAATTAACGTCCATCGTATCCCAGAAAATCTTCTCCAGTCTTTTGAACGAGATGTGCATTGCCCGCGCATCCTCTTTTGTCGGAAACCCAATCAATGCGGATTTCAGCGTCTTTCTCGCAAGTTTTTTTTCTTTCAGTCTTCGCAGGGGCTTTACACGTTTTCTACGAATCTCAATCTTCCACTGTGGCAGCTGCCTTGCCAAAAACGGATTAGAATCGTCTATGTTCATCTCAGCGTTTACAACTTTCAGATGTGCATAACCGAGTTTTGGCTTTTGCCTTAGGAATTCAGGATTTATTTTTTTATATATTTTTAAAGCGAGCCCGTCGCTGCTGTAGCTTATACTCGGCTGCGCACCAATTATCGCGCACTCGTAGGCAAGCGTCTCTGCAAACTTCAGCGAGGTGGGACCAGCAGATATTACAACAACATCTTTCGGCCTTATTCCAAAATTCACGCGTACTATGTTCTTCGCAACACGCTGCATCTTTTTTTTAGAAACCATACATTTATTAAATTAGTTCTCAGAGAATAAATTAATCTTATATCAAACTTTACATGGACCCGTAGCTCAGTTTGGATAGAGCAGCAACCTCCTATGTTGCCAAGTTGCGGAGTAAGTTGAAGGTCGAGGGTTCAAATCCCTCCGGGTCCGTTTTTACAAAAGTCTTCTAAGAGCGTATGAGTATACTTTTTATCAAAATTATATTTGGTGGAAAATTGCATAGATTATATAGTGGATAATTTATGAGAGCCAAGCTTTTCTTTGAAACGTGCATAACGTGCGTTATCTGTTTTTTAGCTATAGCTACATCTGCTCGTGCGGCCAGTTTTGATTCGAGTGTGGAGCCAAGCACTATAGATGTCGGCAACGTACTTGTCAATTTCACTGTTAATAACACTGATGTTGCTATAGTGCAGGTAAATTTTACACTACCATCTGGATTTTCATATTATGGTGTTGTTCGTGGTACTACTAGCAATGGTTCATTCTTGCCGACTCCACCTCGTTGGTATAATGAAACTACATCTGATATAATTGCGAATGGTGGGGATGGAAAATTCTGGTTCAAAGTAACAACACCGTCCACAGGCGCATTTCCGAGAAGCTTTGAATTTAATGTAACGACTACTGATGCTGACGGCGGCTTCAATTCTACGAATGTATCTGTGACAGTTGACGACCAAAGCGCGCCTATCTGGTCCGAAAATTCGACTTCTCCAAGTTCTCCAACAGCTTATGTGCTCAACAGGAGTTACATTTTTAATGTCACTTGGATTGATAATGTCGCGCTGAATCATGTGGATTTTGAATGGGATGGCACAACGAACTACACCAATACAAGCTCGCCAGCTGTGGAGAGTCTTGGCTCTGGCAAATATAGCATAACACTTTTGGATCTTCCACAAGACAACTATACTTACAAGTGGTATGCTAATGATAGTCTTAACGGAGCAGAAAATTCAACAGGTACTCTTGTCTTTAATGTGACTAAAGCGGACAACCCTATTATTATCTATCTCAACGGCAATGCAACCCACAGTTTGACGATTAATGACGGTGAAACAATAAACGTGACTGCTATTGGAGGTAATGTAGCCTTATATAGAAATGAGACTGCAGTGTCCAATCCTTTCATTGATGTGCTTCCCAGGGGATACTATGTGTTCAAAGCGAACTCAAGCGGTAACAGGAACTATACCGCAAATGCTGTTGGAACAACTCGTTATCTGACTGTTGCCCTTCCGCCGCCAAAATATTCCATCTCAACATCTATACCTTCAACATGGGCCCACAATGCTTTCGCACTTTTCAATATAACATGGACCGATGACAATGATGCGAACGGATTCAGCAAAGCCTTTATACAACTGAACCACACCGGCACTGCTACAAACTATACTATGAGCAGAATTACTGGCACGAACAGATCCACTTACGAACTCAATCTGACACAGCCAATGGCCCTTAGCTGGCGAGCTTATGCAAACAATTCGTATAATCTTTGGAATGCGACAAACCTGACAACTGTTACAATAAGCAAAATAACACCCACAATTTCTCTTACCGTTGACCCAGCGTGGAACGTACTTAGAGGAAGTCGAACTTCTGTCCACTGTACTTCTAACCAGGTTTCAGTAGATATATATAGAGATGATGTTCTTGTCTCAAACCCGGACATACAGACACTTGGAACAGGAGCTTATGTTTACGTATGCAACAACACAGCTTCGACAAACTATTCTTCTGCAAGAGCTGCAAAAATATTGAATGTGCTGCGCTATGCAGCTGATATTTCTTTTGTACAGGCCGAGAGCCTGATATTTGTTACACAGAACTCAAGCAATTCTACAACAGTAATAGTGGAGAACGTGGGCAATGCGTCTCAGCCCGTAAATTTTACTATAGAAAACATAACATCAAGCTGGTACAGTTTAAATGCAACAGACGTTACTATAAATCTTGGCGAAAAAGCTGCATTCCTTGTAAATTTCAGCGTACCTGCGTCTGCAGAAATAAAAGACTATGCTGGAGTGTACGAATCAGCTACTGTAAACAGGAGCATATCATCTGATTTTATTTTACGGGTGTTGCCAAGCGAAGATTTCTACCCCAATATAAGCAATGAACTGGCTCTTCACCGTGCGAATATGACAACAATCTGGGCTACAATAAACAGAACTAAAGCTGAAAGACCCAGTGCAAATGTGACAGTTGCTGAGCAGAAAATCCTAGAAGCCAAGGAAAAAATAGAACTTGCTGAGAATTATATAAGCAACAATGATTATTTCAGCGCATATCAGCTGTTCGGCAGTATAAAATCTCTTATAAGCACTGCAGAGACCGAGTTAAATGCAGCATTAGAAGCCACAGGAGGAATTTATAGAATTGTCCATTTGCCAGATTGGGCTATATGGGCGGTCATCGGGACTGGCATAGGCGTTGGTGGGCTCCTTCTATACTTGCTTTGGCCGCAACCAGGTTACAATCCAAAAACTGGTAGATATACTTACAAAACACCAAAAGAACGTGGTGCACGAGTCATATCCGAAGCAAAGGAAAAAATAGTTAATAAAATATCCAAAGCTAAGCCCAAGCCTGCATACAAATCATCATTCAAGAAACCTTCAGTTAAAGTGGCCGGCATCGAAGTGAAACAGCCTATAACAAAAATAGGCAGATACACTATAGACAAGGTCAAAGTCAAAACAGCGCAAAAAGCTATTTCTAAAAAATTCTCGAAAATAAAAGATCTTTTCAAAAGAAAACGTAAAGGCGAAAATAAAGAAATTGAGTTGAAGTAAAGGCGTGTACTCCTAACTGAAACATATTTTACAAGGTCCCATCAAAGGCCACGCGTCTCCGTGCAACTTGCATATAAGGCCTTCTTCGCGGATTTTTTTGCATATTAAACAGAACTGCATGTGAAGCTCTTTGGAATCCATCTCAGTGAGCGCTACATCATGCGCCATCTTCTTGATAAAATCCATTATTTTTTCATTCGAAAGTATAACCTTTGCCCGTTGGCCCCTAAGCTCGCGTCTGTATTGTGATATTGCTGGTTGTGTGATTCCCAGTTTTTTAGAAATCTGCACCTGGCTGAGCCCGTAAGTTTTCGACAACTCATTTGCCAATACAGCCCGCATAGCCGGGAGCACATCAGACACTATTATTTCACAAAATGGTTTCATAGATTAAACTATTGCCATCAACACTTAAAAATATAACATTGTTATAGAATAGCCTGCCAAAAATAACTGCCGAATGCCAACATCTCACTCGCAAAATAAAAAATAAAAAATAAAGTTTATTTCAACTGAAGCTCAATCTCTTATTAATGGTAGAAGCAGGTATACCTTCTCCGGGAGTCTGGGCAGACCCTGGCATATGGTTAGCAGCAGCCGTTATACTTGTAATAATAACTATTATAATGATTTACTACAAGGTCTTCCTAGGTGATAAAAGATAGATTATTTTCTTATGTTTTAATAAGCGCTAACCGATCTAAACCTAACTCAAATATTTTTATAATAAAATAAGACGTATGACTTTAGACAGCAATATAGAACCTTTAGAAATCAATATGGAATATTTTGCAGAGCTGATGAAAAGTACTGTTGCTTATGATTTTTATCCTGTTTCTGAATATGCCCTGACTCTTTATGGATTCCCAGCCCTCGGATACCCGTTGCCGCCAGAAATCGAACACAAAGCTAAAAAGATACTCTCAGACGTAGACGGAGTCTGGAATACGCAACAAATATTCGCTGTCTACATCAAGCTGCTGTCAGAACTAAATGATGGCATCAAAGCGCGACAAGGTAAAATATTCGAACGTGCAAAAGAGCTGCGTCCAGGAAATGTTGATGGGCCTGTTGAAGAAATAGAAGAATATTTCATAGAATCTAATGTTACATGCAAACAGCATCATCAGGTATGCGCTGCGGTCCCTCGTCATATCGGACTTCAACCTAATTCGATTCAATGTCTGCTGGAAATGAAAAGAATGTATTATGATATTGAATTCTTTAGCGGATCGCCCGAGTTGGCTGTTAAACATTTTGTAGGAAAAAATATGGGGTTGGCCGGGTTTGATATGAAAACTGCAGAGGAATGCGTGACTGGGACTAAATACTTGTTTGATGAAGATGGTTTTATCGTAGAAATAAGACCAATGCTCTACGAGTACAAGAAAGAGGCTGTAGAAAATCGTTTAAAAGAAACTGTTGGTACAACAAAAGGCATAAACGTTGTTTTATCCGACGAACCTGGTGATGTGCACATGGTCCAATCTTTCATAAATCCGTTTATATTAACAGGGAATGTGGCTACAGCTGAATTACCAACAGATGTTTCTATAGCACTACCAGAAGCCAGCAAAAACATGATGCTCATACCACCAGTAATCAGAAAAGCTGAGATGGGATTATGCTTTGCTCTCGGTTATCCAAAAAATATACAGAAAAAAATCTTGAAATCCGCATTCAAACTCAGAAAAACTTGCGAACTGATAGAAAGCACAGATAAAAATCCTAGAAGATTAAGAGATAAGGCGCTGGCTGTTTTTAACGATTACACATCATTAACCAGTAAGCTCTTTACTACCTCGCCAGGATTTACTGGGATAGGCGGCCTTGTTAGAGAACTGCAAAATGCAAAGAGTAAAGATGAAATCAAATTATCTGCATCAAAGCTCTTAGAAAAATTTAGAAAATATTCACCTCATCCAGATAGTTCAGAGGAATTACTAAAACATTTTTGATTTATTAAAACATTTTGATTATTTTGTTTGTTTTAATTTGTTTAGTTTGTTTTAGTTTAATTTTCAATAAAAAAAATTTAAGAAAAAATATAAGAAACATTTATATCGGAGGAAAATAAAACTATTTTAGATAAAAATGGCAAGAAGGAAGAAAAAGAAAAAGAAGAAAAAAAAGAAGAAGCGATAAGCGTGTGATGCGCATGGCTTTTTTGATAACTTTTCGATGAATTCCTCTAATTTTTATTAAATACTATTATCTACTATTCTATACATATGGAGAAAGAAATTTTTGAAAAATATGAAAAAGCAAAGTCTATATCGGACAGTATTGTACTTTTCACAAAGCCGTTACTAAAAGAAAATGCTATTGCCCTTGATATTGCAAATAAAGTAGAAAACAGGATTAAAAAACTTGGAGGCGAGCTGGCTTTTCCTATAAACATCTCAATCAATGAAAACGCTGCGCATTACACCCCGGATATAAACGATGCTCTGAAGCTCAAAGCCGGCGATATAGTAAAGATAGACATAGGTGTGCACATCGACGGCTATATATGGGATCGTGCTTTTAGCGTATGTATTGGCAAGAAGATGCATCCACTCATAGAAGCTGCTGAGCAGGCTTTGGAAGAATCCATGAAAGCAATCAAACCGGGCGCGAAAATTTTTGAAATTTCTGAAATCGTTGAAAGCGTGTTAGAGAGCGCAGGCTTTAATCCTGTGAGGAACCTGTGCGGACACGGATTGGATCGATACAACCAGCATGCGAGATTCTCAATTCCGAATGGAAGGAACAAGATAAAAGACGAAATAAAGCCGGATCAAGCACTAGCGATGGAAGTCTTTGCAACTGATGGCGCAGGATGGGTGAAAGAATCCAGGCCTGTTTTGATTTTTGGTTATGCGCAAGACAAACCTGTCCGGTTGCGAGAAGCCCGCCAAATACTTGAAGCAGCTAAAAGGAACTTCCACAGCCTGCCGTTCGCAAAGCGCTGGCTCACAGAGCTAAAGCCAACAATATCAGCGTTGAAAATCGACATGGCCTTGAAGCAACTGCTAGACGTGGAAGCAATACGCGAATATCCAATCTTAAGAGAAGAATCCGATGGCTTGGTCGCACAAGCAGAAGAAACTATAATACTGCAATAATTAATTTAACTTCAGATTTCTTTCATGTTTGTTGCACTGCCAGATTGCTCAGAAACAATTATCACCGGATCCATTATGTAACCTTCAGCTATATGCGAGACAGAGTTCCATATGTCAAAATCTAAAGTCAATGTCAATGTTTCGCCATCAGTTATGTTGAATTCATACTCGACAATCGTTTCGTTCGGGACTATTAAGTCGTATACCCTCGGTCTGTATATATAAAGAAGCGTGTTGGTCAATGATATGCTGCCTTCAGAGAATCCCAGCTTTATTTTGCCATAGCTCCTTGCGTCAATTCCCTTTTCGCTAATTTTTGCAAGAGTTGTCGTATATTTCAGCAAATCCACCGTTTTCTCTCCGTCGAGTACGCTCACCCATTCGCCAAATTCGTCATAAACTCCTATTCCTGTTACTGTAAAATTCATGCTTTTTAAAACAGCACCTCCTGGTATTTTCTGGTCCTCATCTTTAAACGCAATTATTACTGTTCCTTTCGCTTTTTTACAAGCGCCTGCTTCGCACCCGTAAGGGCATTCATATCGTATGCCATTTAAATCATCGCAATAATATTCAAGAAGTATTTCCGAATCTAAACAAGTGTCTACCCATACTCCACACGCAGCGCCTGGAGCACAGATATTCTCTAGCATCCCTCTTTCATAATAATTTATCCCACCATCAGTATCTGTACAATTTGTTTCAGGCCCTGTTGTTGTAGTAGTTGGCTGCGTAGTAGTTGTTGTTGGTGTTGTTAGTAAAATCCCTGTTTCAGAAGGAAAATTATACAAAATTACAAAAACTACAATAAGAGCAAACGCAAGCAGCAGAAGCAATTTTAAATTTTTGGATTTACGTGATTTTTTAGACATATCCAATCCATTTAATTATTTGGTTTTTAAAATAAAGTAATTATATAGATATAGAAGTGAAAACCAAAAAAAAAGGAGGGATATATATGGCTTATTCACACACGAACAGCAAGGGAAAAACATATTGGTTGCATTGTATGGAGAGAAAAGGCGGCTCAAAGCTGTTTTTCTTTAGCAAAAGCTCGGAAGGGTCAATAGACTTACCTGAAGAAAAATACGAAGTATTCGAGAATGAGCGCACAGGTCTGCCGATGCTACGAAAGAAAAAATAGGAAAAGACTAATAATTGAAAAACCAATTCTTAACTAATGCAGAAAATTTGCGATGGTTGTAAAAAGTCCGTGAAGGTTGTTGGCAAGCTTTTCAAAGTAAAGTTTATGATGCTCTGCAAACACTGCAGAAAGAAAATTAAAAGGAAACGTTAGTTCTGAAAGCCTTAAGCTCTCCAAATCAATCTGCTTTTCCCAACTTTCTTTTCGCTTATTTTCACAAGTTCGATTGCCTGAAGATGGTTTACGAATTCCCGAAGCGCGCGATCGCTCACTGGTTTGATGCCGTCTTTTTTTGCTGTGTCGCAATATTTCTTATACAATTTACCAGCGCTCCATTTTTTGCTGCTTCTTAAAACTCGCAGAACTATTTTCTCATGCTCGTTTATCCGCTCTTTCAATATCTGCGGCTTGGCTTCCTTTATACTCTTAAGCACGGCTTTTGCATGTTCCACACGAACTTTTTGATCGTGCTCTCGCTCGGCTAAACGGCCTGCTTTTAGCAAGCACTGCAGACCTACGCGGACATCACCTCCTTTGTTCACAGCATGGTTTGCACAAAGCATTATCACTGCTGCATCGAATGCACGAAAAGCATCTTTTGCCCGTTCTTTCAAAATATCCTTCATCTCGTTCAGGTTGTATGGCTTAAACCCTATCTCATCCAAGCCCAGACTGCTTCTTATCCGCGGCTCAGCTTTTGCAAAAACATACGGATTATTAGAAATAAAAACTATACCCACAGGTGACATCACATATTGATTTATTCTAAGCAAATCGTACAAAGCTGACAAATCCAACTGATCAACTTCGTCCAAGCATACGATTAGCCCTTTCGCACGCTTATTTATCGCTTCTGTTAATTTTCCAATTATTTCATCTTTGCTCCACCCTCGGCGTTGAACAAAAAGCCCGAGGTCAAGCACAAGCTCTGTCAGCAAAGCTGTAGTTGTTCTAAAATCCCAGCAGTTTATATAGACGCACCGCACATGCTCACTATATTCCTCGAACTCGCGGAAGATATGCTTCACAACAGCAGTTTTGCCAATCCCCGGCGGTCCATAAAGAAATGTATTCTGTGGCTTTCGTCCTTTAGCAGCTGGTAGAAGATTTCTTGCAATTTGTTTTATTTGGTTTTCTCTGTGCGGAAGCATCGTCGGCACATATTCAGTCAACAAAACTTCTTCGCGCTTGAAAACAGATGATTCGCCCAATCCAGCTGAGCTAGAAAATATTCCCATACTTATTTTATTCTATCAGAGATATTTCAATCCTTTCTTTGCCGGCGCCAGGCTTTTTGCCTCGCTTGACAGAGACGCGACCTATCTCTGAAGTGCGCTTGACATGAATGCCGCCACAGTGCATATCAGGCACGCCTGCAACAAGCCAATGCCTTATGCCGTCTGCATCAGTCCAGCATTTTATCTCTTTGTCTGCAGCGATAAAATCATTCGCATATTTTTCAACAATCACAAGCTTTTCTTTGTCCCAACCGTCCGGCAGAATATAATCTTGCTTATCCTTGCGTTCGTCGACTATGCCTGAGGATGCTATCTTCGCGCCTGGGTACACCTTCGACATAAAATTATATACAATGTGCGCGGCTGAATGGAGTTTCATGATTTTATATCTTCGTTCCCAATCAATTTTTCCGTGAATAACATCGCCCAGCTTGAAGTTTGGCTCTTCCAAAATATGTACAGCATTGCCAGCATCATCCTTTATTGTATCTGCAACGCGTGCGCCGTTCAGTTCGCCAGTGTCTCCAACCTGTCCGCCCGACTTAGCATAAAAACAAGTTTGATTAAGAATAACTCTGTTGCCATCTATGCTTCCAACAACTGCATCGAATTCCCTTTGGTACGGATCTTCCCAGTAAAGTTTTTTAGTTGGCATATCAATCTCTTTTTACTTTAAAAAATCTTCTTTGATTACGCTTCCGCCAGCAAATTCTAAGACTAATTTTTTTAATTCTTCTTTTGCAGCTTTGGTCTCTTCCTCTGTTATCCCTTCCACACCTTGGATATGAATAAGTATATTCTTAGTGTTGTTGTCCACCATAGCAAATTGGCAATCCCTGTATCTTATTAGACATAAGACTCTTTCATCATCAGCCTCTATCACCTCTCCGGCTTTAAGGATCATCTCCTCGTCGCCGATTGCTGTATAGCGTTCGCCTTCTTTCGAATACCGCACAACAACATCTCCTTTGATTTTATCTTTGTCCCACGAACTGAATGTAAGACCTGTTCTCATTGATACCATATTCATGCAATCAACAACATTGTTAATATCAGATAATTTTCCCTTAGTCAGCACAATTCTAATCAGTGCCTCACTTGCTGCTTTTTGTTTTGATGGAGAAACATCGAACTTCTTGATAAAATCACGATATGCCTTTATCTTAGGGTCTTCGGCCAGTTCTACGCCAGAATATTTATTTTTTATTTCTTCTCTCGATGCCCTCACAACTTTCTTCAGGCTCTTCATACTTCTTTTTACTTCAATCCCATCAATCTCTAAATGTGCTATTTTCAAACCTGGAAATGCCTCTTTAAGTTCTTCATCTATTATAGCATCTACCATTTTTCCACAATCCACAATTTACTTCTTTAATAAAAATCTTTTAGCCACAAAATCCTCATCTAAACTTTGGATAAACGGAATTAACCTCGGACCGTAAGGTCTGCCGAGCAACATAATATAAGCTGCTTGGAATACTTCCTTTGTATCTATCCCTTCTTTTTTAGCAACCACTCTTACCATCGACCAGATGTCTGAGTCTGTTCTGCTTGCTTTCAAGAATTCGCCCAAATTTTTGAGCGCTGACTTTTGTTTGTCAGATAATTTTCCCATTACAGCATCTGGTATTTCTTTTAACAGCGTGACTCGCATGTTCTCAGGCGCAAACTCTTTTGCCCATAGTTCTGCATAATCCAGTCTTTTCTTCAATTCGTCTCTTTCAAAATCTGTTAATTCCCGGTCCAAGTGTCCGGTCCTTTTCAGTATTTGTATAGATCTTTCTAGCCGACGATCTTTCGGCAAAGCCTGCGCTAGCATGGATGCAAAATCAAAAGATATTCTGAATGGTTTTTGTTTTGGTAGTTCGGCTATCGCAGACAATTCGTAAATTCTTTTTGCATTAGTCTTCCCTCTTTCATCGACTTTCTTCAGCCCAAAGTAGATTCTCTCAATTCTATCAAACTCATTGAACAAAAAGGGTATAGTATCTCCTTCTGGGCTAAAGTCTATAGTTGTCTCTGGCCTGGACTTTACCATTAAAAATCTAAGCAGTTGTGGCGGCATCATTTCTGACATTTCTACAAAGCTCACTCCTATACCTTTAGAAGTGCTCATTTTCTTTCCGCTGACCAAGAAAAACTCGTATCCTTTTCCTATGTTTTCGCATGTGGACGGGTACGGTGGTGGGAATTTGAACACTTCACATGATATGGCCACGGATACAGTTCTTGAACCGCCTTTTGTGAAATGGTCTTTGCCAGCTGATTCATATGTCACTCCAACAACCGGCCATTTTGCTGCCCATTCTACTTTCCAAGGAAGTTTGCCGTTTCCATCATAAGGCGATACTTCTCCTTTGTGACCGCATCCTTGCGCCCATTCAACCATGTCTGGTTTACAAGTGTATTTCACAACCTCTCTTTTCGGGTCCCATTCATAAGCGAATGTTGTCCCTATTTTGCCGCATTTTTCGCATATTGGCTGAAATGGAAGTTTCTCAGACGCTGCTGTGTCACCGTAAATTCTTTGATATATTTTTTGAATTTTATCAGCATTGTCCAAAGCAATTTTTGTCCATTTATTAAAATCACCATTATCATATCTGCTGCCTGTGCTTTCTATCTCTGCCTCAATTCCAAACTCATCAAATTTTTCCACGCACTGCCTGAAAAAATAATCTGCAAAGCTGCTGTAGCCTGTAACAGGTGATGGCACATTCCTGAGCGGCACACCTAAAAATGGTTTAAACTTTTTTGCATCCATATCCTTTGGTAAACCGTCGAACGGGTCAATATCATCACTGCTTAAGATAAATTTAGCGTTCATACCTTGCTGGCGCATAGCTTTTGCAATGCAGTCATGTATTATCCAACCTCTCGCTGAGCCGACGTGGATTTTACCAGAAGGCGTTTTTTCGTCGTATACTATGTAACCGCGTTCTTTTACTATCTTCTTCAAAATAGGATTCTTGCTAACTCTTTCTTTTACTTCTTTCGCTACTTTGTCAGTCCAATATGTCCATTCGGTTTTCCTTTTTTTGTCTTTCATGCACTCACTTTATTAATTAACTTTAATGAAGATATTTTTTACTTTTCATTCAATTACCAACTTGAGTATCCATTCGGTTTTATTCTTATTATTGGTACTTTTCCTTCACCCCATGGCTGATATTTGTTCCAGTTTGAGTATTTTTCTTGTATAAGCCCTTGTGCATATCTGTATATATCACCTCTTTCTAGTATTTCAGAACTTCCTACAATACACACCCCTTCAATATCACCATTTCTCGGATAATCATCGATTGCAAGAGCTACTCTATTATTTTCTAACAGATTTCTATATTTTTTTGTACCATAGTTTGTAATGATATAAAAACTTTCACCATCATACACATACCACACTGGGACAATGTGTGGTTGACCTCTAGCATTTGCAGTGGCAAATCTACATATTCTATGCTCTAACAAAAACCTTTCAATGTTATCGCCATCAAATCTTTTCTAATTCACCTCTTCTCATTTTTCTCATCTCCTTTTGTTTTTTGATGGGTCCGACGGGATTCGAACCCGTGACCAAGTGGTTTCTCCAGGTTATTTCCACGCCTCTGTTCTCCACGGTTAAGAGCTTCAGGCAATTTGTAAAAGCCACCTGCTCTACCATGCTGAGCATTCCGGGAACAACAATGCACTCCTTACGGACCCAGAATCAGATAAAGCTGATGAAGCAACACCGAGCTTATCAAGAAGACGTTTCTTAGAACCATTATTAATGAAAATTATTTTTCTTCTTCTGTCAGAAAATGTATATCTCTCGCTAATCACGTTCTGTTTTCTTAGAATAGCCAAATGATATCGCAAAGTTCTTTGTGGAAGTTGCGTTTGCTCCAGCAGCTGTTGTATAGACCTAGGACTAGAAAGAGCTTCTAATATCCGCTGTGAAGCTTGTGCTCTTTGCAATTGCAAGCTTTTCTCGTTCACCCATCTTACTCACTTCAAATTAATACAAAATTGAAGAATAAAAAGATTTTGGTATCGGCAATATCCAGTAAAAAAATTAAATTATAGTTTTTTGTTTCTCATTGTAATAGCGGGTGGCTAATTGACCGGTTTGTGGATAAAATTCGATTATTCTGATTGGTCCACCAAGTGAAATGTTTTCAAGTTTTATTTTTACATCTTTTACAGCTAAAAGTTTTATTAACTTATTTTTGGTTTCTTCGCAATATTCTCTACTATACTCACGCCCAGCTACTTTGACTGTAATTATTTCACCAGGTCTTGATCTAACAGTATCAATTAGTTTGAAATAGTTTTTCTGGAAAGCTTCTTCTGAAGGCGTTACAAAAGCGTGATAAACTCCAGAAGACTTAATTCCTCCATCTTCTCCAGTCGTATATGCACAATATACAATACATGGACCAGTAACAGACACGGTACAAAAAGGACTTGCGTAATCACCAATTGTAAAATAATGAACTTTATACTTCTCAACCGAAAAATTGACTTTTTGAGCATAAGACCACCTATCAAGAACTGTATGAAAGTAGTTGTTTTCTAATTTCGCAACATCTGTTGCTCTTCTGAAAAAAGGTTTTCTTGGCACATCAAAAAAAGCAAGTGCGTCACTATCAACAAAAATTCTCACTTTTTCGAGTAATTCTTCTGTTAATTCTTGCTGTTGTATGACTGTCATTTGATTCACTTTATCAAATGAAATCAGAATTAAAACTTAAATTCTTATTGGTTTATCTTGTTATCAGCAATAATTCGTCACTTCGCCTTTAGTTTCTCAAGCAAATCTATCTGCGCTGTTATCCTGCCTATATCCTGCTTTAACTCTTCTTTATCATCAAAACTTGTGGTCATATTCATTCTATTGGTAAGCTCTACCTTTCTCGACTTTAATTTTTCCACTTCTTCTTCTATATCTTCAGCCCTCATTTTCAACAACCCTTTTTTCCAACAACTATACTACTATACTATTATTTTCCTATTACTTTCGTTTTGATTTTTCTGTAAAAAGCTCATAAACCGGAAGTGTTATCTGGCTTTTGAACATCCCTTCCATATTTCCAATTTCATCAAAGCTCCCAGCTGCAATCACTTTTTTTATAATTTCTTTCCCGCTTGTCACTATCGACTCTACCACTCGCAGATCCATAGAAGCGTATCTTGTTGCAAGCGCCAATATCCTGTCTATGTTGTTGATTATGTTCATTTTATGGCCCTGCAGGTATCTTTGCTCGGTCATGCTTGAATTAAGCTCACGCTTTATTTTTACCAAAGCCGGCTCGAGTTTTACATCCCTGTCGCGCAAAAGTAGGTTATCGCCGAAATTGGACCTGAAACGCTTGTCAAAAAGCTGCTGAGTCGCCAAACAAACCGCAATAGGTTCTATTTCTTGCATCGTTATCATAATTATCAGTAATGATTTATAATACTTAAAATTGATTACTTTATCGTATAGTGATCAAGGTCGCTTGGTGTTTAATATGAAAGAAAAAATCCGCTCCCCAATAATAGCTGTGCTAGGGCATATAGACTCGGGCAAGACCACGCTGTTGGATAAAATTAGAGGTAGTGCTGTTCAGTTAGCCGAAGCTGGAGGGATTACCCAGTCGATTGGAGCCACCAATATACCAATCGGAACTGTCAAAAAAATATGCGGTAGCCTTTTGGATAAAATGAAAATTAAACTTACAATCCCTGGATTTTTGATAATCGATTCGCCTGGTCATGCTGCGTTCATAACATTAAGAAAAAGAGGCGGTGCAGTAGCAGATATCGTTATTCTTGTTATTGATATTAATGAAGGGTTCCAAGTCCAGACTGATGAGTCTTTGACAATCTTAAAACAGTTTAAAACACCGTTTGTAGTTGCAGCTACTAAGATCGACAGAGTTCCTGGGTGGAGACCGAATGAAAACAAAAGTTTTCTGGAGAGCTTTGCTGAACAACGAGATGATGTAAAAAAAGATGTGGAAACTAAAATTTACAACATCGCTGGACAATTGGCTGAACGAGGATTTGATGCTGACCGTTACGACCGTTTTGAAAAAGCTGAGGATTTTACAAAGCGAGTGGCTATAGTACCGACATCGGGCATAAGTGGTGAAGGACTAGCTGACTTACTTATGGTTTTGGCAGGATTGGCTCAACAATTCTTGAAAGATAAATTACAGCTCTCAGATATGTGCAAAGGCACTGTTCTTGAAGTAAAAGATGCACGCGGATTTGGGACAACTATTGATGTAATTGTATATGACGGAACTGTTAGGAAAGGGGATTACATAGTTATTGGCGGCAAAGAGCCCATCATCAGAAAAGTTAAGGCATTGCTCAGACCAAAACCGTTAAAAGAATTGCGAGTGGAAAAACAGTTCGATTCTGTGCGCGAGGTGCGTGCAGCTGCCGGAATAAAAATCGCTGCGCCTGACTTAGAGCAAGTAATCGCAGGATCGCCGATAATAGCTGTGTGCGACGAAGCCGCAATCGACGCAGCAAAAGCAGAAGTGCAAAAAGACGTTGAGCAAGTGGAATTCGTCAAGGGTATAGATGGCATTATTGTCAAAGCAGATACGCTCGGCGGGCTTGAGGCAATGATAAAGATGCTTACAGAAGAGGCAATACCGATAAGAAAAGCAGAAGTCGGTCACGTGAACAAGCAAGATGTCATCGAAGCGCAGAACGTCAAAGACGACCTGAAAAAAATAATTCTTGCGTTCAACGTACGCACACTTTCAGATGCGGAAGAGCTTGCAAAAGACCTGAAAATCACAATCTTCCACAGCAAAATAATTTATAAAATAATTGAAGGCTACAAGGAATGGAGATACGAACGCAAAGAACGCGAGCTGCAAGAAAAGCTCGATCGTGCTGTGCGGCCGGTTAAACTGAAGTTATTGAAAGGTTGCATATTCCGCGCGAGCAAACCCTGTATAGTAGGTGTAGA
The DNA here is from genome assembly GCA_030615205.1 of Candidatus Aenigmatarchaeota archaeon. Taxonomy (GTDB): domain Archaea; phylum Aenigmatarchaeota; class Aenigmatarchaeia; order CG10238-14; family SCSR01; genus JAUWZS01. Next base: position 347,607 of record JAUWZS010000001.1, on the reverse strand, counting down.
AGTGATGGCCGGCTATTTGAAAAAAGGCGTGCGACTGAAAAAAGACAACAAAATCATCGGAGAAGTAAAAGAAATACAGCGCGAAGGAAAAGGCATCGACAGCGCAACAACAAAAGACAAAATCGCAATAAGCATGAACGAACCGATAGCAGGCAGACATATATTCGAAAATGACATACTCATCTCGCATCTAACAGCAAACGATAAAGCTCTGCTGAAGGAAATCCAGGAAAAGTTAAACGCTGATGAAAAAGAATTATTGGAAGAAATTTAGAAGTTTTTATTTAATCTTTTTTATTTTTCCCAATCTCGTCCCATCGAGCATATACGCTTCTGATTTGTTCAAATTCAATGCACCAGAAGTAAGAATAGGTCCGATGTATTTTTTCCTCTTGGAATTCAACGGCACACCGCTGATTATCGGATTAAAAGAAGGGAATATTATCGTTTCCATTTTTCCAATTTTTTCTTTTTTATTTTTAATTTTATATTTTTTCCTTACGACTTTTTCGTCAAGCTGTCCTTTCACCCAAACTTTTTCAACAATGCGAAAGCCAAAATCGTCCACAAACTCAACAGTCGGATGTATGTGTGCTGTAAATAGATGATCGCAGCCCAGCAATTCTTCGCTCGGCCATGCGTGCCCGTGGAAAAATCCATACGAGCCGATTGAAAAGCCGTGGCTTCCATGAACTTCTATGCTTTCAGAGATTTCCTTTAATTCTACATCATGGTTTCCTTTTGTTAGCACAACATGCACTTTTTTTGTCAAGTAGTCAACCAACTTAGGAAGTTCTTTCAATTCACGAAAGCTTATTCCAGGCACCTTGTGCTTCAAATCCCCGAGTATCACGAGCTTCTTCGCTTTTGTCATCTTTAGCAGTTCGCCAATTGTTTTTTTGAACCGCTCGGCTTGCGGTGCGATTGTTATACCTTCTTGATACAACTGGTGCTCTATGCCTAGATGTAAATCTGCAATTACCAAAATCTTTCCATGTTTTCTATCTGAGATAAGCAGAGCCGGATAATCAGTTATGAATTTGATTGCCATATTCTTTTTACTTTTTTAGAAGCTTTTATTATTTTTATTTTTATATCTCTGCCACAATGAAGATCGCGTAAGCAAAAAAAAGAAAGAAAAAAGGAAATGGCTTTATTCAAGCCATTCTGTTATTTGTCCTGACGGTATACCCTGTATGTCTATGTCTATTTCTTCACCTAGTGTTTTCATTAGTCCTGATGCTATTACGGGTTCTTCTTCTGCCGCAATCCTAGGGCCGTGCTTGTACATAGGTTGGAATGTTATTAAATACTCCCCAAACTCAGCGGAAATACTCACAGTCCCTTCTAGATTATGTTGTACTATAGCTGTCATTACAATTCCGTTCTCAGCCTTGTACTGATATATTTTCGTTCTAGTATCCCAATCATATCTCTCGTATATCTTTGTCATCTTGTAAACGTCGTTACCCACAATCAAGTAGCTTATTGTTGCCGGCATAGGTGGGACGGGAGTAGGGCAAGTTTTTCCGTAGTTTTTCGCCAAGATTAAGAGGTCTTCATAGTTTACCTTACCATCTCCGTTGAAATCAGCATTTGTGTTGTAACCTGATTGTCCTCTAGATTTTCCATAGGATGCTTGGAATAGTCTAAGATCGTCATTGTCCACATCACAATCCCTGTCTACATCCCCAGGCAGAATCTCAATGGTTGTTACGTCACCATATCTTAGTTCGATAAAACCAATTGGTTCTGTTTCCATGCTAAGTTTATTTAGACCGACTCCGTAAGCGAGTGTAATTTCTGGGTATATTGGTCTTACAGGAGGCTCAGGCCAAATGTCAGGTATAAACCATCCACTTCCTGTATATCCTTCTTGTTGCTGTGCCAATGCTATTGTTGCTAGTCCTGTACCACTAAGCAGAATAGCCATTGCTATTGCTATTATTTTCTTATTCATTTCATCACCTGAAAAAAACTGAGGAGTCAACAGTTTTTAATTGGTAGGAAAATTTATGGTCGCCGCCCTAAATCTTTGAAAGCTTATAAATTTATGCTAAATAACTGATAATCATGGAAGACGAGGAGAATTTAAAGATATCCAAGAAATTATTGAAGACTCTCACAGTAGACACGAGAACTGATATCCTTAAAAATCTTGGAAACAGGCCTATGACCGCTTCTGAACTATCACGTAAATTAGGTAAACACGTGACAACAGTCTCCGAACATCTAAACGTTCTAAAGAAATCAGAACTGGTTGAAAGGGTTGAAAGACCTGGGAAAAAATGGATATATTACAGGTTAACAAAACCTGGAAAAAGGATAGTTCATCCGACATCTTACAGATTTGTTTTTGTGTTTGCAGTTGCCTTCTTCGCTTTTGTAAGCAGTTGGTATCTGTTTTCTGTTGATGCTTATCCTGGCCATTGGTTGTACGGATTGGATCGAAGTCTAGAAGCATTCCAATTGCACGTAACCACAAACAATCTGGAAAAGGCGAAATTACACATCCAATATGCAGAAGAGAGATTAGAAGAGGCGAAAACTATTGTCGAGAGGGAAGAAATTGGTCGTGTAAAAGATATAATGGATGATTATGAAGCTGAGATAACTCAAGCGAAAAAAGAAATTGAGATAGCAAAGCAAAATAAAGAATACATAATCCCGACATTGGAAATCCTCAGTGAGTCCACAGCAAAACATACAGCGATCTTAGAGAATATGGTCACTAAAACACCTGAGGTTGAACAGGACATTCAGCCAGCTTTGAATATTTCAGAAGAAGGCCATGCTGCAGCTGTTGCCGAATTAGTCAACATGACAGAAAGTGGTTATTAATCTTTTTATATCTGCATTACAGCAAGATTATAATATGAAAAAATTCATAATTGAACTTTCCGAAAAAGCCGGAAAGTTCCTGCTTGAAAATTTCCGCAAGGATTCTGATCTTTTTAGATTAAGAGGCACGACAAAAGAGATTGTCACAAAATACGACAAGATGTCAGACAAGATGCTTGTTGACAGCCTGAGCAAAAAGTTCCCTGATTACAACATACTGGCTGAGGAAAGCGGTCTCAAGGATAAAAAGTCAGATTTTACTTGGATAGTTGATTCATTGGACGGCAGCAGCAATTTCGCTGTTGGCAACCCGTTCTTTGCTGTATCTATTGCTCTGGTGCATCATAACAAACCGATACTTGGTGTTGCTTATGCGCCGTTTCTCAAAGAACTTTTCGTAGCTGAAGAAGGGAGCGGCGCGCTGTTGAATGGAAAAGCCGTACATGTGTCCGATGTTGCGAGCTTAGAGAAAAGTTATGTTGTGTGGTGCGAGGCTACTGGCGGCAACCTGCGGATGAGCAGGATCAATGCAAACATACAACCGAAAATAAAGGACTTGCGTAAATTAGGTGCTGGGTCATTAGAGTGTGCGTGGGTCGCCTGCGGCCGTGCTGATGCTTTTATTGTTACACAAGTCGAACCTTGGGATGCTACTGCCGGGGCCATGCTAGTTTCAGAAGCTGGCGGGAAAGTCACAGATTTTAAAGGAAAGGCCTGGAAGCCTGTAAGAAGCGATGCTGTTTTCTCCAATGGTAAAATCCATAACAAAATCCTTGAAATCATAAAGAAAAGTGATTAGCATAAAGGACGCGAATTACTATCAGAGAAATTTTTGTTCTCAGTTAGATGCAATTCCGAGGCTCGTGCAATAGGGATTTAAGTTTTATTATCCACTTCTTTAGTATCGTGGTCACATGGCTGTAGTTAATTTAATCCACAAAAGAATCGAAGAATATGTTGCCGAGGTCTTAAATGATAAACGATATTTTTTCTTCAGCGCCCATGAGAAAAAGATGTTGAAACCGCTTCTGGAAGATGGTATTAGCAGTGATATTAAGGATTTAGTATCTCATGTTGGTGTAGACGAGTCTATTAAAGATTATATTGATAGGTATTTGGATCATTCTGATAGATTTGCAACCTTCAACGTTGAAAGAGGAACGCAGGGAAAAGGTAAGTATTTTCGTGATGTTGTAATAACCCTACCCGAAAGAAAAGAGGAAGTTAGAAGACTTTTAGAGAAATTACATTTTTACATTACAGAATAGGTTAAAATAGAATCATATAAGATTTTTGTTCCTATAATTTACTTTTTACTTACCCTTAAGCTGTCCTAGCAGGAACATGAAATACAGTAAACGGGCGTCTTCTCCCTTATTTGTTAGGGAATACACATCGCCCCTTCTTGCTATATAACCCTTTCTATGTAGTCCATCTATTATCCCCTGCGCTTTATCCTTTTCTATTTGATTTAGTCTGTATAGCTTATCACACATAACCTTAGATCCACTTGTGCCTTTGATCTGTAGGTGCAGTAGAAGTAAAGCTCCAGATGCGTCGACATTCTCTTGGACTTCTTTCCACAATTTCAACATAAGTATATTTATGGGATAAAATTATAAGTATCTGTTTATTTGGGTAAAAGTAGCTTCTCCAGGAAACGCTTTAATTTGAATGAAATGTGAATTTAATTATGCCGAATCCAAAAAAGACCCTCATAAAATTTAAAGAAAGGATTATGCTGAGAAAGAAAAAAGCAGCCTTAAGGGATAGAAAAAGAAAACGAAGTTATTATACGTAAAAGGCCTTAAAACTCCGCTTCTCCACGAAACGCTTTAATTTATAAAAAATATGTGTTAATTATGGTAAAAGACCAAACAATTTTAATCAGTGTTGGTATTATCGCTATTGCTGTTATTATTTCTGTTTTTATTTTGTCGGATAGAATAACTATTCAACTTACAACTACGACAACAACTATTCAGCCTACAACCACAACAACAACGATACCCACGCCAACAACTACAATATTAGGAACAGTAGTTATTGAAATCGATGAGACCGCAACCAGTTGTTCAGGAACTACGATAAATGTATATGTGAAAAATACTGGAGATATATCAACAAATGCAGCTCAGGTAATTCTTTCAGGTAGGGATGTAGAAGATAATCCGATGGTAGGCAAAACATGCGGTCTAGGCACGACATCATTGCACCCTGGCGCTGTTGCAACACAATGCACGTCCACACTCATAGGCACAGCTGGTACTAATACAATAGTAGTAAGTGGTCCGTCAAATACTGACACAGGAACAATATATTGTCCAGGTTAATTAAAGAGGTTTGAACTATGAAGAAATGGATAATTGGGATAATTATAATCGGTCTGTTCTTCGTTTCTGCCTACACCGGGATGCTCGGCACGATCACTGGAAGAATTTTTGGTGGTAATTTAGTTTGCGAATCTGATTGGGTTCTTGCTCACGAACAGCCATCAGATGGATATGACACAGAATTGACAGACGACAGCTGCAAGTCTTTATGCTATTCTGAGATGGAAACTACAAAATTCAAAATAGAAAGAAATGTTAAAAGCGATATTCTTGATTATGATAAATGTTATTGTGATGTAAATAAATGTGGCTAGTTTCTTTCGACGAATTAAAAATAAAGCTTAAATATGTTTCCAAACTTTATTAAACCTTAAATATTTAACTGCTAAAGATTTTCTAAGATGATTTTATGGGTGCAGATAATAATCCTGGTGGAGCAGACGGCGAAAGACTTTTATCTGAATCAATACCATTTCAAGAACCGAAACCGAAATTAGTATACATTCCAAAGCCAGGTGAGAATATATATAGGAATGTAATGCATGAAGGTAATAGTCATTCTGCTGCTATGGCATACATTGCGTATGGAAAAGGCGGACGCCCAGCACATAATATTATTCAATCTCATGTAAAGGCTGTCCTCGAAAGAATGAGAGAAAACGGTTATGTCAGATCACCAATATGTCTTGTAGAAGGCGATATTTGGGCAGACACTCCTATGACTCGTAGTCATAAAAAAAATAAGCGCATGAGCTGAAGTTAATACAGTTAAAAGAAAACGCTTTAATTCTGTAAAAATCCATAGTGAGAGCGGTCGGCTGGATAACCATATATATAACATTCGTCTAATACGTATGGACCTTTATGCTGGCCTATTTCAGCGGAGAAATTGTGGAATAGTGAGATTTATAAGAAGTTGAGGAAGAAAAGATAGATATTAGTGAAGTTGTAATTAACACCGCTTTTCTCTTAAATCACTTATCCAAATTTTGCTTCAATAATATTTGGCTTTTTCCTAAAGGCTTCTTCTTTTTCTCTAAACTTATTATTTACTTTGTTCAAGATTTCGTAGAATTTATAGAGAGTTACCACTACCCCAATTATCTGATATAAATAAGAAGTTAATTTAAGCGCAAATTCAATATCCAATGGACTTTCAGATTTTATCTTCACAATTTTCAGCGGTAACTTTTTATATTTCATATCAAATTTTTTACTTAATTCCTCTCTGAGAATTTTTTTATACTCATTAAAAATCCACCACAAGTCCGAATCCGTTAGATAGTTATATTTAATAAAAACTCTTACTGATTTAATCCTGATGTCATCTAAATTGTTATCTTTCATTAAAACACTTTGGTCTCTTTCTCTTTTCATTTCTTCTTTTAATTTCAGTATTTCTATCGTTGGTATATCTGAATTTTATAAAAAGTTAGGACGTTCTTAGTATCTTCTTAATTGACGAATTCAGTAATTTAACAATTCCTTCAGTTTCTTCTGGAGTTGGAACATAAAACTGTTTTTTCTTATGTACCGAAGGAACTCTAGTTTCGTTAATCAGACGCATCATTTCTGCCAATCCGGGTTCTTTGAAAACTTCTTCTTCCTTGCATTTTCCTATGATTTTTTCTAATCCCCATCTATTTTCTACAGGATCTACCGAAGTCCTGTCAAAATACTTACGAGATAGCAACAATTCTAGAATTCTGGCTGCGAACATCATACAACCTCTATAAACTTCAGCGGAAAAACATCTCTCCAGATCCTCAATATCCTTCAGTAGTTCTGGTTTTAATTCCTCTGCCACTTTTTTAATATCAAAATCAAAAATTAGTTCTGGTTTTTCTTGTATTTTCTTTTTTTTCGCTTCTAAAACGGCATCCTTCACGGTTTTTGCTTTTTTTCTCCTTTTCTTTTTCTCAGGTTCGCTCAATACTCTCCAGTTGACGAAGACTCTAATTGCTTGTTGAATAAATTCAAACATATCTCTGTATGGTTTTTCTTTTAAAATACCTTCCCTTGTTGTAATATCTACTATGCCAGGATTTTCGTCCCTTGTTATTTTAATGTAACCCCATATCTGGTCGTTTCCCGGATTGAAACCTGGTTTCTGCACCCGTCTCTTATCAAGAAGTATCCAATCGTTACCTATATCTCCGAATGGTTTTACTCTAAATTTATCTCTATAAAGTTTAACGCCTCCCCATTTGTCAAGAAATCCTCTAATCTCTTTTAACTGTTTCATTGTTAATTCGAGATTTGCGTGCAGTTCATATCTTCGTCGGTTTCTATAGAAAAAGTAAAAGACAAATTCTAGTGGCCCGCACGTTAATCGAGTATTTTTATCTTTCCATACTAAGCTCTTTTTCGCTTTTCTTTTCATTTCATATTTTATTTTGCCGTTTTTTGCGAGCTTAGCACTAAATCGGTAAACAGCAAAATTGAGAAGAGTAATTTTTGGTTTTCCCGTGTATTTAGGAAATTCTGGAGCATGAATTTCGATGTCAAATTTATCTTTACCAAGTTTTAAATGCAAAATTCTAATTTCTTCATAAACTTTTTTTATCATATCTCCTGTCCATTTTTCTCTAAGATTGCTTAATACTATCTGAGTTCCATAATTTCTCACTGGAAATTTAATTCTTTGAAATGGAATCCATACGGAACTAGCTGGGACTCTTTCATTAAAATTATTCCAATTTATCTCCAAATTAAAACCATATTTTTCTCCTTTAACTTTTGTTGTTAAGGTAAGTCTTTTTGCTAGTTTTTGAAGAGCAAATCTCCCTATTCCCTTTTCACCTATTTTGCGCCGCCCTCTTCTAGTAATTGGATTATCCAATTTATCGGTTGTTCCAATCTTCATCCATTTGTTTTTGATATCATCAAGCGACATTCCACATCCGTTGTCATGTATAATGATTTTTCCATCCGTTTTCATTTTTTTAAATGAAATAACAATCTTTGTCGCGTCAGCATCATAAGCATTTTTTATAACTTCTAATAACGCTATTATTGGATCTGAAATAGATTGTCTACCAATCAGATCGAACAATCTTGCTTCACTATCAAATGATAGATACCCAGTCGGCTTTTCTTTTGGCTCCATACTTTTTAATAAACACTTCTAATTATTAAATATGCAAAAACCGACTGTTGTCGATCTTTTCTGCGGTGCCGGAGGCATAAGCAGGGGGTTCAGAGACGCCGGATTTGAAATAATTCTTGGTATAGATTCGGACGAATACGTTGCCAGTATTTTCAAAAAGCATTTTCCGGAGTCGAAAATTATTGTAGACGACATAAGAAATCTGACAGCCGATACCATTTTGAAAAAAATAAAGAGAAAAAAAGTGGACGTTCTTGTCGGTGGCCCGCCATGTCAGGGGTTCAGCATAGCCGGCAGAAGAAAACCGAGCGACAAAAGAAACAGCCTATTTTATGAGTTTGCAAGGATTGCAAAAGAACTGAAACCCTCATGGATTTTTATAGAAAACGTGAGGGGATTTATATCTGCAAAAATGAATGACGGGAGAGGAGCACTGGATTCTTTATATGAAGCGTTCTCACCTGAATTCAGAATCAGACATTATATTATAAACACAGCAGACTTCGGTGTACCACAGAAACGGAAAAGGATATTTCTTGTGGGAAACAGTATAGGCGCTGATTTTGACTTCAAAATGCCAAAAAGAAAATGGAAACCAGTAAACAGGATATTATTAAATAAAAATCAAGTCGATAAAAAATATTTTTATTCAAAAAAACGCATAGAAGGTTTTGTTCGGAGGGAAAAGAGAAACAAGAAACGCGGCCTAGGTTTCAGATGGCAGTTCTTAAAAATGGACCAGCCGTCATATACAATTCCGGCAAGATATTATAAAGATGGGGCAAACGCGCTGATCAAATACTCGGAAAATAAAATACGTATGCTCACAGAGAGTGAATGTGCAAAGGTACAAGGGCTTGACCCGAAACTTTTTGGGAAGAGCAAAAACGATTATAAAGCCATAGGAAACGCTGTTCCACCACCAGCAGTGCAGCCATTTGCAGAAAAAATACTTAGGTACGGAATGTGATCTTTTCTTTATGACAGATGTCATGACAAAAGAACAGAGAAGCTATAATATGTCCAGAATAAGGAGTAAGTGGACTTCGCCAGAAAGGAAAATACACAATATTCTGAAGGGAAGAAAAGTTAAACATAAAATGCATCCGAAAATCGAAGGTAATCCAGATATAATCATTTCAGAACACAAAATAGCGGTTTTTATACATGGTTGCTTCTGGCACAAATGCCCAAAATGTTTTAAGGCGCCCTCGACAAGGGTAGATTTCTGGTCTAAAAAAATAGAAGACACCATAAAAAGAGATAAAGAGTCAACAAGAAAACTTAAATCAAATGGTTGGAAAATAATAAGAATCTGGGAACATGAAATAAGAAAAGACTCATATACTGCTGTAAAAAAAATAATTAAATTAGTTTGATTATATGCCAGATCAATACGAAATATTACCTTGCCCGTTTTGTGTGTCTTAAATTAGCTAGAAAATGTTACGTTAAAGACTTTTACTTCTATTAACGGATTCGCTGCTGCAGCATATTCAAGATAAGTATCTTTTTTACCGACAACAATTATTCCTCTAACTCCTTTACCTTCTTTTTCAGCTATATGTCTCTTTACCCATCCCATGTACCTAGATATCTGATCTATTATCGAAGAACCCGCCTTTGATTTTTTCAATTCAATAACAACATAATCCGCATTACTACATAATAAATCGAGTCTCCCGACATCAGTGACTTTTTGTCTTGCAATTATCTTAAGATGTGGGTCTAGTTTCTGAATATTTTGTTCTATAATATCCTCTAAATTTCTTTCAAGAATTTCTGTGTGGCCTACCTGTCTACTGACTTTTTCTTTTATTATTTCCTTTTTAATATTTTCTCCAATATCTTCCTTTACCTCAACCCATCTACCTTCTTCGAGATAATTCAAAAATTCGTCTATCGACCCAAATTTTTCTATCAGTGAATTTAGTTTATCTCCACTTATTTGCATAAAGCCTTGTGGAAAATAATTTGGTGCATAACCTACAACCTTATTGAAATCTGATGCCGGAACTGGTAGTTCTCTTAGATTATCAAGAAGATACATATATTCCCAAGTTTGGCCGGATGAGTCCGTACCCCATAAAAATTTAGCTAATTCAGGATTATGTATCTTATGTACGATTGTAGCAATGTATTCATAATTTCCTTTTCTATAAATCAGAATTCTATCATCGATTTCTAGATTATTCCAATTTCTTATGTTTCCGCTTCCGGGTGTTGCGCCCCACGCTCTTATTTTTCTATCGGGAAAAATGTCTTCTATATTTTTCAAATCATCTTCGGACAGAAATCGCTTTATTCTATCTATAGTAAATCCTTCTTCTATTGTATCAATGTAATGCCTGAATGCTTCGGCTCCACTTGCTGTGAAAACAAATAATTTGGCTGTCATAATAATACTTAATTCATCTATTAATTTTAATATTATACTGTTTTCCTATAGACCAGAATTCCGATGAGAATTTACATCAATCCACAGCGGAAGCATCCTCTCTTGCATTTTTTAATTTAAGGATATTAAATTTAATTAACGACTTTGATCTGGTAACTAACAATGATAGACTTCAATAAGCTAATAGATCAGCATATAGCACGCGCGAGCAAGCCGAAGAAGGTGGGGAGGTACTACCCCTCCGAGATAGGAAGATGCATAAGAAAGACATGGTACTCGTACAACCACCCGCATGTGGTCGAGCCTGAGCTGCTGAAGATATTCGAAGCCGGCAATCTTATGCATGATTTTGTCGCTGATGTGCTGAAAAGCGAAAAGACGCCTGAGGTCGAGCTGCTGAAGGTCGAGATGCCGCTGAGGTTCGAAAATGCCAAGTTTGTGGTGTCCGGACGGATAGACGATGTTATTCTTTTGAAAATGGAGGGAAAACTGGTCCTGGTGGAGGTCAAATCCACAAAGAACGTATCTTTTGTTAAAAAAGCGAACCGTGCGCATGTGATGCAACTGCAGTTCTATATGCGTGCAAGCGGGATATACAACGGTGTTATTCTATATATTGACAAGACTAACCTGCAGACCAAGATGTTCGAGATAAAGTTCGACGAGAAGAACGGGAACCAGATCATAAAGAGGTTCGAGAGCCTGCACAAGCATCTTATCGAGAAGAAGCTGCCTGTGGCCGAGGCGAAAAAGACTGAAGACATGAAATGGATGTGCAAATTCTGCGAATACAAGGAAAGATGCGAGGAGAATAAGAAATAATTTAATCAATTCTATTTATTTTACCTTGGAAAGAAATTTTAACAATGTTCTCAGGGTCGTTAGAAATTATTCTCAAATAACCTGAACGATCTGCAATTCTATTTGGGCTTTCTATCTCATTTCTACTAAGACCCCTGATAGACAAACTTAAATTTACACTTTCTTGAGGTAAAATTTCTTTTGAAAGCCAAGATAAACCTTGTATATATGTACTTGGATAACTCTCAACAAGACTAATCGTGCATTTCTCATTACCTATGTTCTTCATTTGAAGTATTCTCATTCCTTTAGGAGCATAGGGATATGATAGTGACTCAGTACCAAAGTCGATAGAATCATTACTAAAGACCAAATTACATGCAGTATCTATTTTTTTAATTTTTAAAGTGGGATCTCCTAATAAGGCTTGGTAATTTTTAGTCGGGTATGCTTCGTATATTCTACCACCCACTGCCAAGGTTCTCATGTTTGGTAATAACAGACGTCCTCTGGCGACACTCATAGCCAGAATTGGTACAGAATGTGCTTTAACAACCAAACCCTTACCAGAAAACAAATACCATTGTGCTATATTATGCTCAGAATTAAAAGCGCCATTAGAGCAAGAAAGAAGTTCAAAAAACATTGATTGATGACTTGAAGTCTTAATATCGCTATACCACACATCTGGACTATGCCAATCAGAAAGACCATGTGCATTCATTAAAACAGCACTATAAGGTTTTTTAATTTCATTTAGATATGTTTGTTTTAGAAAAGTGTTATCGCCCTGCCCATAAACTAATGGTCTTACCGAATCGGCATCGAAAAAATATGTTTCTGCAATGGTTTCCTTTGTTCCTCCAATGCATTCATCAAGACCGAGAGTTCTGCACCCAAAATCATCAGGTAAGAAAACGAGAATCTCGTTGTTATAGTTTATTTTTCCTGTTCTATATTCATGATTCCTATTTAGATAATCTTTGATTAATTGTATCTTATTATCCGCTTCTATAGGAGCGGTAATTCTACCAACCCATCTTTTTATGTCCCCTGATTTAAAACCGTTGGGTTGCTTTATGTGAAAATAAACATTTCCTTCAGAGTCTGTTTTTTCTTCGTATTCATAGGTATTTTCCAGGTCTGCATAATAAGAATCTGAAGGTGAAGGAGCTCTAGCCATAATAAAAAGAGATTCTGTTGTTACAAGTGATATTGGAATCTCACCTATCAGGATTATACCACCAAAATCTAATTCTTGTTTGATACCAAGAAGGCTATTTTTTATTTCTTTAACGTCTCTATAATTTTGATGAAAGATTCTAACTTCGGTTCCCACATCATTTGTAATATCTTGAGCAAATCGATTAATCTCGATTTCAAGTTGCTGGTATGTGCCCTCATCCGCTAATAAAACAATTGAAGGTATTTCTTTCTTTAAATCAACCCATTCTTCTTTTGGCTGTTCTTGCTGTATACAACCACTAGTTAGAATTATCCCAATTACTACAAAAATTATCAATGTTTTCTTCGTCATCTAAATCAGTACTAGTAGTTAATTTATTTTCTTAAATTTTTATATTATATTGCGAATACAAGGAAAGATGCGGGAAGGAGAAGAAATGATATAATTAGTGTAGTTCACGTGCTGCAGGTCCTGCAACTGGTACAAATGTTTCAATTTTAATTCTCTTTAAAGTCCTTAAAATCTTTAAACGGGATTCTACTATCGGTTCGATTGTGTTACCCATAGGAGATTTGCGAGTAATGCCGCCATTTACAAATCTCATAGACATGCCTGCTGAATGGTCAGACACACCAATCAGAAACCCCTTTAGTTGTTCAAAAGTTAAAAGATCATAACCATGAGATTCCTCCCCGTTGATATAAACAACAACTGAATAATCTGGTCCAACTCTTCGATTATCATCATTATACTGGCCCAAGCGATAAAGCCTCTTAATTGTGTCATTCATAATATAAAGAATACGATTAAAGATTTAAGTTTTGATTTTTTATCCTATCAACGGGTGTGTTCTATAGAATTCGATTAATTTTCTGACAGCAAAAATTCTTAATGTCCCTTCTTTTAGTGTTATATATCTCTCGTACGCCTCGTTCAACATCTTTGGGGTGATTCTCTCATTAATAGGGGATTTTTTTATATCTTCTATTGCTCTTTTATAACCTTTGTTTGGAAGAGGAGATAACGCCCCTAAATCCTTTAAATACTCGGGTAATGGTATGGTCCTAATACTACTATCAGATTTTACTTTTTCCACTGTAAGTTTTTTTAACTTTATACGTCTGTCCTCTATTCCCCACCGAGATCTTCCGGAATAGTCTGGACTACGAAAGACCAATTCATCCTTCTCGTCCATTAGATGACTCGCTAAAATGAGGTAAACAGCGAACAGGTCCGTTTGTCTAAGTTGCTCTCCTGATAACTGTGTGGCGAGGCCCTTTTTTCTCTCTAAAGATTTTTCTAATTCTGAAGACATAATAACGATAAAGGACAATTAAAGATTTAAGCTTTAAATTTTCTAGTTAGGATTCATCCAGTTTAATCGTATAATAAAATATATGAGGCCCTTTTTTGAGAATATCTTCAAGTGATATCCCTTCTTTTAATTCTTTGTCTAATTTTGTTTTTTTTATTCGCTGTCCAAAATCTGAATCTCTTAATTGTGCAACCATAAAAGAACCTCGGTCGCCATCTCCGCATATAAAGGATAAAGCTTCTGCATATAAAACCCATATAGTCCCTATAAAATCTTTATTATGACCTCGATAGAATTCATCCCATTTTTCTCTGAAAACTGCCTCTTCTTTGGCTGTGATGTTTGTTATACCCAAATAATGTAAAATATCCAAACCATTTTCAGCTGTATATTCTCTTGATTGATCCATGCATAACACTATCTAATTTTATTAATAGTAAAATATTTAAAATCACGCCCAAGGTGGGATTTGAACCTCTCATAAAATCTTTTTGTCATTCTTATCACTTAGACATTATTCTCAAATATTCCATGTCTATACACTGCATACATAGCTATAGTGTTAGCCAGTCCCTCTTCATTTCTTTCGATTAGGCATTTTAATGAAGGTAAGAAATAACCTGAGAAAATAAATCTTGGGTTTAGTAATAAAAACTGTAGTTTGCCTAACATTGATAATAAGTGCAACTCTTCATGGGCTTTGAAAAAAATCTTTCCTGGCAAATAATTAACATCGCGATAGAAAATATGGTAATGTTTTGCTGTATTTCCATCTGGTTGTTTTACATGAAAATCACAACAGATGCCTCCAACAAAATCGCCTTTTTCTCCTTTTTCAACTTCCATTTTACCATGCTGTCTTTGAAGTTGATTAGCCCATTCATCAACATCTTTTACATACCCATCATCAAAAAAATATTCGTTTTTTCTCAATGGTACAACAATTCCCAATGCACTGAGATGAGCAAATCTTTTCATAACTAATCATCATTAATTTAGGAATTTATAACTTTTAAGAAACTGATGCAGGAGGTGGAATTTGAACCCACTTTTCGCTTTATTGTGGGGTTTAAATTTTTTTCTTTCCTTGTTTTAGATTATGGAAGATACTGTGCAACCGTCTTATATGGGTGAACTGAACGAAGATGAGAGAGCAATGGACGGTTTGGTCACTGAATGGCTGAGTACTTTTCTGGAAGACAAGACTAAGCAGGAGCTGATATTCGATTATCACGGTTATCCGCTGGATCATTATTTCAAAAGCACAAGGGAGATAAGATCAGCAGTGTGGAAGCGCAAAGAGACCATATACCATCTGGATTATCTTGAATTTGCCATTGAGGAAGTGAGACAAAAAACAGGCGCAGAAGAGGAAAAGAAGAAAAAAAAGCCAGCCAAGCTTGACCCTGCAGACAAAGAAGTTGTAGAATTGTTGAAAGGTTACAAACACGAATTGTATGCAGCTCTTCATGAATTCGACAAGCAGATGATATTAGGTGCACTCCACGTGGTGAGTGGGAAGTTTGTACTGTTTGACCTGAAAAAGCATAGGAAACTACAGGAAGAGGTTGAAGAAAAGTTTGATCAGGTTGCCTATTCGAAGCTTGATAGTCTCTATTACGAGGAAGCCATCTCTCATTTCAAAGAAGCCGGAACGTATTGGAATAAACTGGATGACCATGAACTCGGAAGAATGTTCATACTGCAGACAGAGGATGTCCGAGATTTCCATAGATGTCCCCGAAAAATGGTTGGGGTTTAAATCCTTTTTTGTTTCTAAATTAAACATGCCCTTGATGAATTTGTTAAAAAAAGTGAGGGTTGATGGAAGATTCAAGATTGATAGAAGCCTTTCTCTTGAAAATAGCCTACCGATAGTCATTGGTGAAGATGAGAGTGGGAGTGATGTGCCGTACATGAATTCTGGCGGCCGCAGTATAATCTTTGAATATGGGGGGTCTGCATATCGGCTGAAGGGCGTGGATCCGAATGGGATTTTGACTCAGAAGGTCGCTACATCTGGCAAAAATAAAATTTTAGATGTTGAATTGTTTTACTTTGCTCGAAAAAGAGGAAAAGTGCCCCATCGTTTGACTGTTAGCGGCAAACCGTTCGGGATTCTGAGTGAAGAAGACGCAATGAGAGAAATATCAGTCCTCGAAGTTTTGAATGAAGCTTACAGCAGAATGGGCGTTCCTCCTCCGTATGAACATGCCAGAACTCATAGATTCGAAGATGGTAACGTACAGAATCTTTATGAAATACCTTCTTTGGACTCTGACCTACGTTTGGAAGAATTCGACCACCTGATGAAAGACAGGTTGAACAGATGCAGTCTGAAGAAGCTAGAGAATAAATCAAACAACATATTCAAACTTTATAGCAGGTTCCTTGTGTGGGAAGGTTGGAACCTTGGTTTATTGGCCAGGAACAAATTAGAGCCAAGTCCAAATTCTTGGGTACCGCAAAATTTTGTAATTTCAAAATATGAGAATGGCTATGGGATTTTTAGGGTAGACCATACTTCAACAAGAAGAAATGAAGAATGTGGATATGAAGAGTTGATAGACAAGATATTGAACCAATCGGGTTTACAAACTACAACATCTGATACATTTGGCAGTTATACACATATACCTACATCTGTCCTCATCGCACTAAACTTCAGGTTGGCAACTGGAAAAAAACCTAAGAGGAAAAAACCGTTATTTGAACAGGCTTATATATACAGAGGGCCAGTCCGATCGTGGGAGAGGGGTTATGGATATTATCTAACTATTTATGGCGTGGCTTTTGTATCGGGTTCTAAAAGCAGATTAGCGCCAGAACCTATTCCAGAAAAAATGATCAGGAAAGCCTTTATGTAACCACGCCCAGGGTGGGATTTTATCAATCGCTTTTTCTATAGAGCTCCTGTGAAGAGCAAAACACTAAATACCACCAAGCGAAGTGGATAACCTAAATCTACACAAAAAGTTCTTAGTACAATTGATAAAAATGCAAAAGTTTAAATATCATATAGACTTATATAATACTGAAAAAGTTGATATTATGAGGAGAAAACAAGTACTCCGGCAGAGAAAGGTACTGCATTACCCAAGATTAGACACTGTCCTGATGGTAGAGGACACAATAAAAAAGATGAAAGAATATCCAACAAGAAGACAACTGTGGCTTTCACTTCCAAAGAAAATGATGTATCAAACCTTCAAAGTCATACTCGAATATCTGATTGATTCTACAAAAATTATAATTAAAGACGGCAAGGTAATATGGATCTGGAACCCTGAACTAGTGAAAAAATATTTAGAATCTGAGTTGGTAGTCAAGTGACAGAGCTGATGATTAATGATAAAAAAGAGGGTATTTGTTGCGTTTGCTGATAAAAAAGTTAAAAAAGCATTTGAAGCATTAAAAGAGAAAGATCCTAAATTACACAAATTCATAAGTCGAGCTATAGATGACCTTAAAGAAAACCCATTCTGCGGAATATCAATACCAAAAAAACTAATCCCGAGAATTTATATAAAGAAATATAGAACCAACAATCTCTGGAAATACAATTTGCCCGGTGCTTGGAGACTACTTTATTCTGTAATAGGAAGTGAGGTAAGTATCGTTTCTATAATTTTAGAATGGTTGCCTCACAAAAAATACGAGAGAAAGTTCAAATATTAAATTTCTGATTTTTTGGGAATTTGGAAATTTTTACAGACTGTGCCTTCCTTAATTTTCTATACTGCTCGGCTGCCTTATGCAACTGGTCCATGTCTAAAACTTTGTCTCCGCACTTGGTGCATTCCCAATAGTTATAAATAACGCCATCTGGGTCGGTATCCGTTTTTTCCACCTTCTTTCCTCCACACTCCCAGCATTTTGTTTTATCGTATCCCTTAATTCCGTCATATTTCTTTTTCATGCAATATCATATGGTATCAGAATATATAAAAGTTGGGTTAAGCATTTCTAATGCAATTAATTCAATGAAATTACTTTTGTAGCTTCGTCTTTTGCTTTATCGCGCTCAAGTCTGTAAGCATTTCCTGTCACAGCTGCTTCCAGTGCCTCGTTGTGCGTGATAACAAAACATTGATCAATGAATTCGCTTATGTTCTCCCGCAATGTTGTGGCCAGGACTTTTACCGAATCAGAATCCAAATTCGCGGTCGGCTCGTCCAAAACAAGCAAGCGTAAATTCGGTGCAAGAATAAGTGCAAAAGCAATTCTTAGTGCAAGACAAGCAATGCTGCGTTCTCCGCCAGAAGCAACTCCTTCAACGTTCGCCCATCCCATGTCACGGGCTTGCAGCTGCAGCACATAATCGCCGCTTTCTATTGCCAGCCGGATTCCTATAAAGTCCTGGTATGGGTAAAGCGTTGGCCAGAGTTTGTTCATTGTATAATTAACTGCTTCTATGAATTCTCTGCGGAGTTCGACCTGCGTTTGCTCAAGTGCTTGTATGAATATGTTCAGCTCTTTTATCAATGCGCCTAGCCGTCCGACTTCTTCCTCTTCCTTTTGCGAGGCCTGCAGAGTTTTTTCATATTCTTTTATGCGCGCTGTTCGTTCGTTGATCAAGCTGTCGAAATTGGCTATCTTTGTTTCGGCTTCTTTTTCCTTTGCGATCAGGTTTCTCAGCCACTCTTCCACTTTTTTCATTTCCCTTCCAGCGATTTTCTCTTCTACGCTCGTGAGTTGGGTTTCCAATTCTTCTTTATCTACTTTCAACTTTTTCAAACGGCTTTTGCGGCTCTCGTAATCACTGATCTGCGTTGCCAGCATCTCGATTTTTTGTTTGTTGCTTGTAGCTGTTGCCAATTCCTTCTGTACAATATCCACCTCTGCTTTTAGCGATGCGAGTTCTGTGCTCAATGTTTCCACTGACTGGCTTTGCTGCACGAAAAGCTGCTTTGAGTTTTCGAGTTCTGTTTTTATTTTGTCAAAATCCTTTATTTCCAAAAGCATTTCGCCGAGTTTTTTAGCTGCTGATCGTAATTTCACAATATCTTGCTCTGCGATTATTTTTTTGTTGCTTGCGTTCTCTATTTTTTGTTTCAATGTCTCAAGCTCTCGCTGCTTCTCGGTTATCAGGATGCTCTTACGCTCTTCGGAAAGTGCTGAATCGCACACCGGACATCTGCCAATCGCTGCAGATAGTTTATCTAAAACTTCACTTAATTCTATAACTTTGGATTTTGCAGACTCGATTTTGCCGATCAATTTTTCCATTAATGCCTGTTTGTCAGCCAGCTGCTGGTCTATGTTCTCGCCGGTTGTGTCGCGTAGGTGCTCGAACTCTGATTTGATCGTAAGTTTTTCTTCTATTTCTTTTTCCAGCCTTGATATTTTTTCTTTTTGCAGGAATTCGATCTTTGCTTTTGAATCCGCGAGTTGTTTTTGCAATGCGTCGTACGCTGACTGCTTGTCCTGGAGAAAATTATTCATCTCATTTATTTTTTTAGAATATTGTTCCAATCTGTTTGAAACAGTCTGCACGTCTATGCCCTCGCCTTCGGCTTCAGCATCTTCAAATGTCTTTTCCAATCCGGCAACTATCTCAGTTGTCTCTTTAAGCGCGCTGTCTATTCCGCTTTTGCTTCTCCTGAGTTCTTCAAAACTTTCTTTTATTTTCCTTAGTTCTTCGGTCTCTGTTTCCAGAGCGAGTTTCTTTTTGGTGAACCCGTCCAGTTTGTTCTGCAGCTCGGTTTTGTCTGCCTCGAGCTCTTGTATGGAAGCTTTGATCTCTTCGATTGATTTCTTTATCTCAGCCGAGTCCAGCTGGTCCATGGCGCTTTGCTTGCCGAGCTTTACATCGATCAATCTGTTTGTCAGCGTTACTGCGTTTGCACGTGCCCGGCCGAATTTGTCTATCATCAATAGCTCATCAATCTTCTTCATCCGCTGTCCTTTGCCGAGATTGAGGAAATAATCGATTGCATTCTGCTCGGAATAAATTGCTTTGCTGAAAAGCTCGTAGTTTACTTTCAATATCCGCTCAACGCAGGTTGTCACACTTTTCGTGCTCGGCGATTCCAGCATTTTCCCGTTTTCTTTTATTTCTGAATATGTTGTGCCGCGGTTCTTTTCGATTATGCGCTTTACCGAATAGTTGTTGCCATTCAGCTGAAATTCCAGCTCCACCTCGGCCGAGCTTTTTTCAACAGGTTTTTTCATTATCACATCGTCCAGCTTCAGCTTCCTGGTCTGCAGTGTGGGAAAAGTGCCGAAAAGCGCGAAGCATATGGCGTCCAAAATCGAGGTCTTGCCGCTGCCTACTATGCCTACCAATCCGTTTGTGCCAGCTGCAAAGCTCAGCTCAGATGCAGCATGCGATTTCCAATTCTTCAATCTGACTTTTGTTATCATTCAATCACTTCTGTTTTCTGATGAGCCTCATGTGGCGTAATCCCATAAGGGTCGAAATATACCTGATCTATGTAAGTTGCAACGAGAGCGCATTCGCCTTGGTTAAGCAAACGATTTTGATTTTTCTTCAAATAAGTGCAGAGTTTTAGGAAAATATCACAAGGTACCCGCTTGCACAGCTCATACGCTTTGAATCTACTTGTTAATTTCGTATTCCACCCAATTCCTTTGACATCGCTGTAAATTTTTCTAACTTCTTCTTCGCGCCATAATTTTTCTCGAGCTTCTATTAAAAGAATTGATAAAACGGATTCGACAGAAAATTTAACAGTTGTCATATTAACCTCTTCAGAGAGCGCTTTCTGATGTTTTTTCAACGCCTTTATTTTTTCCAGATAATCAAAAGTTTTTTTAACCATTTAATCACCCTATTCAATCACCAATTTTTTCTAACGTCTTTTGTTTGCCTGATAAAATGTTGAAAGCATTGTCAACAGCTTCTTCCACAAGCATTCTGAATATTTTTTCCGGGTCGAATCGTGAGCCGAAGTTCAATTCTTCCAGGTTCTTGTGCATCAAACGCAGACCGATCTCTTCGGCCGACATTTTCTGTTCGCGCAGATTGCGTAAAAACTCAACTTTTTCAGCCATCTCAGGTGACTCGAGTTCTTTAACAAATCTGACTATCGCACGGTTCCCGTATTTGCTTTCAATGCTCTTCAGCTCCTGCTCGATAACATCGTTCTCTTTACCTTTTATCCTCAATTTAATCAGCGGCCGCTTTTCAAAATCCCTGGCCAGCAACGCATCCAGCCTGTTTTCTATCTTTTCTTTCAGAGCATTGCCACTGCCACTACCGCTGCTACTGTCCGCCTCAATATCTTCAAAAAAGAATTTTCTGTTGTGCTGAAGCGCATAAAAATTGAAATCTATTTTTTTATTTCCGCCAGTGTCCATGCTGATGTCAATATTGTAAAATCCTTTTTCTGTTCGCGCTTCGTTTTTTTCGAATTGTGTTGTCACTGTACTGCCTGGAAAAATAAGCGGTGTACCATCCACGACCTCACGGCCTGCACCATGCAAATGGCCGTCAATTATCATATCAAATCCTTTTGGCAGATCTTCCAGCTTTATGCTTACAGTGCCTAATGGGGAGTAAATGAAAGGGTCTATGCTTTGATGGAGCACGAGTATGTTAACGCAATTTGGCAATGGCTGAGGGTTCCACTCTTTAAGCACGCGTTTTGCATAACGGTCGGGAACGCCTGACATACCGTGAATCGCCACTCGAATGCCATCTTTCTCAAAAACAATTGTCTCGCAATGCAGATGCACAAGCATGCCTGCATTCTCAAGAGCATGTATAGCATTTGTATCGTTTCCTCTGCGCTCATGCGTGCCATGGATTGCAATAACAGGCACACGCTGCAGGGTGCGGCTGGATATTCTTTTGAGCTTTTTCGTCGAGCTTATGAACTCGATGTTGCTTGGCTCGGCCATAAGCGGGAGCGTAAGAATCTTTATCGCACGGGCCCATACAGAAATTTTTGGAACACGCGAATCGAACACATCACCAGGCAGCAGAATCAAATCTGCATTTAAAGCATCTAAAGCTCTTTTCATAGCTTCTTCTGCGTTTTCAAAGCTGTCTATTTCTAGCTCTGAGCCATAGCCATGGCCGAAATGCAAATCAGAGATTACTGCAATCTTCATCCAATCAGACCTTATTAACTACTCTATGCTTAAAAATAAACGCTTTTCCAAAGGCTATACTTCCGATGAAAATTAAAGATTTTAAGTTCAAAACTTTAAAAATGTAAAGCAAATTATAAACAAAATACAAACAAATTATATAATATCTTAGTAGGTTATTTGACATGGCAGAACAAGAAGGAATCACAGTCAAAAAGTCAGAGAACTTTTCAGACTGGTATACGCAGGTTGTTGAGAAAGCAGAGCTGTCTGATATACGATACAATGTAAAAGGTTTTGTTGTGTTCAGGCCTTGGTCTGTTATTTCTATGGAACTTATGTATGATTTACTGGAAGCTGAGCTGCAGGCAAAGGGCCACAAACCTGTCTGGTTCCCAGCTGTTATTCCTGAATCTAATTTTAGAAAAGAGGCCGCGCATGTTGAAGGCTTTATGCCGAATGTTTTTTGGATAACTGAAGCTGGAAGCGAGGGTAAGAAACTGGAAGAGCGATTGGCTCTGCGTCCTACAAGCGAAACAGCAATGTACAAGCTGTACGCTCTTTGGGTGCGGAGCTGGCGGGACTTGCCTCTGAAGCTTTATCAGCGCTGTCAGGTGTGGCGTTATGAAGGAAAAGGCACGCGTCCGTTTATACGCAGCCGTGAGTTTTATTGGATAGAATCGCACAACGTATTTGCGAACAGAGAAGGAGCAGAAGCACAAGTGCGAGAAGACATGGAAATAACTGAGAACGTTATGCACAAAAAATATGCAGTGTCATTCCTCTTTTTCCAGCGGCCTGAGCATGACAAATTCCCAGGTGCTGTGCACACGTATGCATCAGATGCGCTTATGCCGGACGGCCGCGTGATTCAACTGCCTTCAACGCATCTGCTCGGCCAAAACTTCTCAAAACCGTTTGAAATAAAATACACTGACAAAGACG
Source organism: Candidatus Aenigmatarchaeota archaeon (assembly GCA_030615205.1). GTDB lineage: Archaea > Aenigmatarchaeota > Aenigmatarchaeia > CG10238-14 > SCSR01 > JAUWZS01. The sequence continues at coordinate 324,621 of JAUWZS010000001.1, read as the reverse complement.
GAAATGAAAGATACGTATGGCAGACTTGTTACGGTCCGGCTGTATCAAGGATTTTCGCAGCTGTTATTAGTCTGCATGGTGATGACAAAGGTCTTGTAATGCCTCCAGCAATTGCTCCGCTGCAAGTAATAATCGTGCCTGTTTTTGATGAATTGAACAAGGAAAAAATTGTGAAAGAAGCCGAAGCTTTGAAAGAGCAACTGAAAAGAAAATTCCGCGTGGACATTGACGCAAGAGACGAATATACGCCTGGATGGAAATACAATTACTGGGAATTGAAAGGCGTGCCTTTGCGCGTGGAGATCGGACCAGAAGACGTGGAAAAGAATCAGATCGTTTTGGTGCGCAGGGATACAGGCGAAAAAGAGATTGTGAAACAGAACAAAGCTGCTGTAGCTGTCAAAGCCGCGCTTAGAAAGATACATCGTAATCTTGTTAAAAAAGCTGAAAAATCCCTGAAGAAGAACATACGTAAAGCCAGCAGTATGGCCAAACTGAAAAAGATCCTGCGTGAGCAGGGTGGACTGGTGAAAATATATTGGTGCGGAAGCACTGAATGTGCGGATTATATTAAAGCTGAGACAGACGGTGGTGTGATTCGTGGAACGCTTTTTGGCGAGAAGAAAGTAAGCAAAAAAGGAAGATGTGTTTATTGTAAAAAAGAAACCGAGCAAGTCGTATACGTGGCAAAACAATACTAATTTTATCCTGAGCAAAATCCTAACATTATCATATCTAGATCATTTCTCAATAGACTCGCTTTTTCTCTTACCTTTCTAATTTTAATGTTTTTTTCACAGGCTTCCTTGCCCAATCTCTTTTCTAATAAATCTGACAAAACTTTGCCTTGTGCTGCGAGTAGCATAGATCTTATATAAGATTCTTTATAGAGGTCAATGTACTTCTCCGGGACTTGTAGATTAGAACCGTAATTATATCTAAGAAGCACGTTAAGTGGTTTCATTTTCTCATGATATTCACTCACAAATAATTCTAAATATAATGAATCAAAATCCTTACCTAATTTTATATACATTTTAATTAGTGTCTCTATGGGTAAATTAGAAACACGTTTCTTCGTCTGAGCTATTTCATTCTTATAAGCTCCAAACCCAGATTGTTGCACAGCATGTAAGAATGTCCGTGCTGTACAAACATCCAGTATTAACTCTTTCATTTCTCCATCAGGTGCCTTATAAAATATGGACATTTTACTCAATAATTAAAAGGCAGAGAAGAAATTTAAGTTTTGTTAGGACAAATAAAGATATTTAAAAGCAACTACATAATTAATTTATCATCTAAAGTTCTATCTGGTTCTGGATGGATTAAGAAAAAACGAAATAACGAGAAACGAAGGGATTAACTTGGCGAAAATTGAAAAACCTGAAATAAGAAAAACTGGAACAACGACTATTGGAATCGCATTCAAAGATGGCGTTGTCCTTGCTGCGGAAAAAAAATCTACTATGGGATTTCTTGTAGCTAGCAAGGAAACGGAGAAGATATACAGCCTTAACGATTATATTGCTATGACAATCGCTGGTGCGAGCGGTGACGCACAAACGCTTGTCAGGTATATGCGGGCAGAGATAAAGCTGTTCGAAATACAGAATCAGAGGAAGATTACTGTTAAAGGCGGCGCAACGCTTTTGGCAAACATACTGCACGGCGGCAGATGGACATTTTTGCCTTATATGGTACAGCTGATCATTGCCGGCTACAGTACTGGACCGCATATTTTCAGTTTAGACGCGATAGGTGCGATTGAGGAAGAAAGGAGATTCTTCTCGACTGGCTCGGGTTCTCCTATGGCGCTTGGTGTGCTTGAAGATACTTTTAATGAAAACTTATCTGCTGACGCTGCTGCAGAACTTGCAGTGCGTGCGATACGTGCTGCAGTAGAGCGTGACATCGGCTCAGGCGGAAAAGCCATAGATGTAGTAACAATTACAAAAGATGGGATAAAGAAAAAAACATTTCCAATGAAGCCAAAAGAGAAATAATAAAAAAATAAGAATCGCTATCGAAGAATTATTCGAATTATATACAAGTTTTAGCCATTGCACTTCTGAAGAAGTTACGTGGATTTACTGTTAAGCGTTAAAAATCAGTGGTATAAATGAAAATCCTAGATAAAGTGAATAGCAGTCTGCCAAAAGAAGTTATAAGCAGGGTTGAGCTGGAAGGATCGGAAATAATAGTTTATACAAAAAGCAAGGATTTCTTCCGTTCGCACGAAGCTACGATAAAAGAAATAGTCAACAACATAAAGAAACGGATTGAGGTTCGGCCAGAAAGCAACCTTACGATCGATCAGGAAACTAGCAAAGCGAAAATAAAAGAGATCGTACCTGAGGGTGCAAAAATAAAAGATATTTATTTCGAGCCTGAACGCAGCTTGGTTATAATCGCTGCTGAGAAACCTGGCTTGGTCATCGGTCGCGGCGGCGAGACATTCAGACACATACGCTCCGAAACGCTTTGGGTACCGCGCATAGAGCGAGTGCCGTCAATAAAATCCGAGATTATAGAGGGCATAAGGAAAGTGCTGCATAAAGAAGTGAAGTTCAGAAAGAAGTTTTTGAATGAAATCGGCAATAGCATTTTCACAGAACGCAAAACCAACCGCGACTGGATACGCGTCATTGCTTTGGGTGGGTTTCGTGAAGTTGGACGCTCGTGCATGCTAGTTGAGACACCGAAGTCCAAAGTCCTCATTGATTGTGGTGTCAAGCTTGGTGGCACAAATAGTGGCATGTATCCAATATTGCAAACAAAGGAGTTCGATCCAAATGAGATTGATGCTGTGATTGTTTCGCATGCGCACCTGGATCACTGCGGCATGGTTCCGTATTTGTACGAATATGGGTATAAAGGTCCGCTCTATTGCACTACGCCTACAGTTGACCTGTTCGCATTGCTTTGTTTGGACTATATAGATGTTATGCAGCGAAATGGTGTGAATCCGCTTTATACTGCAAAAAGCGTAAAAGAAGCTGTCAAGCGTTCCATCCCGCTTGAATACGGTGAAGTGTCTGACGTAGCGCCGGATGTCAGGTTGACCCTGCAAAACGCTGGCCACATAATGGGTTCAGCGCTTATACATCTACACATAGGAGAAGGTATGCACAACATAGTATGGGCTTCAGATATGAAATACGCGCGCACCACGCTCTTCGAGCCTGCATTCACAGATTTCCAACGACTTGAAACTCTGATAATCGAATCAACATATGGCGGCGCAGAGAACATAATGCCCCACAGACAAGAAGCGGAAGGCCAGCTTATGGAAATAATAGGCAGAACGATGGCAAGAGGCGGCACTGTAGTAATACCGACCTTCGCTGTAGAGCGTTCGCAAGATGTTATGGCCATTCTTGTTCAGAACGATTTCCAATATCCTGTTTTTATAGATGGGATGATTTGGGACGCCACTGGAATATTCACAGCGTATCCTGAATATATGTCACACATCATACAGAAAAAAATCTTCAACAACCAAGACCCGTTCACAAACAAGATATTCAAACGCATAGCTTCGCAGTCCGAGCGCGAGAAGTCTTGGGAAGAAAAACCAGTTGTTATACTTTCCACATCAGGAATGCTAGTGGGCGGGCCTGTGATGGAACACCTGAAAGCCCTGGCAGAAGATGAGAAGAATACGCTGATTTTCATAGGCTACCAGGCCGAGGGAACTATGGGAAAACGTATACAAAAGGGTTGGAAAGAAATTCCGACAAGGCTCGAAAACGGTAAGACAATTACGATAAAGCTAAATATGGAAGTTCAAACTGTAGAAGGCTTGTCCGGCCACAGCGACAGAAACCAGCTGTTAAGCTTTATAAATCGATTGTCATCAAGGCCGAACCGCGTGCTTGTATGCCACGGCGATGCACAAAAGACTGTAGATCTTGCAAGAAGCATTTACAAGCTGTTCAAGATAGAAACGAGTGCACCGAAAAACTTGGAAGCCATAAGATTGAGATAAGATGAATAAGATTGATAGTTCGACAGCCCGATTATAGCTATTTTAAAACGGATAACCTAATCCTAAACTGAATTTGTACACTTCAAACATATCAACATTCTCCACAGTAATATAGGATGTCATGTATCCGAGACGAATATCTGAAACTTCACCGCTTGTTGTTCGCTTGTTTGAAGCCCAAAGTAAAAGAGATGTCAACAGCATTTTTTCATCATCTCCAAATCCGTCCTCGCTAAATTCTGCCATCCACGCAACTCCGGTATCTCCAAACTGATTTAAAATTACACACGGATACTCTCTTGGTGGGCTCACAGAAACTGACTTCATTAAGATTCTATCAGTATTATCGTCTATCGGTTCGATGTGTGCAACCCTCCTAGTTCCCCAACCCTCACCGGGCGGGTCTGGCTCACCTGGTGGCGCAATGTACACCAAGAAATCATCAAACACATAATCAGGTTTAAAGGAAATACTTATGCTTGAATCGCTGTTGACATAATTAAGTAGAAAAGTGTAACCTCCTATAGTTATTTCGCTCCGCTCTTTGACCCAACTATCATAAAATTCGTCGCCGTTCGTATCAAACCAAATTGAACTTTCGTTGCATATCCAAAATGTGTAGTTGGTGCCTTTAAAACTAAAAGTTCCGTTCTTAATCGGATTATATGAACAGTCTTCAATTGCGCCGTCCTCGTTTCTTGCCTCCAAAGGAAGAGGTATGTTGTAAAAATACTTGTATGGATTGAAAATTATGTCTGTTGCATCGTCTGGTTCTCTTGCGAATTCGTCCTGAGCGTCTTTGGCCTTTTTTATATCAATCCATTTTAGCCCAAATATATTTCTCTGTACAGAATCGTCATCCACTGCATTGCCGCTACTTTGATATCGAAAATCCATAACCTCCACTATTCCTTTACCGCTTGCGATATAATCTGAAAGCGCCTGTTCATATGGTTGGAGCACTTTATAGTCCCATATTAACATCACGTCTGAATTTTCCACACACGGTCCAAGGTAATCCAGATTTGCAGAGCAAAAACTCATTGTTATGTCACGTTCGTTTAACTTTAGTCCGTTTGTCCAACTAGTAAGCTTCGTAATAGTATCGCCAGTGCAATTACAGGCTATTTTTATATCTTTTTTTATGGCTCCATCAGTTTCAGACCAAAGGATTAGATTTGACTCTGGAAAGAGTATTTCAAAAAAATTCTCCATCAACTCTGGCTCAAATGCGTATGTGCGTAAATTCCCAGTTCTTTCAAGTAGCAGTGCTATGTCTCTAGATTTCAAAATCGCGTATGCATCTTCCCATCTATTTCTATAATCAGCCCTTGGAAAAAATATACTAAATGACACAAAAAGTATTATCACAACTATTGTGAGTTCTACAATATTGATTACTCCTTTTCTGCCCATCTTTGCCATCATCCTCCTTTTCACCAATTTTACCAACTCTTCACCAAGCTTGGACAATCAATTCTCCATACTCTAATTCTCCATCACCATCTGAATCGAACACGCCCAGCCTTCTTATCGATGCTACATTCTCTCCGGATTGGGTGGATCCACAATCAATTTTTACTAATTCGCTAGGCTTCTCGATTAATATTATCGAAAAATCGTGTTCTGCACCAATGAGGTCTTTGATTTTATCATATCCGTCCTCGCTGCTGCACAGAGTGTTGAGCCCAATTATCTTTTGTTCGGATAAAAGGTTTGTTTTGTTCTGAGAATGATCTAAAAGTCCTATACGTTTTATTTCACTCTCGCCAGGCGTGCCGACAAGTGTATCCCAATCGGTTGGGTGTCCTGGGTTATTAATAAGCACTTCGCTTATTCTGTAAACTTCCGACCGGATAATTGCTTGCCTTACTGCCTTAATATAAATAGGGCGGACTTCAGCCAATCTCATTGAGAAGTATGCTGCAAACCCTACAAAAAGTATCAATACTGTAAAGAATTCAATGTTGAATTGGCCCTTCAATCTACGCCCAGAGTTCCTTTCCAATTTCTTTTTCATTTGATTCAAACACCTAAAAATCCGAAGTAAATCAAGAAATAAAATGTACCAAACGTTATTGACGTAAGTACAAGGCTGTGTTTTATTCCAGCTCTTATAGAATTCTCACCAATCTGACCTGCAACAAGACCGGAGAATATTGCTTGTACGATGCTCATAAAAAAGAAAAGAGAAACATAGTATGATGCAATTGTTGCAGGATCGATTGAGAATATATACATAGAAGTACTTTCAAAAATCTCACATACAGCACACGAAAAGTCGGAGCATGTATAGCAAGGATTGCTTACCCCAAACACCTCTCCGCCACCTATTGTAGCACTTGAAACAGTAAATATTGGAATCATAAGATTATTTATTGCAACGACTATTCCTATGAAAATAAAACATATAGCGTACATAAGCACAACATATTGATTCAGTATGCTGCGTCTTTCTTTTTCAGACTCTCCCAGCATGTTCGAGTTGTTTGCAACTGTCTCAAGAGTTGAGGGGAGATCCCCACCAGACAGATGAGCCTCTCGTATTATTTTAACGTTCGTGTAAAGACGTTTACTGCGCTCGACGCGATCCGCAAACTGATCCAATACCTTCTCTAGCGGTAGTCCCCATGTAAGCTGATTCGCCATCTTTTTTACTTCTATAGAAAGCCTCCCATAATCGAATGCGCTGACGGTTATTATTGCTTTGTGCAGTGGTGACCCAGAACGCACCGACTCGATTATATCACGTAAGAAAATAGGGAACTTTTCCTCCATGGATTTCAAGTCTCTATATCTTTCATATATAAAAAAGAACTGGGGAGTTGCCACAATAAAAGTCGAAAGGACTATTGCGTTCGCAATTATACCCGGGTTTCCAGTCAGCACGGATAATACTACAAAACCGAATGAAAATAATAAGGTGATTAGAAATATTTTTCTATCTCTAGACAATTTTAACTTAAGTATTGATTCGGGTTTGAGCTTCATCATTTGTGCTTTCTTTGCCGTCCCCTTCTTTGCCAGTCTATTCTTTGCCATTCCAATTACCTTCTCTAATTAATTACTCTCCTCCAGGCGTTGTCGCTTTTATCATGAGTATAAAGAGCGTCGAAACTAGTGGAATAAAAACAAAAATAAGAATAAACTGCATGACTATCATACCTGATGTGTCTACACCTCCTGATATGCCTGACATTATCGATGTTAATATTGTAAAAAATATTGAACCAAGAACTATTGTGGTAAGGTAGACTTCTATATAAATAGTCAGTTGGTGTGAAAACTCATAAAGTTTTCTTCTGTATTCGTTTACCATATTCACGGCTGATTCTTTTAGATATATAGAAACATCACCGCCTGAGCGTATGGTAGACAGCATCCCCCAAATCAGTTCTTTAAAGAGCTTGGATGGTGACCGTTCAACAGCCCTCTCCAGTGCAGTGTTAACATCAAGTCCAAAAACATCCATGTCGTTTTGTATGGATTTTATTTCATCTGTAAGTTCGCCATACTTGCCAAATTTGGAAAATATTTCAAAGATTCTGTGCACAGGCAACTTGGAGCTTGCAATTGTTGAAAGATAAAGCGTAGCAAAAGGCAAGGCGTTGTCTATGGATTTTGCTTTTTCATTGATGACTAGCTTTGGGTAATTCATAAAAAACAAAAAAATCCCAATTGTTATGATTATAGTGACCGTGAATGAACTTATGAAACTGAATAAGAAGGTTTGGAAAAGAAAACCAAAGAGAAAAGACAGAACAGGAAAACTCGTAATGAAAACAATGAAGCACGTCATTATGCTTATGCTTATGTATTCTTGCAAAGATAGTCTTATTCTGGCCTTTTTAAGCGTAAGTCTGACATCACCAAAATAATATGACATCCGCTCGCTGAATTGGCTAAACATTCTAAAAGATATTTTGTTATAAAATCCCATTTACACACCGTTCGTTTGATACAGCACTTTTCGACAATGGCTTTCGACAACGCATATCCATACGCATATTCATGCATCATTACAACTACATCTGTTCTATCATCATCGAAATAGTACGTTGTGGATAATTATAATACATATTTATTATCTTGCTGACGTCTCTGAAATCTAGGATGTTGTTTTCTTTCATCCACTTCAAAACCAACATACGCCTTTGGAGCTCATCTTTTATTTCCTTTTCTGTAAGCCCGGTTCTCTTAGCAATCTTCTTCAGCATTATGCTTTTCTTTTCAGAGCTGAATCTGTCATTCTCCGAATTCCATCTGAAAATCTGATTTACTAACGGTTTTTTGCTTTCAGCATCGTATTCTATCATTTCTATGATCTCATTTGCACGTCTGACAAATTTACCTCTGTATTTCATACGTGCGAGGAACACTGCCAAATCAAGACTGCCTATAAGAGCTGGTGGTAGGGAAATTGGTGGGGTGGTCAGCCTGTCCATAAGTTTTGGCATATTTTCTGCGTGTATAGTCGCAAGGGAAGGGTGGCCAGTTGCCATCTGCTGGAAAAGTATGTATGCCTCGCGTCCTCTGACCTCTCCCACTATTATGTAGTCTGGCCTCTGCCTGAAACTCTCTCTCAGAAGGTCGAATAGATCAACCTCACCTCTTTTTCCCACTCCCTCCTCAGCAATAGATGTTCTTGCTACTGTTGGAATCCAGTGTGCGTGTGGCAAACGTAGCTCAGCCGTATCTTCAATCGAAACAATTTTTTTATCCGGTCGTATGAACAGTGAAAGCACATTGAGCAAAGTTGTCTTGCCCGAAGCTGTGCCCCCAGACACAAGTATGCTACAGCCGTAATCAATAACAAACCACAAATATGCCATCATTTTTATGTCAAGTGTATTATAATTCAGAATGTGAATCGGCGTTAGCGGGACTTTGGTGAATTTTCGTATTGTAAAGTTGCTTCCACGTCTAGCTATATCCGTTGCAAGTGTTGCTTGGAGTCTACTACCATCCGGCAACGCGCCATCTACCAGCGGTTCGGCCATTGAAATAGTTTTGCCGCAAAGCTGGGATAGTCGCGTAATAAAAGAGTCGAGTTCACCCGCGTCTTCATAGCTAATGTTTGTAATTAGCGATCCCAGTATCGGGTTTCTATGAAAAATAAATAAAGGTATTCCAAGGCCATTACAGCTTATATCTTCGATATTCTCATCCTTCATCATAGGTTCTATTTTACCAAGGCCTACAAAATCCCGCTCAATATAATACCGCAAAATCTTTTTCTCAGTTTCGTTTATTCTGAAGCCAAAATAGTCCATGAGTTCATTAATCTGTTTTGTAAGATATGCCATTGTTTCGAACTTCTTCAGTTTGGAAAAATCAATATCTAATCTCTGTTCAAGTAAATCTTTTATCTTATTCAATATCTCTTTCAGCTTCGAAGAAAGTTCTGGCTCAATCAACTGATAAACATGCCTGTGTGAACTCCTGTCCCAGAAAATCTTTACATACGCAAACACAGGTTCTCCTTTTTTTGGTTTCGAGGGTATTAATGGATAAGTCAGTTCTAAGAATTCCCTCTCCTTAGGCTTCGTCTTTACACGTTGTACATATTTGGATTTGAACTCTGGGATCTCAAGACCTCTGATCTCCACTATTTGTCGTATCTCTCTAATTCTTTGTACCTCTTTAGGTTCTGCCGCGCCTTCAACTGCAACTTTTCCTCTTCTCTGTATGACAGCCTCAAGTATGGCTCGCTGCGTTGGTTGCTCGATAACTCTGACTGGTACAATCGGCTCTTCAGCTTTCCTCTCACTTAGAATTTTATACCCACGCAGCAAACTCTTGAAAAATCTTCCTCTCATCATGTTATCACATCATGTTATCTCTAATTTATTTTGGTTTCTATCATATGTTAAATTTATTGTTTGTATCGATGGTGCAGAGCCATCAAGAGAATCAAAACTATAGTTCAAATTGTTTATAGAAGAAATATAGCCTTTCTCTGGAGGAACTGTAGAAACAACTAAGCCGCTGTCGTTAAGCATAAATTCAAGAAAATAACCAGCAGTGGTGTCGCTTATCCGTATGTTATGCTCAACTGCACCACACCGCAAACAACCATCAACAGATGCCACGATAAGAGAAGATATATAACCGCCTATCATCTCAATTGAAACACCCGCAGTATCTCTGCGCACGAGTTCATATTGCATGCGGAAGAAGTTTCCAATTCCTATAAATAACCCTATTCCTATCAAGAAGAATAATACAAATTGTATTATGTATGACTGACCTGACTGGCCCAACCGACCTGATTGACTGCTTAAAAATTTCATACTAAAAGAATTTTTATTTCTGTTATAATTAATGTTTTCCCGTCTTGTACTACAGAGCTAACATCTCCTCTTGAGATCCTTACGCCCCTCGCTGAGGAAGATAGCTGGCCACTTGGATGCTTTATAAGATTTATCTTGTAGCCCTTTACACCAGTTGATTCGTATATTTCTCTAAACCAAATCCTATATATGACGTTAAATCCATCTGAAAACGCTTCTGCTTTCGCACATACAACATATGGAGGATCAAACCCAACAAGTCCGCTCTCAGGTGGACAGCTTCCACCAGGCGTAAGCGCGACCCATTCTATGCCAGTTGCAGGGTTTGATATGGCTATATTTGAAACTTTGCCGAATGTTGTGAATTCGATCGAGTTCGCAGTTTCCTCTCCCGCATCATATTCGCGCAACGTCCAAAGTCCCGTAGTATCAGGCGTAAACGTATCTTCGCCCCCATTCTTTGCAATGAATTCGATCTTTCTTACAAGAGAGTTGGAATTGCTTCGTTCGAAATAAGTGTAAACACGTTCTACCTTAGTCGTATCCTGCCTCTTTAAAATCATCGGAATTCCCCACATGTAAGCAGTACCAGCAAGAGCTACGCCCATAAGGACTACGAGAACTACAGATATGACTTCTGACACTGCTTTCTTGCCTAAAAACCTATCTGGAACTTGCATTTTTAGAAAATTTAGAAAACTGCTCATAATTTAATTTAGTGTTTTATATAATTTAACTTAAAAATTTCCAAGTTTAAAATTTTTTTCTCAGTGGCGATAATCTCGATCTTGGTGGCCTCATACCCATACGCACCGGTCTTTTAAATTTCGTAGAGAGATTATCAATCGCTATCATCATCGACTCGTTGCTTTCTACTATTTTTTTATTTCCTTCAACAAGTGCATCCATCTTCTTCAGCAACGGCTCCAAATTTGCGCCCGCAGCCATAGCTTCTGCAGACTCAGCACCAGCGGATGCTTTGATAAAAGATATCAGTTCGCTTATGTCGTTAATCAGCTCGTCGAGCCTTCCGGGAAGTTTTGATATCTCAATGCGCAATGCGTCACTCGATTTCGCAAGCTCGTCAACAAGCTGTTGGTTCAGCTTCACAATCTCGACAAACTGGCTGAAAAATTCTTTTACATCAATTCCACTGCCTTTTGTACTCTCTATCTTCTCCAACCTGCGTTCAAGTCTGCGCAATGGCGACATAGGAATAAGCTCAAACTCCTCTTCTTCTGTTGGCATTTTATCACTCCTCTAATTACTCCTTTTATCACTCCTTCTATCACTAATAATAAATCTCCCATTACTCTAAATAAATCTATATGTAAATCTATATAATTCTTTACACTTTCTATAATAAATTTCTCAAACTATGTAGATAAAGATTAACAAGAACTGTTTCCAAGGACAGTTTTAGTATTAGAGCTTAGTATTCAGCATGAACTCAGTATTCAGGCATTCCACCAGGAGGCATTCCCGGCATTCCGCCTGCTCCACTCTTTGAGAGCTTGCTTGCTGAAATGACATCGTCTATTCTTAATATCATTTCTGCAGCTTCTGAAGCAGATTTAATTGCTTGTGTTTTTACTTTTAGTGGCTCCAGAACGCCCAGCTCGGCAGCATCTGCGACCTTCCCATTATCTATATCTACGCCATAGCTGATTTTGCCTTGTTCATGTGCGGCTCTGAGCTCCACCAGTATGTCAATCGGATCCAGACCGGCATTTTCTGCCAAACCGCGAGGAATTACTTCCATTGCTTCTGCAAATGATTGGATCGCAAGCTGCTCACGACCGGAAAAGCCCTCCGCAAACTTCCTAATGCGCTTAGCCAACTCAGCCTCAGGAGAGCCGGCACCATAAACAATTTTTCCAATTTCAACTGCAGATGCAACAGCGCCTACAGCATCTTCAACAGACCGGTCGACTTCGTCAACTACATGATCTGTGCTTCCGCGAACAAGAATTGTAACCGCTTTTGGATTCTTGCAATCGCGCACAAATATCATTTCTTCACCACCAATTTTCTTTTCTTCGACAAGTTTTGCATAGCCTAGATCAGCTGCACTCAAATCGTCCAGGCTTGTCACAATCCTCCCGCCAGTTGCTTTTGCTAATTTTTCCATATCAGACTTCTTCACACGTCTGGCCGTAAGGATGCCCTTTTTCGCAAGGTAATGCTGTGCGATATCGTCTATTCCTTTTTGCGAAAACAAAACATTTGCCCCGCTAGCAATAATCTTTTCAACCATCTGCCTGAGCATGCGCTGCTCTTGTTCGACAAAAGCCTGTATTTGCTCGGGCGCAGTAATTCTAATCTGTGCATCTGTCTCAGTTTCTTTTACCTCAATTGCCGCATCCACCAAGGCGATATTTGCTTCTTTTATCTGCTTTGGCATTCCTGGATGCACGACTTCTTTGTCAAGCACTATGCCTCTTATCAGCTCTGTATCTTCTGCTGAGCCTCCATGCTTTTTCTCGCGCTTTATATCATCTGTATCAACAATAGTTTTTTCATTGCTTTGCCCGGCAACCTCTTTCACAGCCTGGACAACAATATCAGCAAGCACCGGAGAAGCGCGTTCCATGCTTTTACCGCCCATAGAAGTAAGTGAAATTTTCTTTAACGTCTCCGCATCATTCAGACTAACAGGCTTCGAGATCTCATTCAATATCTTCAACGCCTCGTCCTTAGCCAGCTTGAAGCCCCGTGTAATAACAGTTGGGTGTATGTTCTGTTCGAGCAGCTCACCGGCTTTTTTCAGCAACTCGCCAGCAAGTACAACAGCAGTCGTTGTCCCGTCGCCGACCTCCTCGTTCTGCGTTTTTGCAACATCAACCATCATTTTCGCAGCCGGGTGCTCTATTTCCATTTCTTCCAGTATTGTCACACCGTCATTTGTAATAACAATATCTCCTATAGAATCAACAAGCATCTTGTCCATACCTTTCGGCCCAAGCGTAGTACGCACAGCATCCGCTACAGCTTTTGCAGCAGCTATGTTCGAGCCCTGTGCGCCTATTCCAGTCTGTCTGAGAGTGCCCTCAGGCAAAATTAATATCGGCTGTCCACCAAGTTGTCCAATTGATGCTTGTACCATCACATCTACCTCCAAAATTTTGAAAATGTTATTTATCATATATGTTGTAAAGATTTATAAATCTATGTGTATGTGGGTATACGAAAAGTCAGTTGAAAATTAAATCTTTCCTCTTCCGAATTTCAAATTATCTGTATAGGGTTTTTGCAGTTTTTCCTTGACTTTTTTTATCCATCCTTCCAAAATAATAATTGCTTCTGGAAGCGGTATGCCCTCTCCGCGCGTCCTTACATGTACTTGCATCTTCTTCGTTTTTTTGTCAATCCGCTTTACTACAAAGAAGCCGAATTTCTGTTCAATTATGTCCGGTCCTTTAGCCGGTTCGCCTGATTTATCTTTTTCTTCTGCCATATCACGCACCCAATTAAATAACAATTCATCTGAACTTAAATAATACTTTTTCAAAGCCCACAATCTTGCCGTTTTGCACTTGCACGCCTTCCTGCCTTAACATCCTTATCTTCTTTTTTGTGCCGCTCGCAAACCCGCCTATGCAGCCATTAGAATTTACAACACGATGACACGGCACAACAGGCGCGTGCGGATTGTTGTGGCACGCATTACCGACTGCGCGATATGCCTTGCTGCCCAGCGCTTTAGCCAGCTCCTTGTATGTTGTCACTCTTCCACACGGTATGCGCTTCATCAAACCCCAGACGCGTTCGTAGAATGTTTGCATAAACCCACGTAAGAATTATTCTGAGCTTTCTTTTATAAGCTTCTTCAATTCCTTTACTGATTCTATTGCCGGTAGCTCTTGTTCAAGCAGCACTGGTACACCGCCTACTGATTTTTCTTCTGACCGATTTACCACAAAAAATGCGCTGGACGAGAAAATACCAGAAAGCTTTTTGACTGCCACTGCTTCGCGGCGTATCTTTTTTGTATTTGCTGAGCAGCCGGCTATAAAAGAGAACTTTTCCTTTCCTATAATTTCAAACACCGCGTGATGGACAGGCGAGTTTTCCATTCCCATCCTGCTTAGTTCAGTGCTCACTGTTTTTTGCAATTTGTTTGTCGGCTTTGTGTATGTCGGCTCGGCTGGTTGTGGCTTGTAAATGCTGCGTAGCTTTATTTTCAAAGAATGTTCCAGTTTTTTCGCTGTTCGTTCGGTCGGGTTTGTGCGCTTGTTTTCGATTTCGTACAATGCCTTTTTCGATATGCCGATAAGATTTGCAAGCTCCTCCAAAGTGAATTTCAGCTCATAACGCTTTGAGCGTAGTGCAGCTGTATCTATTTCAATTGTGTGACGGCCTTTTGCTGATTTTGAGCTATATGCGTCTTCTTCGAGTATGTTTTCGAACAGCTTTGGCGTGACCACTGGCACATCAAAGCGGGAATATATCATACTATCTGCAAGGGAGCCGCGATTATTGCGCATAGACACCACAAACGGGCAGGCGGTAAGAAAGTAAGACACGGTACGAAGGCTTTGCGCCTGCTGTGGGTTAAAACCGTCAATATTTATCAAAGATTTTATCAGCAACAAGCTCTCACGCTTGGCCGCAATATCAAAACAGCCACGAGTAAGGAAAACTTCAAATTCCTTCTTTAATAAACTATTTACAAGACGACCTGTCAAAGCCGAACGATTAAACATATATGCTCACCTGTTAAATCTGCCTATTAACTATTGCTGAAAGATAAAAATATAAATACTGTGTTTGTAGGTATACAGAATGGCATAGGTATACAAGTTTAGTTTAACTTTGTCTGAAACTGAAAAATTAAAGGGCGGTTAAATGCCAAAAGAAAAAAGTGCTGGTGCTGTAATTTTCCGTCGTGGTGGTGAAAAAGGAGAAAAAATATTTTATCTGGTGCTGCACTACCATTTCAAAGGAGATTATTGGGATTTTCCACGAGGTAAGACCGAAAAGGAAGAAACAGAAAAGCAAACAGCAGAACGCGAAATAAAAGAAGAGACTGGGTTGAAAATAGAATTTATCGAAGGATTCTGTGAAACTACACATTGGTTCTATAGATTGAAAGAAGAAAACATCTACAAAGAAGCCGTTTATTTTCTTGCTGAGACAACTGAAGAAAAAGTAAAGATATCAGACGAGCATCTCGAGTACATGTGGCTAGAATACGAAGCTGCGATGAAAACGCTTACATATGAAAACACAAAGGAAATATTGAAAGCTGCGCATGCATTTTTGCAAAAGCGCAACAATAGCAATCTTGAAAAGTTTTTAAAGGATAAATAAGTAATAAAAAATGAATTTAAGCATGAGGAAACATGGGCTCGTAGCTCAGTTTGGTTAGAGCACTGTCAGAGAGCTCTGGTGCAGGTCTTATAAGGCCACTGAGCATTTAGTTTCACTGGTGTAGAAACCAGCGGTCGTGGGTTCAAATCCCACCGAGCCCACTTTTCTTTGTATTTTTAAATCTTTCTAAAATGTGGCAAGAGGTAAAAGTTTTTCTTACGAATGATTAATAGATAAAATGAATAAAATCACGACCGGAGAAGAAACTAAAAAAGAAGGTAAATGGAGAAATGCCCTCACTGAGGAATTTACTCGTATTTACGAATGGATGGGCTATCGAAGAGTTTCAGTCCTAGCTTATGTAACAAAACAAAATATAGACTATACAGGACCGAGATGGGAAGGCGAAATAATCAGCTGGAAGCATATTGACATAGATCTTATTTGTCTTGATCTGAAAGGTTTGATTAAAACCGCGACTGAGTTGTATCCACAAATAAGATTAGATGAAAATTTTGAAATCGTAAAGAATAGCTTGGAAAACTATAGAAAGAAGACTTTCTTTATATGGTGGCGCATTGACAGAAAGGTTCTAAAGAAAGTATATACATCTTTGGACCCAGTCATGAGTAAACTATATTTAGTAAAAGGTAATCTGAAAGAACTCGCAGAAAAACTTTTTATTTTAGAGTCCCAAGATCCGAAAATCATTTTAAAACCATTAGTGACAGGGCCATTACAAGCACTCAAAAAAGACACCAACCCAATTAGAAAGTTCGCCAGTAAAATGAAAGAACATGTAGCAGACACAGATATTTGGAAAAATTACAGAAATACTTGGAAGCAGCTGAACCAACAACTTAAGATTTTTGGTATTTTAGAATATTACGATGCTTCTGAAAAAGCGATGTTAAATATAAACAGTAGATACTCAACTTCAGAAAAACTGAATGTTATTGACTTGAGATTATGCAACGAGTTTATGAATGAATTAATCGACCTAGTAGACGTGTACGAGTCGATGATGCAATAAGCCTAAGGCTCTAACACAATTTAACTTATTTTTCTTACATAATGTGTTATCTCTTTTTCTTCTTCCTTTTTCTCTGCCTTCTTTTCTTCGTTTTCTTTCTTCGTTTTCTTTTTTCTCCATGTGCCATAAAATAGAATTAGTTTAATCGAATATAACTCTTACTTTATTCCATAACACAAAAATAATGCCAGAATTAATCCTTCAGCTGGATAGAAATATGGATGCCCTGTGGAATATTTACACGCATTATCTGCCTAAGCGCGCGATCGTCTGCCTGCACGTCAATAACACGCTTGTGTATCCGCATTTCCCATCTATCATATGTAGTATTGCCGTGTCCTGTCCCGTCCCCGCACGGAGTCTTCATTGTCGTGACTTTGAGTATTTTTGTCGGCAATGGTATCGGCCCTCTATAACTAACACCAAAATGTTTAGCAATATCCTTAATCTCGGAACAAATTTCATTCAGATGTTTTGGGTTTTTTCCTGAAAGTTTTATCCTTGCCGTCTGCATTTTTATCACAGCAAATTTTATTTTTTTTATTTCATTTTATTTTTTCTTTACAACTAAGTTTTTATTGAACCCTTTGTATTTAAATTCTTTTCTTTTTTGAATCTGTTGTTAAATTAATCCGAGAATTAGAAAAAATATGTAAGAAAGTAGTGTTTGAACCAACAAGATTTAAATCCTTAATATTCAAACCTTTGTTTTGATGATTACAGAGCAATATAAAGAAACATACCGTAAAACTTACCCTGAAACTGGTTATGTAGTTTCTACTCACGAGAAAGTCATAGATAATCTTATTCTTAAAATTATATCAAACAAAGGAAAGGATAATCATAGCATAAGTTTGCGTATTTTTAAAAATGAAAAAGGCATAGCTTTCATAATATCTACATATTTTTCTGATGAGAAAATACTTTTTATACAAGATATGGACACTCATTTTGCTTACAGAAAAAAAGGTTTAGGTAGATTAAGGGTAAAAGAAGTAATTTCATTCTTAGCTTCAAAAGGTGAAGAACCTCAAACAATTATAGCAGAAGGTGTGGGATATTTGGGAATACCCGATGGGAAACAGTTTGTTAAAGCACTTGGTTTTCAGCCAATAGAAAATAGTTCAAACTGGAAAGTTTCTTTCGAAGAACTAAATAAAAAATTAGTAGTTTGAATCAAAGATATTTAAATTTAAAAAGCTACTTTTCTGCTTTTACTACATCTAAGCAAACACCGGCTGCTACCGTGGTGCCCATGTCGCGAATTGCGAATCGTGCGAGCTCTGGGAAATCGGCCTGTTTTTCTACCACGAACGGCTTGCTCGGGATTACGCGAATTCTTGCAGCATCGCCAGTCTTTATGAAATCCGGCTTTTCCTTGGTGACTTGACCGGTCTTTGGATCGATTTTTGCAATTATTTCCTCTATCCTGCAAGCGACTGATGCTGTATGGCAGTGGAACACCGGAGTGTAACCTGCTGTGATGACAGTCGGGTGCTGTAGTACAATTATTTGTGCTGTGAATTCTTTTGCAACTGTTGGTGGATTGCTTGGAAGACCTGCTACATCACCACGTCGCACATCGTTCTTGCTTATCCCGCGCACATTGAATCCCACGTTGTCTCCAGGTATAGCTTGTGGGATTTGCTGATGATGGACTTCTATTGTTTTGACTTCGCCCTGGACGCCAGTCGGCATGAATGTTAATGTATCGCCAACTTTCATTACGCCTGTTTCAACACGGCCAACTGGGACTGTACCTACGCCTGTGATTGTATAAACGTCTTGTATAGGAACGCGCAAAGGCTTGTCTGTCGGCTTTGATGGTTCCTTTATATGTTGGTCCAATGATTCAATCAATGTCGGACCTTTATACCAAGGCATCTTATCGGATTTTTTGACCACATTATCGCCGACGAACGCGGAGATTGGTATCATTGGGATCTCATCAACTTTATAGCCAATCCCTTTGAAAAGTTTTACAACTTCATCCTTTACTTCATTAAACCTTTTCTCGTCATAATTTGCTGCATCCATTTTATTAAGAACCAGCACAATCTGGTTCACACCAAGAACCTTCAGCAACCAAGCGTGCTCCTTTGTCTGTTCTTGTACGCCCTCGCCAGGCTTTGCAGAAACCACAAATATAGCAGCGTCTGCTTGCGATGCGCCAGTTATCATATTCTTAACAAAGTCACGATGGCCGGGAGCGTCTATAACAGTAAAGAACCATTTTTTAGTTTCAAATGGCCTGTGCATAAGGTCAATTGTAAGACCTCTAGCTCGCTCTTCTTTTGTAGTGTCAACTGCATAAGCGAATTCCCATGTTTCTTTTTTCAATTCTTTAGCAACTTCTTTGAGTTTTCTCATTTCTTCTTCTCTTATCGCACCAGAATCGTACAATAGCCTGCCTAGTAAAGTAGACTTTCCACTGTCTACGTGTCCTGCTGTCATCAAGTTTATGTGTGGTTTTGCTGGCATCTTTACACCTTCAATTGTTTAATACACCAATTCCAATTTCAATTTTGATTTCAATTTCAATATTATACTAATTATAACAAAGTATTTAAATATATTTAAAAAATCCTTCATTCCTCTTTACTCCTCTACCACTGCTGACGGGATCTGTTCGCTAAGGCCTTTTCGTGCCCTGATTTGTTTGATTGTTTTCTCGCGCAAATCTTTTGGTAGCTTCTCGAATGAAATTTCAATCGTGCTGTAAAATCCCCGACCGCTTGTTGCGGATTTTAGAGAATCGTCGAAGCCAAAAATATCTGATACTGGAATCTTTGCAGTTATTACAGTTGCGCCGCTTTCTGTTTTTATGTCCAATATCTGGCCGCGTCTATTCTCGACTTCTCTTGTAGCAGTTCCTATCAGTTCTTCTGGTATATCTATCCTAACTATTTGTTTAGGCTCTAAGAGCGTTATATTCGCCCGAAGCAGTGCTGACCGTAGTGTCCTGCGTATAGCCGGTATAATCTGACCAGGACCACGGTGTACTGGATCCTCGTGCAGTGCTGCATCCAAAAGCTTGACCTTCACACCCGTGCATGGTTCACGAGATACTGGCCCTTCGTCTATTATTGTTTTGAAAGCTTGTTTCACAAGTTCCATTACCTCGTTTAAATATTGCACACCCTTTGTCAGGTCTACTAAAACACTTTTATTATATACAAGTATTACATGTTTTGCTTCGTCGTAATCCATGCCAAATTCGGCCATCTTCTTTGCTAAATCGAGCTTCTTCTTTTTTATTTCAACATCACTTGGCAGCTGCCCTTCTTTCATCGCATTGTATACGGCCTCTTCGAGAGGTTCTACCATCATTTCAAATTTATTGTGTTTGTTTGGTGATTTACCCTCCACGATAGGTGACTTGTCGAAAATCGCTTCTCGATAGACAACAATTGGTTTGGACATTTCAACTTCTAAGCCCATCGTTTTCAGCTTTCGCTCGACTTTTGCCTCCAAGTGAAGCTCGCCTAAGCCCGAGATCAGATATTCACCTGTCTCTTGATTTATTTTTATTTTTAATGTTGTGTCCTCGCGGCCGATTCGTTTTAGCGCGTTTATGAGCTTTGAAAGGTCCATTGTGTTCTTTGGCTCAACAGACTTTGTTACAACAGGTTCAAATAGATGCTTGATTTCTTCAAATGGTTCCATTACATGCCCGGCATTAGTTACAGTCTCGCCTGTAAATGCGTCAGATATACCAACAATAGCAACTATGTTACCAGCAGTTATTTCATCCACAGGTATTCGCTGTATGCCTTTGTATATCGCGACTTGCTGTATCTTCTCGGTTTTATGCTGGCTTATCAAAGAGACATCTGTGCCCTTTGAAAGCCTGCCTGAGAATAGCCTACCAGTTGCAACAAATCCTACGTGTTGATCTGGCACCATCTTTGTGACTATCATCGCCAGCTTGCCATCAGCATTACAGCCCAGCATATCTTTTCCTATTTTACTTTCCAGATCTCCCTTCCATATTTTATCCAATCTGTATTTTTGCGCTTCTTTTGGGGTTGGCAAGTGTTTTATAATCATATCAAGAACTACTTTATGCAATGGCGCCTTTTTAGCGAGCTCGTCTTCCTTCCCTTGCACAGTCAAATCAACTATGTCTTTGAATGTAAGTCCTGTTTTTTTCATGTAAGGAATCGATATGGCCCAACGCTTAGTCGCAGAACCAAAAGCTACACTGCCATCTGCGACATTAACCGTCCATTTATTTTTGTATTCATCTTCTGCATATTTTCTGATCAACACATTAACATTGTCTATAATCTTAGTAAAACGCTTTTGCATCATCTCTGGTGTCAGCTTCAACTCGCGTATCAACCTGTCAACTTTGTTTATAAATAGCACTGGTCTCACACGCTCCCGAAGCGCTTGACGTAAAACAGTTTCAGTCTGTGGCATAATTCCCTCTACGCCGCATACAAGGACAATCGTTCCGTCAACGGCCCGCATTGCACGTGTGACATCGCCCCCAAAATCGACATGTCCAGGCGTATCAAGAAGGTTGATAATGTAATCTTTCTCATCGTATTTATGGACCATGCTAACATTTGCACCATATATTGTAAGCTGCCGCTCACGTTCTTGCTCGTCAAACCATGTGAACATCCCGCTTTCTGTATCAGCGACGACTTTCTCAGAAAGCATCCCGGCACCTCCCATCAGATTGTCCGTGAGTGCAGTCTTGCCATGGTGTACATGAGAACTTGTCGCAACGTTTCTTATTTGCTCGGGTTTATTCATTACGTTAGTTATTCGCTCAACCACGTCTTTCTTTGCCATAAAAATCACAACTGCTACTTTACCTTGCACCTTCTGTCTCGCGCTCTATTCTTTCTTTTTCTTTTACTGCTTCGGACCTTGAGGCATCATTCTTACTCGCCGCTATGAGTTCGTTTGCCAGTGCTGTAGCCATGTTTTCTCTTTTCCCAAAACTTCTCCTATAAGCAGCCTGAGTTATAGTTCTAAGCGCCAAATCTACTCTGCGCTGCGGACTTGTCACAACAGCGCGGCGGATAATTATCCCACCGACTTGATAACCAGCAATCTCTTCACGCCTTGCTGCATTCTCGATCGCTCGTACAAGAATTTCGATTGGATTTTTATTTGTTCTTTTTTCAATAATCTCCAATGCTCCTTTCACAGTTTTGTAATGCATTGTATATTTGCCTGTTGCACGGCCGGATGATATCTTATGTTTTTTTCCACGATGGCCGGGAACCATCAGCTTGGTTATGAGTCTCTCTACTATGCTCATTTTTGGTTTCGCATAACGTTTGCTTGAATACCGTCC
Organism: Candidatus Aenigmatarchaeota archaeon; assembly: GCA_030615205.1. Taxonomy (GTDB): domain Archaea; phylum Aenigmatarchaeota; class Aenigmatarchaeia; order CG10238-14; family SCSR01; genus JAUWZS01. The sequence continues at coordinate 302,674 of JAUWZS010000001.1, read as the reverse complement.
GCCTGTTTTAGGTATGATCACTGGCCTCAATCCAATATATTTTTTAAGGCCAAAATCAGTAACCTCTATCTTATCTATCTCCCATTTGTCAAAAATTTTCATTTTTTATCACATTATCTTACTGGCTTCTGTTTTCTCCCTGCGACTATTTCAGACAACGAAACACCATTTACCTTTATTACCTTGAACTTTATCCCTACCATTGTTCCTTTAGGCCCACCCTGTGCGCCGCCAATTTTTTCAATAACGACTTCGTCATGCTCGTCTACATGCTCGATTGCATGATTTCCCGGAACGTGTGCAGTAATTTGTATGTTGTTTTTGATCAATTGGACTCGGACGCACTTCAACAGCCCGGATGTAGGTTTTTTCTGCTCAACAACTCGTTTATCAATCACTATGCCCTTGGCCTGTGGAGCGCCTTTCAATGGGTCTTTTTTCCATAGCTTCAGCTGACGCCTTTTATAATTTATATCCTTCCATCTAAACTTTTTCCGTTTCTTACGGAGCTTTCTTGCTGAAAATTCTCCCTTTGCCATTTTTATCGTATAGTAATTTTTATACAAACCTTTTTATAACCTATCTATCAAACCAAATTAATGGATATTTTTAATCAATGTATATCTGATCGATGGACCACTAAATTAACGGATGACCAAATCGTCCACTTTTTGGTTTCTCTTAAACAATTCCTTGTAAATCCTTAAATTTCTTCCTCCTCTACCAATAACTATTGGACGGTTTTTCTTTTCAACATGCACTTCAATCGTAACTTTTCCATCTTCGTTTCTGACTTTTATTCTAGTTGCTTGTGGTATTATTTTCTTTGCAAACGATACAAGATCCCCCGAGAATTCGAAAAGTTTTATAGTCTTCCCAATTACACGCTCTGCATGCTTTACGCTACTGCCATTCTTTCCAATAGCAACTCCGATCTTTCCCTCTTCGATTATAAAGTATATAGTATTCGTGTCATCGACGACTAGACAGTCTTTCACAGGAGCGTGTGTTATTCTCTCAAAAAGTGTTATCAGTCTGATACTCTCTGTGTTGAAAGTTAAATTCATCTCGTATCCCCTATTTCTTAGTATCCCTATTTTTTAATTACAAGTAACATTATCGGAAAAGGCCTACCGCATATAACTCCCAATTCCTTGCTACTACCTTCGAATATCTCTATTTTTTTAGCTGAGAGTTTTGCATTATGCTCGACTTCCCCACGCTTTTTCTCTGGTATGTTCTGCGACATAACTATAATCTTTGGCGAATCATTTTTTATAAATTCCAATGATTTTTTATATCCTATTATCACCTTTTCTTCCTTCAATGCAGATTGTATCTCATCTATAAGACTCATGCTATCACTCTTCGAATTTTGCAATCAAATCAAACATACCAGTACCTGATGGTATGACTTGACCTATCATTACATTTTCGAATATACCTTTAAAGTTATCTTTCTCGCCTCGGATGGAAGCGCGCACAAGATGTTTAATTGTCTCCTCGAACGCAGCACGGGCAAGTATCGAACTCTTTGAACCAGCGACTCCATATCTTCCTATTGATCTAACATCGCCAGAAAGAGTCATAATATCACTCACAAGCATTATATGTCTTATATCAACATCGAGACCTTGCTCTTGCAATGTCTTAATGGCTTCGTTTATTATAATATTTCTCGTTGCTTCGATTCCTAGAACCGTTTTAGTCTCATGTATATCATTAGATACTGTCCTAGTCGCATCGACCTCTTTTATTTTCAACACTTCTTCCAGATTTGTACCTATTGTAGTTATTACCCAGGCGTTCCCCTCTTGACGCACTACTGCATTAGTGACTCCATCCAGCCCATCTACATGTATCTGCATAATCTTTTCCCTAATTTTTTGCAGATCTTTTATTTCAATCTCCTCTACAGTAGATATTGATACGATTTTAGATGTAAGTTTTATTTTCACATCTTTTTTCAAATTTTTCTCTATTGCGGTTTTTATTGTTCCCAATTTCCTTAAATCATGTGGTTCTATATCAATAGAATTCTCATTCAAGTTCAGCACAATGCCTTTTGACAAGTCCGCTACATTTTTTTCTATTATATTCTCCGCCAATTTTTTTGCACTTTCCATATTGTCGTAAGGCTTTCTAAGGTATATGGTCATAACAGGTGTTTCTGGTTTTCTCTTTGCATCGAAAATTTCAATAAGTCTTGGCAACCCATGTGTGACTCTAATTCCCGCCGAACCAGCAAAATGGTAAGTTCGCATTGTCATCTGGGTTGCCGGCTCTGATATGCTTTGAGCAGCTAGTATTCCAACAGCTTCTCCAGGTTCAAATCTGCTTTTCATAAATTCCTTCTTTACTGCAGCAACCAATTTCTCTTTTTGCAACCGGTTCAATTTCTTTTCTTTCACTACTTCTTCTATTTTATCCAACAAAGACTGGGGCAAATCAATTTCTCCTGCAACTAATTTTTTCATTTTATTCACTTCATCCTCTCAGCAATTTCTCTTACATCTATCTGTGACTTTGTAATCTTCGATGGGTCTAAACCGTCCTCGCCTGGAACGAATTGCACTATATGTTTCACGCTGTCTCTTACTGTGCCGTCATATTCGACTTTTAGATCCTGCATCGCACCTACGAGTCTACGTTCCATATACCCAGAGTGCCTAGTTTTTAGAGATTTGTCCATTAAGGATTCTCGGCTGTTTATTGCATCAAAGAAGAATTCAAACGGAGTTAGCCCATCTTTAAATCCATGGCTAACAAACCCTCGGGCTTCCAAACTTATATCTCCACGTTTAAAATGTGGAAAAGTTCTCTCATGGTAACCACGTTCCATCCTCTGTCCCATGATCATTTCCTGGCCGACCATCGCAGCTGTCTGGACTAGATTTACAAAGCTCCCTCTAGAGCCACTCTTTGCCATCATAACAGTAAAATTATCTTCGATGTGATTTACGAGTACGCCTTCCACTTCGTCGATTGTTTTATTTAATCTTCGTTTTATATGACTTTCTAGACTTTCTTTCGCACTTCTTCCAGGAAGTATTTTAATTTTTCCCTGCTCATATTTTTCAATCAGATCATTCACATCCTTCCTAACACGATTTATAATAATTTTTATTTCAGCTCTAGCTTCTTTTGGCACATCCTGATCCGATATGCTTATTGAAAATGCAGACAACATTATGGCATGAAGAGCTAATCTCGTTATATCATACAAAAATTTTTTTGTTACGGCTGTACCAAATTGGTTTTCTATTTTATCTATTATTTTTCCTGAGAACGCGCCTACTGCAGATTTATCTATAGTCCCTTTGATAAGTTTGCCGTCTTCGATCACAACATACGCATCGATCTTACATCTGCTCTTCAAGCATTTTTCGCAGCCTGTGCAAGATTTTGCTTTATGTTCTATGTAAAACCCCTTTGGCAAAAATACACTGAATATTTCTTTCCCTGTCATAGTTTTTTTGTTAGGTATTTCTACATCTTTGTCAACAGCCCTTATTAGCTGTACGAATTGTTCTCTGTCGAATTTCTTCTCACCACACGTCAAATAATACAGCCCGGATATATGGTCTCGATGTGCCCCGATTATTGGACCAGAGAATCTCGGGCTCCGTATGTTCTTTGGGACTATCATCAGTGTACTAGCCTCGACCTGGGCTTCTTCTGTTTGCAGAACATGCAAGTTCATTTCATCGCCGTCAAAATCTGCATTATATGGAGGGCATACTGTCACATTCAAACGAAACGTCTTATGAGGCATAACACGCACTTTATGTGCCATTATGCTCATCCTATGCAAACTCGGTTGGCGATTGAAAAGAACTATATCTCCGTCCCTCAGATGCCGTTCTACTATGGCTCCGACTTCAACTTCTTTTACAATTTCTTCTTTATTCTGTTCTGTTATTTTCTTCCTTCTTCCATCTGCCCGTATTAAATAGTTTGCACCGGAGACTTTTTCTGAACCGTTTAGTACAAGTTGCTTTAGCTCTTTAACATTTCCCTCATGCACTCTAACAGGCAGAGTGAGCTCTTTTGCAATTATTTCCGGTATTCCTACTTCATCTATATCTATCATCGGATCCGGACTTATGACTGTTCGCGATGAGAAATTGACTCTTTTTCCTGCCAGATTACCTCTGAATCGTCCTTCTTTCGTCTTCAGCCTTTGTGACAGGGTCTTCAAAATTCTTCCTGAGCGGTGCCTAGCCGGAGGAACACCTGAGATCGCATTGTCAAAATAAGTTGATACATGATACTGCAACAACTCCCAAAGATCTTCAATGATAAAATCAGGTGCGCCTAGATCTATGTTCTCTCTCAATCTCTCGTTTATTCTGACAATATCTACAAGTTTGTGTGTTAAGTCGTCTTCTGAACGCTCACCTGATTCTAATGTTATTGATGGCCTGACAGTAACTGGTGATATTGGTAGTATTGTGAGTAAAAGATGTTCTGGTCGCATATTGAGTCCAATCGATTTCAAGTCCTCGCTTGTCATCTTTTCTAAACGCTCTCGTATTGCAGAAGCACTCAATGTTTGCTTATTCTCGATGAAGGTGTACGGTTTTATAAATTTAAATTTATTTTGTTGCTCACCACAGTGTGGACATTTTTTCTTTGCCATTTTCATAATTTCCTTGAACTTTGGCTTCCTACCTCTCATCTTATCAATGTTGCTACCATCGATAAGAAGCCTGTTGCATTTGTTGCAGAATAGTTTCAATAGATTTAAAATAAATTTTGCATAATGGACATGCACAATAGGCTTTGTCAAATCAAGGCGACCAAAATGACCTTGGCATTCACCTACGTTGCCTCCACAAACTCTGCAACGAATGCCTGGATCTACCACACCAAGTCTAGGATCCATCAACCCGCCCTCTATTGGATAACCTTCTTGGTCGTAAAGTTCGGTCTTGGTTATTTTCGCGACACTCATTTTATTGATCATTTCTGCATTTAAGATTCCAAATTGTATGCTATCAACCAACGTTTCACCGCGCTTTATAATAATCTTTGGATAAATCAGCATACTTCTGAGCTCATCGAGCATAAGCTTGAATGCATAGCTCATCTCGACGTTTATAATTTTAGAGTTCCCACATATGGGGCAATATTTCCTATTTTTGATCCGGTCGTGTATCGCAATCATTCCACACTCTGTACATATTGGGACGCTCGTCTTGTCAGAGTCGAATCGCTCTTTCAATGTGAGGGCTGCGCCATGCGCAATCAGACAATCTTTCTCCATCTCTCCAAGTCGCAATCCGCCTTCTTTGCTACGACCTTCAGTCGGCTGCTTGGTCAAAAGTGCGACTGGGCCGCGAGAACGTGCATGTATCTTGTTTGATACCAGATGATCGAGCTTTTGATAAAAACAACTGCCGATAAATATTTGTGCCTCGAATCTCTGACCTGTCCTGCCGTCATACATTGTCTCCTTTCCATCGTTTTTAAAACCATGCTCTTCCAGTCCTTTTCTTAGCTCCACCTCCTTAACAGAGCCAAACGCTGACGCGTTTATGTAGTTCCCCGAAAGTGCTGCAAATTTCCCACCAATAATCTCTAATAGTTGACCCATTGTCATTCTTGATGGTATACCATGCGGGTTGAATATTACATCTGGCACTACACCATCTTCGGTAAATGGCATGTCCTCCTCGGGTACAATCAGACCTATAACCCCCTTTTGTCCATGCCTGCTTGCAAATTTATCACCAATTTCAGGAATTTTTGTGTCGCGAACAACAACTTTTATCAATTTTGTACCATCGGTTGTTTCTGTTAAAAAAACTCTGTCAACAATCCCATTGTCACCATGCCTCAACTTTACAGAGGTTTCGCGTATATTTTCTATACCTGTAATGAATTGGTCCATTGTACCCAAGAACCTCAACGGCGATACCCTACCCACTAGCACAGCATCTGAATTGACAATTGTTTCCGGATTTATTATTCCATCTTCTGGTAGGTATTTGTACACATCCTCGCCAGCGTATCCACGAACGCCAGGATCAGGTATTCCAATTATATCTTCCTGTCCGCCCATATACCTTTTTTGAACAGCATCATAATTTCTCATCATTATAGACCAGAAAAGTCCACGTTGTATAGAACTCGCATTTATCACTATAGCGTCTTCCATATTATACCCATCGAAGCAGGCAACTGCAACGATAACATTTGTTCCATTCGGATGTCTCTCATAATTTATTAGTTTATGCCCATATGCCTGCACAAGTGGGTTGTGTGAGTAAACCATTATATTAGATTTGGTATCAACGCGATTGAAGTAATTTGTAGCGAACATACCTATACTCTGGCCAATCATTTTTGCGCCGTAATTGACTCTATCGCCGCGATCGAATTCTGGAAATGGAATAAAGGATGCGGATAGACCAAGTATAATAGAAGGGTCTAATTCCAAGTGTGTATGTTCGGTTGTCAAATCTTCTGGCCGTAATGCAATGTATATATTCTCCTCTTCCTCGGAATCCAAGTACTCTACAATACCAGATTTGATCAAATCCTCCCAACCTATCTCTCCTTTTTTTATTTTTTCTATAATTTCATCTGTAAGCTTTGACTTGCCATCTTTGACAACTATAGCCGGGCGCCTAACTCTACCTGAATCAGAAATAATCTTTATTTCATTCGAATATGGATAATAGCAGACATTTATCTGATTCGACAACAACCCGAGTCTTCTCTTTTCTCTTACCTCCTTAATCAACTCTTCAGGTTTATCAGTCCTTCCCAAATATCGCCCATCTAAAAATACATCGACCATTTTTTCTGCCATATCTTTTCCCGCCATATTTTTACACCTTACTTTTAAACCTTTACAGGTTTCACATGTTTTCCAATTATTTTCATTACTGCTTTGAACTCCTTTTCGTTCGCACCCTTGGTGACTTCGGACATAATCGCAAGATATTTCCTCAACCCGATTGTAGCACCCTCCGGTGTCTCGCTAGTGCAAAGCTTCCCCCAGTGTGTAGGATGCAACTCACGTGCCTCAAAGTGCTCTTGAGTAGACGTAAGTGGTGAAAGAACGTTTCGCATATGGGAAACAGTCTTTATATAGCTGCTTCTTTCAAGCCTCTGACTAACACCTGTTCTACCACCGACCCAACTTCCTATAGCAAGCGCAGAATTAAGTTGGTTTGTCAAAACGTTCGACTCGACTATCGCCTGTAGTGGTGGCATCCTGCCACGCTTTGTAAGTTTTTGATAGTTGTAGGTTATTCTCGTTATCAAGCCCCATTTTCCAAGTAATATCGATCGTAAAAGAATTTCGAGCAAATCGCCAGACATCCGCAAGCGTTTATTTGAGTAATGATCTAAATCATCCTCTCCAATTTTATTCAAATGCAACCGTATAATTTTTCCCACAGCTTTTGCGAGGAAAACCGCTTTTTCCAATCTATTAGTCGGATCTTGTCCAATATGAGGCAACAAGTATCTATCTACCAATCGCACAGCTCTTTCCATCCGATATGTTTCTTGTGCTATTTTTATGTGCTTACCAATCGCATCTAAACCTTCATCCTTCTTAGAAACATCTATTTCATAGAGATTTACATAGAACTCTTCTTGTACATCCGGATCATCAGACAACAGCGTTATTATATCTTTATCTCGCTCAAGACCCAATGCCTTTAATAAAATTGCAATCGGTAATTTGTTTACATTTGCAAAACTTATCGTTATGATACCATTCTTCTTCTTTCGCTCGATTATATGGCGCTGAATGTACCCATCCTTTTCCGAGTGTATACGGACTATTTCAGTTATAGTACCAGAGTTGACTTTAGCGACTATTGCCCTGTTCTGTGCAATTTCTTCAACAAGAACTAATATTCGCTCCGTACCGTTGATAATGAAATATCCACCATAATCATCAGGGTCCTCACCAGCTTCTATAAGCTCAGCGTTGTTCATTGTAGATAATGGGCATATTTTTGATTTTAACATTACTGGCAAATCACCAAAATTGACCCATATCCCTTCACTCTCTATTCCACTCATCACAGTAGACATCTCTATGAACATCGGTGCAGAATATGTCAGATCTCTTATCCTAGCTTCCATCGGCAATATCTTTCTCTCTGATCCGTCTGCTTCCTTTACCCATGGTCCCCAGTTTTCCTTTCCTATCTTGAATTCACCAAGCTTTATTTTGAACTCCCCCAGCTCTGGAACATCCGGTTTTATCTCTTTTATTCCCTTGATAATCTTTGGGATTCGTCGTGTAACAAAATCATTGTAAGAATCTATATGGAAACTGACAAGCCCATGCTCCTTTTTGAATGCTTCCATCAGTTCTAAAAATCCTTTATTCAATTAATCACCAATCAATCATCGACTTAATTCCATCGCTCATTTAAATGCCCCTTTTACAACCACCCTATAATATTGGATAGCACCAGCAGTAGGACTGATTCTTGTTATTTTTATCACATCTCCAATTTTCGCATCTAACTTCTCTACCATAGGGTCCGGAGTTATTATTCTCGGTAGTTGGTTTAATGTTATATTATACTTTTTCAAAAGTTCTCTCTTTTCCTTCTCGCCCAAAATAACATGCTTAGGGACGGAATTGTGCTTAGATATATCCACTTCTTTCAACACATCACCAATTATGGCCGCCGTACATCCTCTTTTCGAAAGCGCCTCGGACGGGATTTGAACCCGTGTCACAAGCGTGACAGGCTTGTATGCTAGGCCACTACACCACCGAGGCATTTATTGATGTTCACAGATGTTTACCGATAGGTAGACAAGCATAATACAACGTTAATATTTATAAATCAACCCCCGACCAGTTATCCAACCTTACATACACTATCGTTTTCAATTTCGTGAGTATTCTCAGATTCTTGGTTCTCGAAATTAAAGAAACAGATGTCTCTTATTCGCTTCAAAATTTCACCTGGGATTGGAATGTTCTTTGGACTGTATTGCCACTTAATTCAGATATAAATGTAGTTGGCAGCGTCCTGGGGTTCCCGAGCAGAAGCTCAGTACAATCCAGATCGCTAAGCATCTTAATTACTGTGTTCGGGATGGGAACAGATGTTTCATGCTTGCTTTGGCCGCCAACTAAACTATATTTTATATATTATGATTCTTAAATCTTTTAAATTTAACTGTTTTGCAATATTTCTTCAATTTTTTGTTATTTTTTGTTTCAAATCAGACATCGGCTCGATAAAAATAGGAATCCCGTTGGGGAGAGTCGAACTCCCAACCTACCGGTTTCTGTCTGAGCAAGAGCTACCAACAAGCGCCGACGCGCTCGTCTACAGCCGGTTGCTCTGCCATTGAGCTACAACGGGGTATCAGCTGCAACGGGTTAAAAGATAATTCTATCTATAATATAAAAATGTTATCTTTGCGTTCTTTGATCTATCTTTGATTTAACTATGATTTAACTTTATCTCTACTTTATTTCAAGCGATCTCGATGCAACAACCTTCTTTTCGTTTTTATTGTTTACATACGCCATTGTAGCTCTCGGCAATCGCATGCTCCCGATTATATCAACTTTCGGTTTTATCCTATAAGTCAAAACACGCTCTTCTAAAGGCTTCAACGACTTTATTCTCCATGTAAGAGTTATCCCAGCTTCTGATTTTTTGATTGTCGGTGACATAGTATCGAACTTTTCTATCAGAGAAACTATACCCGATATCGAATCACTCACAACAATATTTTTTATTTCGTGTATAGTCGAGTTCTTAACTTCAAGTAGCACGACTAATTCTTTTCCCTTCTTTAACGGCGGCGAGAAGCGGACGTTTTTCTTTACCCTTGGCCTGTAAGCATAAGAGAATGCAAAGAAAACTAAAATAACCAGAGCTATGCCGCCAACCCATAGGCTGATGTATCTTATTTCGTATTTTACTTGGGTCTCCTCGCCAGGCGCCAGTCTTTCAACCACCCAACTGTACACTACCTTACCTCCTTCACTCTTTACACTTGTTGGGGTGTCTATCGGGTAGAAAAACCTGGCTGTAAACTCTGACACGGTCTCAGTCACATTAAAATTAGTCTCGATTATGTTTCCCTCATTTTTTATATTGATATTCTCCATTTGAATAAAGGGCGTATATATCCCAGATTTTTTGAAAACAAGGTTCGATACTTCATTCAATCTTACATTAGCCGTCCTACTGTCCATAAATTTGTTTAGATCTGTTTTCAACACGACTTCTATTGAATATGTGCCTGGTTCTGCATATTTTCCAAAACAATAACTTTTCGGTATGGTTTTTATCGACTTTCTCCCCAATTGGAATAAATCATCTTCAAAACGCCGTATTATGGAGGTGCCTTTTTTGACAGTTGTTTGTAGTTTATAGTATCCTATTGAATCAACTATATCATCATTTGTAACACTAGGTGTGATGTTTATGCATTCATCAGGATTTAGGACGCTTTTGTCCAATGCTAAATCTGAGATATATACAAGCGTCTTTCTCTTTACTCTAACACTCACGCTCGAAGAAGTGCTTATATTCTCAAATGTGGTTGATTTTGCTGTTACAAGGAATGTATGTCTTCTCTCGTCTGCACTAGAAGAAACTGATAAATAAAGTTTTGCTGTTGAATTAGATCCTGCCGCGATTTTCACATTGGATTTTCCTAGATCAGGCGTAACTCCGTACCATGTCGTGGACGGCCAAACAGAAAGAGAAAAGGTATCCTCAATGCCTTGATTATTTGTAATAATTATATCAACCGAATCTATTTCAGTAGTGTTTATTGTTATATCATCAGGTGAAATTATCAACTCAACATCATCAGCCGCACTGGCAAAGACTGGAAAAATTAGAGAGAATACAGCAACAAAAATCAAAAATGAAACAAAACTCTTCATCAATCTACTCATTAACTGTTCACCGCTCGAGCGATTATTCACCACTACAAATTGCACGACCATGCTCTATATATAATATTTAGTTTTCTGCATCTTAAATTTAATTTCAAAGTTTGATAGTGAGAAGATTTGATTGTGAAAAGCATTCACGAAGAGAGGCGTCTCAAGAACTCGGTAAATGTAAGCTTCTTTTTTTCCTTTGGTCTTTTATCTCCTGCTTCCTCGAGTTTTTTCTTAAATATGTCTTCCAAATAGTTGCCTATCTGTTTGAATTTATATTCCTTGCCTTTGTCGCCTGGCCGCACAGCATAAGCTATATCGTATTTTTTTCCGTATGTATTCACAGAAGTTAGTTGTTCGAATGGTATCCGCCTCGGTTTTTTTGGAGTCTCACCGGAATATCCGACAGGAACGATCGCAACTGGCCTTAATTGATTCGGAAGCTCAAGTATATGTCCGACTTTATCCTCGTCAAATGCACCAACCCAGCACGTCTTCAGACCAAGTGCGTGCGCTGCAAGCATCATTATCATCGTGGCACTTGCTGTATCTTGTATGCTATAGAAAGTCTCGCCACGTTTCCCATAACGCATACTTGCAGCCTCTTTATCTATACAGACAACTATTACAACTGGCGCTTCAGCTACGAATCCCTGCTGTAAAGCTGCTTCTGCAAGACTCTTTTTTATTTCTTCTTCTTTAACAACAACAAAATGCCAGTCCTGTGTATTTCCAGTAGAGGGTGCATGTGTGGCAGAATAAAGCATAACTCCAATAAGTTTGTCGTCCACCGAATCGCTTTTGAAACTACGTGTGCTTCGCCGGTTGAATATACATTCAAAGATGTTCATACTACCTAGAAATTAATTAGTACGCAAACGATTAAAGTTTTTTATTTTCATATGGTTTGCCGCTGATGGCTTCGCATGTTTACTTCTGCATCATAATGCCCTAACGTAGCCGCATTTTGGACAAACCCATATCTCAGAATCAGATTTATATTTTCCCTTCGGGTCGCCAGATACAAGTTGCTCTTTAACCATTTTAATTTCTTCTGGATTATGCATGCAATTCTCGCAGATGCCAAAAGTCCATGATTCTTTTATAATCCTGTGTTTCTCTATGACCATCATCTTTCATCTTCCGTCCATCAGGCCTAAGGGACCAAAATGGTTCACATATCTACTGGGTTTAAGATTTAAATATTTAACAGAGCGGTTTATAGAAAATTATAAACTTATCCTAATTTAAATCTTGAATTGTAGGTTTAAATTTCGAATTGTAGATGGAGATTATATGGACTATTCAGAACTTGCAGATGTCTACGAAAAATTAGAAAGCACTTCTTCCAAACATGGAAAGCGAGACATATTAGCAGATTTATTAAAGGATACTACACTTACTAAATTGGAAAAAATAGTTTTACTTGTAACTGGCAGAGTTTTCCCGAATATATCCAATGAAGAATTGGGAATCGCAGCAAAAATGATGAAACGTGCGATTATAAAGGCTACTGGATTTTCAGATAAAAAAATTACTGAAGAGTTCAAAAGAACTGGAGATTTGGGACTTGTCGCGGAGAAGCTTGTACGCTCTAAAAGGCAGGTTACACTGATGCAAAAAAGATTGACGGTTGAAAAGGTTTTTGAGAGTTTGCAAAAGCTGCCGAGCATGACAGGAATGGGGTCACAAGAAAGGAAATTAAATATAATCGTCGAGCTGATAACATCGGCAAAACCAAAAGAGGCAAGGTATGTTGTTAGAACTGCCTTGGGCACGTTGCGTATAGGTGTTGCAGAAGGTATTCTTCGAGACGCAATTGCCAAGGCTTTCAAAGTAGATGCAAAAAATGTGGAACATGCATGGAATATGATGCCTGATTATGGAAAAATTGTAAAGATTGCGAAATTGAAAGGTGACGATGGCCTTAAAAAAGTAAGAATAAAAGTTGGGACATCTGTGCAGGTTTTGCTTTGTGAAAAGGCCCCTAATTTGAAAACTGCTATTAAAAAATTTGAGCATCCGTCTCTAGAAACAAAGTACGACGGTGCACGTATCCAGATCCACAAAGATGAAGAAAAGGTAGTGCTTTTTACAAGAAGGCTTGAGGATGTGACAAAGCAGTTCCCAGAGTTAGTAAAAATTACAAGAGACGCCGTTAAAGCCAAGCGTTGTATACTTGATGGTGAAATGATTGGAATCGATAAAAAAACAGGTAAGCCTCTCCCGTTTCAGCAGCTTTCACAAAGAATCCAAAGAAAATATGATATTGAAAAAATGGTTGAAGAAATACCGATCCAAGTTAATTTATTTGACGTTCTTTACGTCGATGGGCAAGCGCTTTTGGATAAACCTCTCAAAGAACGAAGAAAAATCCTAGAAAATCTTGTCAGACCTGTTCCAGGTAAGTTCCAATTTGCGAAGCAACTCATAACAAAAGATTTGAAAAAAGCTGAAAAGTTTTACAAAGCCTCATTAAAAGAAGGCCAGGAAGGTGTAATTGTAAAAAATCTAGATTCAAAGTACCAACCAGGTCGACGTGTAGGTTACTGGCTAAAAGTAAAACCAATAATGGAACCATTAGACTTAGTCATAATCGGAGCTGAATGGGGAACTGGAAAGCGTGCAAATTGGTTGAGCAGTTTTATACTTGCATGTCGGGATACGACCAAAAGCAAATTCTTATCATGTGGCATGATGGGCACCGGATTAACAGATGAGCAGTTCAAAAAAATGACAAAAAAATTAAAGCCTCTTATAATTGAAGAGCGTGGCCTAAGTGTAAAAATTAGGCCTCGTATCGTTTTCGAAATAGGATACGAAGAAATACAACGTTCGCCAAAATACGAATCCGGGTTTGCATTGCGTTTCCCTCGCTTGATTCGAGACAGAAGTGCAGATAAAGGCCCAGATGAAGCTGATACGCTCGCACGCTTGATAAAACTGTACGAATCGCAAGGTAAAATTAGAACTTTAAAAACTTAAAAGTGTTTTCTATAATCCTTTAAACTATTTTCAACAACTTTCGCCATAATTGAGCCAAGCCAAAATAAACTACTTGTAAGATATAAAAACTTATATATTAAACCACTAATTAGTTAAAACATAAGGGAATCTTATTTAATATAACCAGAGGGTATGTATGCTTGCTTCGTTGAAAGTAATGGATGCCTTGAAAGGAATCGGATTGAATCTTTACGAACGACGATTGTGGGTCGCGTTGCTCGCCCGTGGCACATCAACAGCAGGCGAACTTTCTGAAATAGGAAATGTCCCCAGATCAAGAACGTATGATATTCTCCAAAGCTTGGCAGAGAAAGGATTTGTTATTGTACAAACAAGCAAGCCAATAAGATATGTCGCAGTTGCACCTGAAGAATCACTCGAAAGGGTTAAGAAAAAACTTGAAGAAGACGTCAGAACTGTTCAACAAAGAATCGAAGAATTAAAAGAATCTGCTGTTATGCGCGAACTTAGTGAAATTTACCAAAAAGGTATGAAAATAATCAGCCCAGAAGATCTTACTGGCGCACTGAAAGGGAAATATTCTGTCGACCAACAAATGAACTTAATGTTTAAAGAGGCTGACAAAAGTATCAACATCATTAGTAATCCGGACGGCCTTGAAGATTTGTTTTCAAGTCATTTTGATTCTCTAAGAAAAGCAAAAGAACGTGGAGTAAGTATAAAAATTGCAACAACTCTTCCAAGCAAATTAAGCAATAATCTAAAGTCTCTCAAAACCATAGCCGAAATAAGAAACATAAACAAAAAAGAATTCCCATTGGGAGGAAAATTTTTTATAGTCGATAATAAAGAGTTGTTATTTCCACTAACAGACCCAAAAGAAGTCCACTCCACCCAAAGCATGGCTATCTGGAGCAAAAGCAATTACGCTGCATCGAATGTCCTAAATCCACTCTTTGAGCTTGTTTGGTCTCACGGAAAACCATTAAAATAAAAAATTATTTTCCGTGTCGATTATTTTATAACTTTCTTTTTTATTTCATCAGATATCTGCTTTATAAAATCTTTTAATGCAACGTCATGTTCAACTTCTCCGTCTCTGCTGCGAACTGAAACGGCCTTAGCTTTTTCTTCCTTGCCGCCCACCACAATCATATAAGGAACTTTTTGCATTTGTGCTTCTCTTATCTTATAATCCAATGTGTTCTCGCTCAGATCCGTCTCTACTCTTATCTCAGATTTTTCCAGCTTTGCTTTTATCGAATTTGCGTACTTCTTGTTCTTTTCGCTGACTGGTATTACAATCGTCTGAACAGGCGCAAGCCATACTGGGAAAGCTCCTTTGAAATGCTCAACAAGAAGCCCAACATAACGCTCTATCGCTCCCATTATTGTGCGGTGTATCATAATCACGCGATGCGGTTTGTTATCTTCACCAACGTAATTCAAATCAAATTTATCTGGCATAGTCATATCAAGTTGTATAGTACCGCACTGCCAAGCTCTTCCCATCGCATCCTTTATATGAAAATCTATTTTCGGCCCGTAGAAAGCTCCCTCGCCTGGATTCAACTTATATTTTATTTTCGCCAACTTTAGTGCCTCTTTAAGACTAGTCTCAGCTGCTTCCCACTGTTTGTCAGTTCCAATTGATTTTTTTGGCCTTGTTGAAAGTTCTACATGATAATCCAAACCAAAAGTCTTATAGATTTTATCTGTTAGCTTAATCACACCGATTATTTCGTCCTTGATATGCTTCTCAGTCATGTAGATATGCGCATCGTCCTGTGTGAGCATGCGAACGCGAAACAGACCTGAGAGCACACCTGACAGTTCGTGCCTGTGCACCAAGCCTAGCTCTGCCACACGCATCGGTAGATCTTTATATGACCTGACTTTGCTCTTGAAAATCAATATTCCGCCAGGACAATTCATCGGTTTTACTGCAAAGTCTTGATCATCTATTTTTGTGAAATACATATTCTCTCTAAATTTATCCCAATGTCCACTTATCTCCCACAGATATTTATGCAAAATTATTGGTGTTTTTACTTCCTGGTAACCGGCTTTTTTATGTTCTTTTCTCCAGAACTTTAGAAGCTCATTTATTATTATCATTCCTTTGTTGTGGAAGAATGGCATTCCTGGTGCAGCATCATGAAAGCTATAGAGGCCTAGTTGCTGACCAAGCACTCTATGGTCGTTCTCAGGGAGTTTCTCATCAGTTACCTTTGACTGCCTGAACATTACAGCTTTTTTCTGCTCTAAAGTTTTTTCTTTTTTCGGCTTCAGTTTTTTCTCCCATTTTTTAGATTGCACGCTAACGTCGCTTGAAATCTCTCTGGACTGCTCAGCTAGTGGATGCCCTTTAACAGCAATTGTAAAGCGTTTGCACCACCCGAACGGAGCCCGGAATGTCTCTATACCAAGTTTGCTCGAATATTTTTCCATAGATTTCATTACATCAAGTGCCACGTCCGGCTCAGCAAGATTTGCACTCAGATGCGCATATGGGTATAACAATATCCTGTTTACTTTAAGATTTTTCAAAAACTCTTCTATCTCATCTATGGCTTGCTTAGCAATAGCTTCATCATCTCCGGCCTCAACACATGTGAAAAGTACTACAATATCTTCCAGTCTATTTGTTTTCTTTTCAGCATCTTCTGCGCTTGGAATTTCTTTTTTCACAGGCTCATATTCAATGTAGTCTGAATGTAGTTGCAATATTCTCATTTTAGATACCTCTAACTATTTTTAGTTTTGAATTGCTAGAAATAAAAGTTGATAGGATTAAAGAACTTAATAAAAAAAACAAACTTATATAGGTTTGAAAATCATTTGATTTTTATCCATCTGCATAACAGCCCCGTAGTCTAGTGGTCAAGGATATCTGGCTCTGGATAATTAGGATAAACTAATTCGAAGAAACCAGAAGACCGCGGTTCGAATCCGCGCGGGGCTATAACAATAATTTAGCCTATTTTTTGATTCATTCTTCCTCTGATGTACTTTATCTTGTTTTGGAGGAATTTGATTTGTCGCACATTCGTTGCTGAAAACAAGGCATTCTTCGCTTCAAAAAGCTGTTGCTCATAGAATTCTTGTCTTACATCTTTACCGTTCATTTGTTCACCTCTTTTGTTTCCTATTGTTATGTCATTATTCAGGTCGTTGTCTTCAGTTGTTTCCTGTCTAATTTCTATTCACTATTTGATAGTGGTGACTATATATATTTTACTATTCTGTAGTAGCGAAATCTTTATTTATAGTCCTAAACCCGAAAACAAAATATGACAAATCTGGGATTTAGAAGAGTTGAAAGAGAAATAAAAGAAGCCGCAAGGCTTATCAAAGCTGGTGGTTTAGTTATTTATCCAACAGAAACTGTGTATGGTCTGGGCGCCGATCCATTCAATCGCATTGCAGTTTTAAAGGTTTTTGGAGCCAAGCGTCGATCGTTTGACAAACCACTACCAGTTGCAGTATCCAGCTTGGAAGAAGCTGATAATTTGGTCTTTGTAAATGAACCTGCAAGAAAAATTGCTGGAGCGTTTTTACCAGGTCCGGTAACAATGATTTTGAAAAAGAAGGCCCGATTGCCGAAAGAGCTTACTGCTGGGTCAGATAAACTCGGCATTAGGATACCGGACAATCCGATTGCCCTGCGTTTAATCGAGCTGGCAGGACCGATAACAGCAACTTCTGCTAACATCTCAGGCAAATCAGCACCAACAACAAGCTACGACGCGAAAAAGCAAATAGGAGATCGAGTCGACTTTGTTTTAGATGGCGGGAGATGTAAAATCAAAGAGCCGTCGACTGTTATAGACCTGACAGAACTGGAAGGACCAAAAATCTTACGTATTGGTGCTGTACCAGAAGAAGATATTAAGAACGTGCTTAGAAAATAAGAATATGATAAGGATATGCTTAGAAGATGTTTAGAAAAATGTAAACCCTTTATCCTTTTAATAAAAACATAACTCTTTATAGAAACCATTACAAAAATTAATTATGCCTAAATCGTATACGTCGTCTACCTCGTCAACAGAGCGAGTAATAAAAAAAGTTCTAAAAAAGATAGTGCCAAAACCAGCTGAAAAAAGAAGGTTAGAAAATCTTGCATCAAAAATATTGGAACTTACAAATAAAGAAGCGATAAAACACAAAGCATATGCAATTATAGCTGGCAGCCTCACGCGGGACACATGGCTTCCTGGAAAGATGGAGTTTGATATCTTCATTCTTTTCCCGGTATCAGTGTCCGAGGAAAAAATGGAAAAGATTGGGTTGGGGATTGGAAAAAGTATAATAAAAAAGATGCGCGGCAAGCATACGATTGAGTATGCCGAGCATCCGTACGTCTGTGGTAGAATCAAAAAGATGCATATAGACATTGTGCCTTGCTATGAAATCGAATCTACTGACAAGCTAAAATCCTCAGTAGACCGAACGCCTTTTCATGTCAGATATATAGAGAAAAATCTGCCACACAAGTTTTCGAATGATGTCAGACTTTTGAAGCAGTTCTGTGGTGCACAAAGCATATACGGAGCTGATGCAAAGACAGAAGGGTTCTCAGGATATGTTTGCGAACTAATAATCATAAAATATGGAGGGTTCGTGAACGTAATCAAAGCAATAGCCGGCTGGCGACCTGAAGAAATAATAGACATAGAGAATTTTTATACTAAAGATGACTATCCTGAGGTGAGAAGAAAGTTCAAAGCCCAAGCTCTGATTTTAATAGACCCGACTGACCATAACAGGAATACCTCTGCAGCTGTTAGCCATCAAAATTTCCAAAAACTTAAAAAAGCGGCAAACGATTTCCTAAAGTCGCCGTCCGAACGGCTGTTTTTCCCAGCAAAAAAGAGGCCATTAAAGCTCACAGAATTGAAAAAACTTCAAAAAGTCAGGGAGACCGAGCTTATCGTTGTGAAATTAAAACCACCAAAAACCGTACCTGACATACTCTGGCCACAACTTAGACGTTTTGCGAGCAGACTTGAATCAATCCTAAAGGAAAACGAATTCTACATATTGAGAAAAGGTGTCTACAGCGATGAAAAAGAACTGGCAGTTGTCCTACTTGAAATGAAAAACTGCAAATTGCCAGCTGTTCGGAAGCGAATAGGCCCAAGTGTTTTTGATGTCAAAGGCTCTCAGAATTTTGTAAAAAAGTATAAAGCCGAAGCGTCTACGATAAATGGACCATTTATAGAAGATGGCTTCTGGGTTGTTGAAACAAAGCGCAAGTTCCGTACAGCTCAAGAAAAGCTCGCAGACAGCTTAAAAGATTCATTAAAAATATTAAAGGCAAAAGGAGTCCCAAGTTACATAGCCGAACAAATCTCCAAAAAATTCAAATTAATCTCAGATGTGAAAAAGATTGCATCTCTTGCTAAAAAAGATAAAGAGTTTGGTGTGTTCCTACGTAATTATTTTGAAAAGGAGAGTTTAGCATAAGGTGAAAAAGAAATGATAGAAATAACATTCCTCGGCACAGTGTCTGGAATACCTAGCTTAAAACGCAACCACCCAGCAATAGTTCTCGAGCACTCAACAGACGAGCGTGAGGTTTTGCTGTTCGATTGTGGGGAAGGCACACAGAAGCAGTTCATGCGTTCTGGCATAAGCTTTATGAAAATAAAGAAAATTTTTATCACACACTGGCATGCCGACCATTTCGCTGGGATTATTCCGCTCATCCAAACAATGAACTTAGAAAAGCGTAAAAATGAGCTGAAGGTATTTGGCCCAGAAGCAGAGAAGTTTATATCAAATATAGTCGACCTCGGCTATTTCGGGCTGCGCTTTCCTCTCGAGGCGATCAATGTACCCTTTGGCGGCGACGAACCAACAAAAATAGATGAAACAGATGAATATGAGATCCATTCTATTCCTGCTTTTCACACTGTGCCTACAGTCGCGTATCTATTCAAAGAAAAGGATAGATGGTCTATTGATACGAAGCGTATGAAAACGCTTGGCCTGCGCAGAGGCAAATGGCTAAAGGAGCTAAAGAAGAAAGGCAAAATAACCTACAAGGGTAAGAAAATAAAAATCGAAGACATCGCAGATATAAAGCCTGGGTTAAAAGTCGTGTACTCGGGCGATACAAAACCGTGCAAAAATATTGTAAAGCTTTCTAAAGGCGTTGATTTGCTGATACATGATGCCACTTTTCTCGAAGAGGACGAAGGTAAAGCGCATGCAGATGTGAGGCAAGCTGCAAAAATCGCAAAGAAGGCGCGAGTCAAGCAGCTCATACTCACACATCTAAGCCGGCGTTATGCAACAAAAGAAGACATAGATGAGATAGCGTCCGCGGCTAAAAAAATATTTCCAAATACAAAAGTCGCATATGATTTTATGAAAGTTAAGCTTAAGAATTGAGATGTGCCCTCGCCGGGATTTGAACCCAGATTAATGGCTTTTCACCAAAGTCCGCAAGCCATCGTTCTATCCAAGTTGAACTACGAGGGCTTCAAATAGCCAATAGATATAAAATTTATTAATATTATTTAAATAGTCTGTTTAAAAGAAGTGTAGAGGATATGTAAAGGATTGAAGAAGATGTGAAGAAAATGACGGATAAAAAAACAATGAACTGCACAAGCTGCAATAAGCACATACGCACGAGTGATAATTTCGTAAAATTCCGCTGCCCGAATTGTGGCGAAGAATGGATACTACGCTGCAAGAAGTGTAAAGGTGCGAGTATAAGTTATAAATGTAGCGGTTGCGGCTTTGTCGGACCGTAAATGGTGGTTCTTTCAAAAGTTGTGATTATCTATGGCTGAAGTAATTGTAACTTTTAGAGTTATGCCAACTGGAGTTGATGTGGATTTAGATGCGCTTGAAGCTAAAATAAAAGATCTTATAAAAGCGGATCGGATAAAACGCGAGCCGATTGCATTTGGCCTCGTTGCGCTGAATGTTATTAAGATTATACCAGATGCAGGCGGCGAGTTGAGCGCTATAGAAGAAAAACTAAAGAAGCTCGATGAGGTCAGTGGAGTTGAAGTTACGGATCTGACGAGAACGCTTTGATTAGATTTTTATTCTCCAATTCCAATTTCTAATTATGGCTGGAAGGAATTGGAAGATGGTATTGTTTTGGATACTTGGCACAATCTGCATAATGGCCGGGTCAATGGTTTCTGGTCATTTGGAAAGCGGGAGCGGAGTCACAGGAATAAGCTACACATTTGCGCTTGTTTTTGCTTTTATTCTCTTTCTCCTAGGCGGGCTTCTCTGGATATCAGTAGCAATAGCTATGAAAAGAGTTTTGGATTGAGATCACTTTCAGAACAATACCTTCAAACTATGTTTAAGTCATGCTTGAAACAAAAAGCCTATGCCTATCTTTAGTCTGCAACTCATCTAAAATTCTTTTTATTATCATTTTCTTAGGATCTGGGAGCATTGTAACGCGGTTCTTCAAATCATCAAAGCTCTCGAACGGCTTTTCTTTTCTCTTCGTTATTATATCCCACATATGCCGCTTACCTATACCAGGCAAAAGTTCTAAACTATGGAGACGTGTAGTTATCGGCCCTGCATGGTTGAAAAAATCTACGAATCTTTTCTCATCCTTGGATATCAAATCGTTGATAGTACTCTCAAGTTCTATCTTTGAAAAGTTTGTCAGATGCATGTAAGCTATTCTCGAACGTATATATTTCACTTCCTCCCTTTTATCCCCACCTATGTATATCCTATCTTTTGGTTTGATGCTCACGCCATCTTTTATAATAATTTCTAACAAATTGAAGAACCTTTCTCCAATTACCTGGGCAAGAGGCTCAGCTTTCCTATCGCCAGATCTTCCCTGTGGGAGAAAATCTAATACTATTACATAATCATCTTTCGCAACCATGGAATCACCAGGTCTATTTTGTTGACAACTTAGACTTACGCACCAAGTCCAGAATTAGATTGATTTCTTCTTGTGTATAGTTCGAATATTCCCTCTGTAATATTATTCTAAGATCGTCTGTGTCTTCAGGTAGCATATTAGCTATTGCCACTATCTGCCTTTCTCTCAATTTTTTGTTTTTTTCTAGCTCTTTTACAAACACCTCAATTTTCTTGGGATCTAAATTCACAAATTTTTTCAAATTGCCATAGGCATTCTTCTGCTCATATTTCATATCGTCCTCCTTGTCGATACTGCTGAGTGCCTCTTTCGCCTTTGCATTAGTTATCATTTCTTCTTTGAGCAGATTCATCTAAACCCTCCTCTAATCATTTACAAATTCTTATATATTTAGATATAGAGATTAAGCTCTTTTTAAATGTTCTGGTCTAGAAATAATTATTTTCTTCTTTTTACCATTGATAATTTCAACCAAATAGCTTTTTCCACGCTTTCCAACAACCTTACCTACCTCTCCTTTATACCTTGGAAATGGCATTCCTTTCTGGCTAGCTGGCTCTGGAAAAATCATAACTTTTTCATCGCGTTTGAACGTACGTAGAAACTTGGTTATCGCAGGCCTGTTAGACGGCTTCTGCCTAAGCTTCTTCCTAGTGCCACTGCGGAATCCGCGCGATTTTTTAACCATCTATATCACTTTTTATCATGTGTTTTTAGCTAACATGTATCTTAATTACATCTAACTTTATGCTTTTAACTTTATTGTCTAGAATCCCTGCAATATTTGGCTCTGTCCGGCCTTCGTCACCTACTATAAGTTCTTTTATATAAAGACCGGCTTCTCCTTGGATTTTCAATTGTATCTTTTTTTCTCCAATCAGCTTTGCGCTGATTTTATTTACTTTTCTTTTTCTTACTCTATTGCTCCTCCTACGCACAACACGCATGGGTGTTTTTTGTTTTATTGTTACACCGCGCAGAGTCTTCAAAAGCTTTAATTTTTTCTTATCGATTTTCTTCGCAAATGTAACTTGTGCAAGGTATGTTTTATCATAGTGAGAGAATTTAAGTTCTTGAATGGCCCTCTTCTGCGCAATTTTTAAACCATAAACTTTTATTTTCTTTGATTTGTTAATCCACGCCTGGATTTTCTTTAAATTTATTTTTCTTTTTCTTGGATTTACAAGTTCTATCACAAAAGGGCGTTTACCCAAGCAACGTGCGTCAACATCCTCACGACCAGCTCCATGGAATTTGGATCGCCTTGCCTTGACCGTTTTTATTAACGGCTTTTCCATAATTTCCTGCACAGAAGTCTTATACAACTTTCCTTCGCCTTCGCATGCAATGCATCCTTTACCACCACAAGCTTTGCAGATCCATTTTGTCTGTGGTATGCCGCGCACAAGCTTTTGATATTTTCCATAAATGTACAGGCTCCTTATTTGCAACTGAATGTGGTTTGTCTCCAAATTAACTATCGCAGTTATGTCTGGTGATTTGAGACCAAAGCTTTTACAAGTAATTTTTTCTACTCTCTTGCCCAATTCACGATTTATTTCATTCTTTATTGGTTCAACAAACTCTATCCCTGCCTCACTCCAAACTTTTTCTTCTCCACGAATTAAATCTGAAGAGACAATTGTGCCTATTAAAAAACTGTCAAACTCGTAGCCGCTCAGCTTTTCTGCAACAAGTTTAGCTAGTCCGTTTATCCTTTCAAAAAAAAAATTTTTACATATCTTGCATTTTTCTGGTTTTTTCGGCCTTATTTTTACATTGCGAAATTTCATTCCATAGAAGTTCGAACTATCAACAGCTATTTTCTCGCCAGAATCTATCAGAAATGCTATGTAATGCCTAACTATCTTTCCACGCTCTTTGTTTGTCAGACCGCTAAGTAGCTCAGCGAACTGGCGGCCAACGCAGGAATCACAAATATAGTTTTCCTTTAAAATTTCAATTGCCTTTTCTAAAATTTTCATTGTTTCACCATAGCATTGTTGGAGTAACGAAATAAATTATAATATCTAAAGTTTAAACCCAAATTGCTTAGCCAAGTTTTTAAATGCACCGCGTTTTAGCCCAGCTTGTCCGCCCAAACTGCGCATAAGTTTTTTCATTTGTTTGTATTGGTTCAACAGTTCACGCACATCTGATTCTGGCCGTCCACTGCCTTTCGCCACTCGCTTTATGCGACTTGCATTAATCATTTCCGGGTTTTCGCGTTCTTCCTTGGTCATGCTGTTGATTATATGTTTGTAGTTTTTCATCTTCTGCTCCTGTTTTTCAATCACGCCTTTAGGCAGTTTCATCATACCAGCACCAGGCACCATCGAAAGCACCTTGCTCATCGGACCCATCTTTTGCATTGCTTCTATCTGCTCATAAAAATCTGTCAACGTGAACTTACCCTCAACAATTTTTTCAATTGTTTCTTCTTTCATATCTGTCTCTTTTGCTTTTTCTAACAATGTCTGCAAATCGCCAAGCCCGAGCAACCGCGAAACAAATCGTTCAGGATTGTACAACTCAAAATCTTCTAGTTTCTCGCCAGTTCCAATAAACTTTACCTTAGCTCCTGTCACTGAAGTTGCTGCAAGTGCACCGCCTGCCTTTGCTGTTCCATCCATCTTTGTTACAAAAACTCCGGTTATCCCCACAAGTTTATTAAATTCCTCGCTCTGCTTACGCGCAACTTTTCCAAGGTCAGCCGGTATTGTCAAAAGTACTTCATCCGGCTTTATTATTTCGCCGAGTTTTTTCAACTCATCTGCCAACTCCTTATCCAGCGCATTTCTACCAGCAGTATCGAAAATTATAATATCGTATTTACCGAATTTCTCCAAGCCCTCCTTAGCACATGCATATGGATCTTTGCTATCATTTATGTGAACAGGAACTTTCAATTGGTCACCAAGCTGTTTTAGCTGTTGCGGGGCCGCAGGCCTGTGGTAGTCAAGTGCTACAAGTGCAGACCTCTTTCCTTTCTTTTTATAATAACGAGCTAATTTAGCTATGCTTGTTGTTTTTCCGCTTCCGAAAAGCCCGATAAACATTATTCTTTTTTTATCCACGAGCTTTGCCGGCGCTTTGCCAAGCAATTTCACAAGTTCATCGTAAATCGTTTTTAAAACATGCTCGCGAAGAGTCAGACCAGCTGGGATTTTCTGCTCCAGGCATTGTTTGAGGATATTTGCAATCAATTCATCTGCCATCGCAGCGTCAACATCAGCTTGAAGGAGAATGCGTCGCAGGTCTTTTAGCAGCTGTTCCACAGATGCTTTATCGATAGTCGTACCTGTAACAAGCTTCTTTATCAAGGCACTAAGCCCCTTACCAAGGTTGTCTAACATACTAATCATTAGTTTTTATTATGTTTTAAAATGTTACAAATTTTCAAAACAAGGTTTAAATTCTTTTGTGTTTAAATTAAAGTTTATGAAAAGTCCGAACGAACAAACCTTAAAAATGATAAAATACAGACATACAGAATTGAGTGCGACAGTACCTTATTTAACTGGTCTTAAAGGAGATCTGACAACTGAATTGATGATTGATGTTGTGAGAGCTGTTTTCGACAAATCAAGAAGAACATTCAGAGATTATATATCATCATTAAGATGTAAATTTCCAGTTATTGTTAATCTAACTAGAGTTCACTTAAGCAGACTTGGAGATTCTGATCGATGTCTACGAGAGATAAAACCTTTTGACTATAGCTTTGCTGTTGATCATGCAGCAATCAAAAATGATGCTAAAAAGCACTTGACCGAAGCAATAGAAAACATAATAGGTATAATGAATTGTTACGGTGTAATTTTGGATTGATACATTAACTTAAAACATTATTTACGAATTTCTCTGCATCAAATTCCTCAAAATCCTTATATTCCTGGCCCAGACCCAAAAAGAGAATCGGCTTTTTGAGCTCATGTGTTACAGAAAGTATTGCACCACCTTTCTCATTAACGTCTACTTTCGTGAATACCACAGCATCCACACCGAGTTCGCCAAATGCCTGCGCCTGCAATACAGCATCATTTCCGGTCAGCGAATCGATCACCAATATTTTCAAATCCGGTTTGTTCACACGTATGATTTTTTCCATCTCTTTCATCAAATCTTTATTCGTATGCACTCGACCTGCTGTGTCAGCAAGCACAAAATTCACGCCCTTCGCTTTTGCGTGCTCAATCGCATCGTACACCACAGCAGCAGGATCTGCTCCATATTTGTGTTTTATCATTTTCACTCCGATTTTGTTCGCATGCTCTTCAAGTTGCTCAAGTGAAGCCGCACGAAAAGTATCAGCTGCTGCCAGCACGCATGTGAATCCTTCGCTCTTCAGCCAATTTGCAAGTTTGGCTATTGACGTTGTCTTACCGCTTCCATTAAAACCTAGAAACAGCAGTGTGACCGGCTTCTTCTCAGCTGCGACCTTTTTCAAATCTATTTCCGGAACAGACAAAATATCCATCAAGCTTTTCTTAAACGCAGCTACAATCACTTCTTTTTCTTTGCCACGCTTTATTTCTTTGCCAGCTAGATCTTTCAGCAAATCGTTCTTTATTTTTTCTGCAACGGCCACTGCCACATCAGCTTCAATCAAATCAATCTCAAGTTCGCCCAACACTGGCAGCAAGTCGCTCTCATCCAGTTTTTTGGCAATAATCTTTCTTGTCACGCGCTCAATTGCCCTTTTAATAAAGAATTTCTTTTTTGGTTTTTCTACTTTCTTCTCTACTTCCTTTTCAGGTTCCTTCTCAACTTTAATCTTCTCAAGCTCAATTTTAGGTTTTACAACTTCAGGCTTCGGCGCAACCTTAGGTTTGAACTCCAAAGGTTCAACAAGTTTCTCCTCAACTACAGGATGCTCTTCGACTATGGGCTGTTCTTTGACTGGTTCTTCTTCAATTGGTTTTTCCTTTTCAATTTCTTCCTTTTCTTTAAATTTTTCAGAAATCGATTTTATTGCTTTAGAAAGTTTCTTTTTTAGAATCCCAAACATCTTTTACACCGAACGAATTAAATGAATCATATCAAACAATTGGTTTCATTACTCTGACGACACCAGTCTGAATTTCTCTCCTTCTTTTTGAGCCTTATGAATTATCCCTTGCGCATCGAGTTCTATCTTTTGCATCATTGCGGATATGCTTTGTATTTCTTTTTGCAGAACTCCCATCGCTTCCTCCAGTTCTTTTTTTCTTTTTTCCAAAATCATTTTTGCCTCATCCGATGTTTTCTCTAACGCAACACCTGCGCCAACTTCAACAATTAGTTTGTTTCTATCTGCTATTGCTCCTTTAGTATAAGCAGCTGAGCCGAGCGGGAATAAAATGTCCTTCGCTCCTTTTTTAATTTCATCTATGCTCTCTATGGTACTTTGTATCTCTAAGGTTTTGGACGCAAACATATTTTGCTGTTTAGCTAACGTGCTTATTCTACTTTCTAAAGCTCTATAAGCCATCAATTTTTCTTTCAATTGCTTTTCTCTTTCACTATTGCCTAAATTCTGCTCATTCATAAAATTCTAATATCAGTTTAAGCTATAAAACTTTTGTTTATACACAAATCCTCGGAAAAGGCATTAATTTATACTCATCGACAGGTATTAACATTTATATGTTAATCATATTCGCGTCCATTGTGATTAACGATTCAGTTAAAAATTGAATAAAGTTATTAATTTGAATCCGTGGAGGGCCTGATTTTGTGGATAATGAAACTAAAACAAAGAAAAGAATAGCTACTGAGCTTGGAAAGTATCCTGAAGGGCTGACAATAATAGATTTAGCTAGCAGGCTTGGCATAAGCAGACAAACCGCTTCGAGGTATGTTCTGCCCCTCATTTCTGAAGGAATTATCAAAATCCGCAAAATCGGGCCTGCTAAGCTTTGTTATTTGAAAAAACAGGGGAAGAAAAGTGGTAAATAAAATAATAGGTAAAGTTATAGGTAACATAAGAAATGCGAAAAGAAGTAAAATTATAGGCATCTACATCTCCATAGCTTGTTTAGGGTTAATTTCATTATTAATTTTAAACAGATTCGCTCCTCCGACAGTTGATTACACAGGATTTATAATTAAGGGGTCTGCATTCGCTCAAGCACCTGCTTCTGATATTTATGAAGTCTCTGGAATTACGATTATCGATGTTCAAAGTTATCCTACTCTTTATGGGAATTGGACTGTTAGATTTAATACTACTGGTACTGCTAATCTGACAATTACTGCTGTTGACAACACTGAATTTGAAAAAGATATAGAATTTTTGGAGCTTAGATGCGGGGATAGCGTTTTAACAACTGAGCTTACTGATGGTGTTGTTTTTGTTGAGAACTATAATTGTGATGAGACTGGTTATAAAATAAGTAAAGTTATAATTGCAGGCAAGCATACGCTAGAGTTCAGGTTTGGAAATGATGTTAAATACGCTTACAATGAGGTCGAACCACCAACTTATTCTTTGAACTCAACAAATAATACTGTAGCTGGTAGGCCAACAGAATTTAGGTTGAACTGGACTGATAATATTGGATTATCTGGACACATCTTCTCACTATGCAACGGGACTTGGAGTTGTTTGAGTGGGGAATGGTGGAATAGTTCTTTCCTATACAGAAAATCTCTCAATATCACTGGCTCAACTGCTGGAAACCAAACAAACTATCAAATGAATATCACGGCCATCAACGGAACTGGAACTGATTCCGGAGCAACTGTCTATATAGACAATAAAGCAAGAAGTGATTTCGGAGATATAAGATTCGTCAACAGCACTAACGATGAACTCGATTACTGGATGGAAAAAAACTATACTGGGGATAATGCTACTTTCTGGGTTGAAATTCCTTTTATTTCTAATGTAATAAACAATACAATTTACATTTACTATGGTAAAAACGATGCAACAACTACTCATGACGGCCTCAATCTTGATTTATTTCAGTTGCGAGAACATGACTGGTTTTCAAGTTCTAGTCCTGATTTCTCTTTTGTAAACGCTACTACAAGCGTAAATATTTCTTCTACCGCATCGAGCAGGGGTGAAGGTTATGTTTTCATTATTGGTGACAGGAGCTATTTAGACGGAAAGAAGGTCCGGGTTTATTGGAGAGTCTATCAGGCTGGTAATGTAAATCCTCGAACTATTGGGCATGTCCATATTGTAGACCACGCTCATTTACGCAGCAAGACAACCGATGAGTTTCAAGATAATGATGATACTACGCATCCTATATCAGACTATACTAATATTCACCTTTTCTCACTCACCGCAAATTATAAAGAGTGGACTGCATGGACAACAACCACTTCTACAGTCATGGATTTATCTGCATGGACATCTGATTATGTCACTCTGCTAATCCACAATAGAGATGCTTGGGCTGGTGGTGCCACTCACACCGAAGTAGATTATATGCAAATTTTAGACAGCGGGGACAATGTTTTAAAAACATTTGACTTCACAGAATCAATAGTCATGGAGCAAACAGGAACATTGAGGGACTATGGTTTATACAGAAAATACAGTTCCCCTGAGCCTAGCCATGGAGGTTGGGGAAGCGAAGAAACTGGATGGACAAATGATACTTGGGTTTCTATGACAGGAACTGGAAATTGGAGCAATGTAACTAAGATAATAAATTCAGAAGGTGGAAAGACTATAAAATGGAGAGTATATGCCAATGATACTAGCGACAACTGGAATGTCTCTGAAACCTTCAGTTTTGTTACAATCGATAGAACCCCACCACTCTGGCGCAATCAAACCACAAATGATACTGATAATATCATCAATCAATGGGAATCTATAAATCTGACTGCTCAAGGATATGATGAGACAGCTTTGGATTGGGCTTTGCTTAGTACAAATGAGAGTGGGCAGTGGGAGAATAAAACTGAGGTTTCTGGCTGGTGGAATTCAAGTTGGAACTACCGTAAACAGCATAAAATAAACGGAAGCTCAGCAGGAAACCAAACAAACTATCAAATGAACATCACAGTCATCAACGGAAGTGGAACTGATTCCGGAGCAACTCTCTACATAGACAATAAAGCAAGAAGTGATTTCGGAGATATAAGATTCATTAATAGCACTGACTATGAACTCGATTATTGGATAGAAAAAAATTATACTGGAGAAAATGCCACTTTCTGGGTTGAGATTCCTTTTATCTCTAATGTAACTGATAACACGATTTACATTTATTATGGTAAAAACGATGCGACAACAACAAGCAATGGAACTAACACATTCATCTTCTTTGATGACTTTTTAGGGGTTGCTTTAGACACCAACAAATGGTCTTCAATCGGAAGTGTTTCAGTATCAGATAGCATCTGCACCGTTACGAGGAGTGGTGGCATAAATTCTTGGATAAAGTCTTTAGATTTTGTTTCTACTAATGATACTGCTACACGAAGCTATTACCGTCCAGTTACTAGGCGAGTATGGATGCAAAATGCGTATGATGATGATAATACGATGAGCATCCACCATATAAGCACAGATGATGCGTTAGAAATCACAAGTGAGGAAGCTGGAACTAATGAACAGGACAGACCAGAGACCACAGACCATACTAATTATCGCACTTATGAAATAAGAAGAATTGGCGGAACTTCTCATGAATTCTACAAGGATTCCACTCTCTTAGGAATACACTCAACTTACATTATGGAAGAAAATGCAAACATAACATTTCTCACTTGGAATGACAACGGCAATAATATCAAGATTGACTGGGTACTCGTTAGAAAAATTATTGGCTCTGAACCTTCTCATGAAGATTGGGGAAGCGAAGAATCAAGTTCATATCCCTCACCGATAGATATGCAAGATGCTTCTCAGACATGGACATGGTCAAACTTCACATGGACGAACAACTCTGTGGCAGAAGGGACGATAGTTGGCTGGCGAATATATTACAACGATACAAACGGGAATGAGAATGTAACCAATATTAATACATTCAGCATAAATATAGCTCCTCAATGGTCAAATCTGCAAGTATCACCAGCATCAGGTTCAACTTATCAACCAGGCCAGAGTTATCAGTTCAACGCGACATGGACTGACAACGTAGCAGTAAGCGATGTTATTCTTGAGTTTAATGGGACAAATTACACTTATTCTTTGGGAGAAATTTCTAAGGAAGGAAATGTTTATAATAAAACATTCGATGATTTACCTGCTGGTACTTTCAGCTATGTATGGTATGGTAATGATACTAATGATAATTGGAATTCAACAAGAGTCACAGTTATATACCAGGTTTCATCGAGTTTGGATGATGATTATGCTATGTCTTCAAATCATTGGAGAACAGTGGGCTGGGTTAGATGGTGGTATGATGATTTAACCCGAGGATATTTCCGATGGTCTATTTATATACCTGCTGATTCAACAATTGTCTCAGCATATTTTATAGGAGTGGCTTACGATAGCAGTTCTGGTACTGTGAATACGGATATTAAACTTCTTGACTACGACAGTTGTCCTGCCTTTTCTTCAAATCCTTATGGATGGACAGTAACAGATACCACTGTTAACTGGAACATAGGTCCCTGGACTGCAGAAACTGAGTATATGAGTCCTAATATAAGCACACTAGTTCAAGAGTTCATTAATAGAACTAGTTACAACCCTTCTAATTATATTGGTATCAGATTTAGAGGAACTGGTGGTTTGGGTTCCAAAACAGTGTACTCAATAGACGGCAGCTCTTCTAAAGCTGCCAAGCTTGAGGTTACATACGTTCATAATGGAACTTACATAATAAACAAAGCAGCAACTAATACCAGTTTATTCTTGAACGGAACAGAAGGTGACAGCGAGTATATGAGTGATATAGCAAACATAACAGCCACGAGCAATGTTAGCTCGTTAACAGTAAAGATATACTCAAACTACACAAATGGATTGCAAGAGATAGCATCTGGAACAGGCTCTGTTATTAATTATACTGACACGGACAACTTGGCTCTTGGGTGGTATCTAATAAAGGCGGACACCACGGAAAATCAAAATTATACTTCATCTCAGATTAATTATACGCTTCTAGTATGGCAGAATGGTACAGTTTCAGTTGATTTGAATGCAACCGAAGTGAGCTACGCAGATAGCATAAACGTTTCAGGACAGGCGAGGTACATTGATACCGGATACATCACCTTGTCTAGTGTTGAAGCTAAGATTTCTGGAAATGTAAAATGTACAGATACAACTGATGCGTCTGGTGCATACGATTGCCAGTTTACTGCACCGAATGAACTCGGAACATTTACCGTGGTTGTAGAAGTTACAGATAAAAATACCAGCAAGGTTATGAGGAATAGCACTAGCTTTACTGTGACTGTGGTATATGGTGAGGAAGAAAAAGAGAGGATAGAAGCTGAGAACATCGGGTGCTATGAAGTCCCCAAGATTATACAAAATCCTGACGGTTCAATAGAAAAGGTGACTGTACGAATATGCGTCTGGGAGTAAGATAAGATTCAGTAGAATAATGGGTGAAAAGATGAGTTACGTTGATTTGGCTGTTAGTATTGGATTTTTCCTGTTCTTTATAGCACTTATATTGGGTTTGTCAATTCGATATTTTGTAAAAGTTCCCGTAGAAATCAGCATAGAAGAATATAGGGATGCTGCAATAAATATGTTTGAAAGGTTTTTTAGCACGAGTGGTACGCCTGCTGATTGGGAAGATACAGGCAATGTTCCATCTGAGCTGGGACTGACCAAAAGTATATACAAAATTCCAATCATAATCGAAGAACTTGGGACTGCTGCCAGAACTAATGAACCAGTGATCGCTAACTTGGTTTTTGACGAAGAGTGTTCGAACATAACATGGAACAATACTGTACGTGTGTACGATTCGAATTTAAACGAGTACGAATACGAACTTGTAAACCCTGTTAATTGCTCGGGCCAGTTTTTGAACGAGTCCTACATACGATTCAAAGTAAACATTTCTCAGGGCGAGGAAAAATCTTTCTTAGTTTTTTATTCTGAAGATAGCGGCGTACCTGGGGCAAATTACACAATGACTTACAGCACATCTAGCTGGGTGTCGTCGAGCGGAGATAGTTGGTCTGAAGCTACGACGTCGTGGAGCAGGTACGGCGGGTCCAGCGCATCTCCAGAGACAAATTCTACAGTCAAAATGCGCGGGGCTGCGAGCGTGCAGATAAAGGACACATTTGACAGCAAAAAACTTGGATTGAAATATGAGCCTGGATCGGCTATAACTGGTGTTTCCAATGGGTGGTATATTGACTCTTGGATATACGTAGATGATCTAAGTGGCATATCTTCTGTGAATGTTTCCATAAGCGAGAGCGACGACACGATAACAACAAGCATAAGCAGCAGCAGCATGAGCAATGCGATATGGTACCATTTTGAAAAAAATCTTTCTTCTTCTGAGTGGGAGGATTGGAGCACATTCGATGCAAGCAACTATATTTACAACATCACATTTTACATGGTAAATTCTACAGCAGGCATAACTCGGCAGTTGAAAGTTGATGAGGTACATTTCGAATTACCTCCCTTGGTTGTTAAACCATTCCCAGAAAAAATAGAGGATGTTATCTCTATGAAAAAACTAAACGCTTTGAACAATCTAACTTATGACCAATTGAGGGATGTTACCGGAGAAGATTACAAATTCAGAATAGAAATTGTTGAAAGCTAATAAGAGGCGACCTTAAAGATGAGAGGCACATTTTATACTTTAGAAGCTGCAATAGCAGTTGCAATGATAGTTGTAACACTTGTGTTTTTTTTCCAAAGGCCTCTGGAAACTTTAGAGTTAAGCAAAGCCAATTACAAGCTGAGAATCTACGATGCCTTAAAAATATCTGATGATGTGGGTAATTTAAGAAAAAACGCGCTTGACAACAACGCAACGGCTATAGAATCTGAGCTGAGTTCGTATATATCTACTTACTTGAATTACAATGTAACCATCTACAACAAAACATCAAATCTAACAGTTGTGCCTAGCATAAGCTCAGAAAATATTATAACTGTAGGCTATTTTCTGGCCGGTAAAGTCGGGAATTATACACCAAAGGAAATTAGAGTTTTTATGTGGGGGTTTGATTAATTTGTGGACCTTATCCGATAATATATTGAAAGCGAAGAAAAGAAAAAGAAAATCAAAAGGCCAAATGTTTTTAATCGCTGCAGTTGTCATAGTTGCTTCATTAGTCATTATTAAGTTTAACACTGCAAGTCCGGGTGCTAAGAAAGAGAAAGAAATTTTAGAAGTAAGATTTGAGAATGATATTTTTGAAAATATAGTGAACGAGCTAAACAACACATTGAGATTTTCCTACTATGACCCGCAAAATATAACTAAAAATGTTTTCGATTTTGCGAATTTCACTGAGCGTAAAATGGCAGAGCATTCTATGAGCTTCACATTTTTATACATCGGCGTCATATCGAACAAAACAATAAACGCAATGAACGTGAGCCTGATAAACATGATTGACAGTACGATAGACGCGAACCTTACCATTGTCGGCCAATCTGACACTAAGAGCGATATTATAAATTATGAAAGGTGGGATACCAATTTTACAATAACCCCAGGCACGCAATATGAGCTGAACTTGACGTACAACAGCACAGCCGGTGATGCAGCAACTAGCATAACCGAAAGCATAACAGTAACAACAAAAACGAACAAGGATGTCTATGTCGGCTTTTTCTACGCCTCATTAGTGAGCCAAGACGCCACACATATAAAAAAATACCAGAAACCCATCAACATACACTAGCGTTTACATCTACTAACATCGCAATACTAATTTACTGGAAAAATGAAATCTATTTATATAGAAAAGTTGTTGAGCAGGGAGTCTAGCATGAGTTTGAACCGAAAGGGAATTAGTCCATTTATCGCATCTGTTTTAACAATTCTGCTTGGTGTATTGATGCTAACTCTGGTTTTGGGAGTTGTAAACCCCATATTCAACCGCGTTGAAGATTCCTCAGTAATAACAGACGCTTTTCAGAATTTGAATTTGTTGAACAGTGTTATAAAGGAAGTTTCATCTGAAGCAGAAGGCTCCAAGCGGACTGTGTCAGTCTCTGTTTCTGGAGGTGAGTACAGTATCAATGCAGCGACTGATTCGCTCGTATTCACATATGACCCGTCTGAACACATGTACTTGACAGGAAGAAAAGGTGACATATACATCGAACGTGGCAGTGTTTTCCTAGATTTTTTCAACTGGTATGTTGAAGATAGCAAAGCTGATCCTGTGTGGACAAACACATCTGGTCAATGGATTGTTGATAATTACAAATACAAGGGCAACGGTGGCCTAGCTTATCATAATCTTAGCACGCTTGAAAATTACAAATTCTCTGGCGATATATACAATTCGAGTGGCGGAACAGGCGGACAAATATTCGTGCTCCCTGCGAACCCAGAGCGGCTCGTCGGATTTTGGACGTTTGACAACCGGACAGGCAGCAAAGCATATGATTGGTCCGGTAATTTGAACAATGGAACACTAACGGATATGAACACTACTGGGAATTCGACAAGTGGCTGGCAAAGCTATTCTGATTGCAAAGCTGGATTAAGCTGTCTGAAGTTTGATGGTGTGAATGATTATGTTAAAGTTTCTGATTCGCCGAGTTTAAATTTTAGTGAAATTACAGTAGCATTATGGGTTAAATCTCCATCTGACCAAAGCCCAAATATTGGTTTAGTAGTAAAAGCAAACACATTCGAAGTAACTATAGATACTCCTAATAAAATTGGTGCTTGGGTTAATCGTCAGGGAGCTACTTATGCAACTTATTCTTCTGATAATACAGTTCCAAATGATCAATGGACACATGTAGCATTTACCTATGATGGTGCTCACCAAAGAGTTTATATCAACGGTATTGAAAGCAATAATGACCCATTGACAGGTGCTATTACTAATACTACTTCACCAGTATCAATAGGTAACAGTACTCAGGGATATTTCAACGGCATTATCGACGAAGTAAAAATCTGGAATGTTTCTCTAAGCTCGGATGAAATCGCGGCTGAATATGAACTTAGTACGAAGAAGGTAATTGAAAGCGGCTCGCAGAGCATAGGTGCAAAAACACCAAATGCCGCCATAGTACTAGCAAATCCGGACGGGGTCACAAGCTTTGATAATATAAAAATTAGCAGGACTAATCGAAAAAAACAGAAGCTGGTAATACCATATTCAAATGTCGATTTGAATGGCACGCTCCGTATTGTGAAAGGAGAGCATCGCGTGGCAGTTGAGCACATGGGAACAAATACGACTTTGAGCAAACCGATTATACAGATAACGAGCTAATTTTTAAAATTCCTATAAAGAGATTGGAATTTTCCTGAAATTAATCGTGTTTGCATTTCCCCACATGTTTTTAACATAATTATCGATCACAGTGACTAGCGAGACGTCTTCTGACCATAGCGAATCGAATCGGAACCTATTGCGTTTTTGTGGGTTATAATCCAAGCGTAGCAGGATTTCTTTTCCATCGACAACTATTATCCTTGGGTGAACTTTCGTTTCGAAAAATCTAAGGTTTATTCCTTGCTCTTTGTACCACAACGCTTTATAATAATTTCTCTTGCTTATTTTTTCCATGCCTATCACACGAATTTTTACTCCACGCTTTATACATTTTTTTACTGCTCCTGCCATAGAAGCTGATCGAGAAAAATCACGTGTAATTGCATAGACATATTTTTCACTTCTGTCCAACATCTCGGCGGTTTTGTTGAAAAATTCTTTGAATTTTTCACCTTTTATCGTCCACACGCCTCCGAGGACTTGATCCTTCTTCAGAGGTTTTAGAAAGTTGCTCATTGATTGTACTTTTGATTTTAATGTGTCTATTTCATTCATTTTTTCTTCTAAAAGGTTTTTCAGTGCGATCTCCGGCTCGGTTGCTTTGAATTCTTTCGGCCTACCATCAAAAACCTCGACAAGCTGCTTATTCGTAAGTTGATCTAAAACTTCGTATATTTTTGATTGGGGGACTTTTGACTCTCGGCTTATAGTCCCTGCTTTAGAAGGCCCCAAAAAGACCAAAGAAGAATACACTTTGGACTCGTATTCGCTAAGACCACAACTTACTAACGTACGCAAAATCTCCTCTCGCTCCATTACTCCACCCTCTTCACCATTTTTAAGACCTTCTTGAAAAATTTCAATATCTCTCTGAATTACTTCTTGCTTAGCCATTTTTATATGTTTACTCATTGGTCGACTCAACTCCAGAAAGTTTTTCATAAATGAAGTTAGCTTCTTTGGCCATTCTCCGAACCCTATAAAGCTTGTACATCTCCTTCAATTTAACCCCTACCACAACAGAAAAAATCCCAAGCAAAAAAGAAATAATTGTTTGTGCCGTGTCGGATTTTACATTATTTGAACCGGCCTTGGCCTTGTACTGTTCAATTCTACTTTTATATTCTTTCACTCTTTCCAGGAAGCTATATCTATCCGACTCTCTTAGATCCGTCTCTGATATCTTCCGTGCGAAACTATCAAGGCCCTTAAGCTTTTTTTTCAAATCAATATACTCGATATGGCCTTGATCCACGACTCTCAGTTTATCAATTTCTTTTTCTAAATTGAGTACCTTTAGCATGTACTCCATTCTTATCCTGACTCCGGTTCAGTTTCTTGCTTATATCTTTTAACGATTATGTCCGCGAGTTCTTGCAATTCTCTCTTTTTGTTTTCGTGGTACTTGTCTTTTAGATAAACTATAAGACGCTCTCCACCCAGTGCTACAGCAATACCCAAAGCGAATCCATAGAATGGCTTTAATTTTTTGAGTATGCTATCATTTTCATCACTCATTTACCTCTTCTCCCATTATTTTTTTCTATAGATTCAAGCCAAGAGGGTATTCGCCAAACTAATTCTTTCAGAACCTTTGGGGCAACATGAAGCTCCTCTGTTGTAAGCCAATTATCGCCTTGTTTTTCTCTCCTTTGAAGAGTCACGCTTGTTTTCCAAAGAGTCCATTTGATCCCTCTGGATTGGCCCAAGGAAAACCAACCGTAGGACAGCGGACCTTCGGCCTTTTTAGAATATCCGGCCTTTTCTACAGCTCCACTTGACCCAGCTTCCAATCTATTTTTTCCATTCGAGTTCTCCAATCAGGTCACCTCCTATTTCGTTTACTTAAATCCAAAAAAAGAAACCAACGAATCCCAAATTTTTCCTGTTATAATTGAACCACCAATATATCCTATGAACCCTCCAGCACCGGCCGTGTATGCAGCATTAAAAAAAGATTTTGTAGCTGAGCCAGCGAACTGATATATGGCTCCTTGCCAGTCTCCAACTGAAAACTTTGTTATAATTTCCGGAGCGTCTGAATACAAAGAAGAGGTAAACCCCTTCACCAAACCTCCTAGCCCTCCTATAAAGCAACCAATGCCTGAAAAATAAAATCCTCCATGTGTGGATGGTTTAGTAAAGTAATTTTTTATTCCGTCTATCCTCCTCCCTAAGATTGATTTACGACTTTGCTTAGAGCCAGTAGATTCGTCATATAAATCTAACTCGAGTTTTTTCACGTCTTTCATAAATCAAGGTTGAAAAAATTACTCTGATAATAATTTACAACTCTCAAAAGTTGGTAAGGTTTAACAGTTCACCACCAACAGTGGTTATCTCCAATTAAATATTTTATAAAGGCCTGTATGTTCATGAAAATCGTATCAGCCATAACAGTAGCCATAAATAAAGAAGGAAAATTTCTGTTGTTAAAACATGATAAAAATAATGTTTGGGGTTTTCCATACGAAGAATTTGACGGTAATTTGAATGGAAGTCTAGACGATACTGTAAAAAGAGCATTGAAAATTGTTGCTGATTTGACAGAACAAAAAATAGATTATCTTGGAAGTTTCCTCAGAAAAGAAAAAACTCGTATTCTAATTGGGTATAGTTTTTTAATCGAAAATTTTAAAGGCTCAATCTTACCCAAAACACACAAATGGTTAACTAAAAACGAAATGGAAAAAATTAAATTAGATAAAAACACATTGACGTTCTTAAAGCTGAATAAAGAATTGGTGTAAAAATTATTTCTGTTCTTCTATTACTATCATCATTAATGATGATACCATCTTATCAGTTTTACGTATGGTATTAACTCTTAGTTTTAATTGAGCCATGCTATCTGCGTTAATTTTTGCAATGCCATCGTAGATACCATAGAACGCATGTGCGTATTCAACACCTTTAGCTTTTCTGATATCATCCGTAACTTCGTTTTGAGCTCCAATCTCTGTATTATATACCAGATACGCACTCGGGGCCATTGTATCACTTTACCAAATTTTAATTAAAACTATTACCCTTCTATTTTTATCATCGTTAATGTCGTGCTTACTGTATCAAGTCTACGTACGGCCGCGGTTCTTTCTTTTAATTTATCCATAGTATTTTCTGTGATTTTTGCAATACCATCATAGACCCCGTCGGTTGGATGTGCATATTCAACACCTTGGACATTTCTGACAGCTTCCAAAGCTCCCTTTTGGGCTTTTTTGGTAGCGTCTGCATTATACAGAACATATGCAGTTGGTGCCATTGTATCATCTTATCAAATATAAAGATGGTTAAAGATTTAAGTCTTCTTCAAATCAGATGAGCCAAAGAAGTTATTTGTTCTTAAGAAGAATTATTAAAAGACCCATTTTCCATTTTTCTGAATAGTTTCACCATCAACCTGGATCTCTCCACCGCCGTGTTCTGGCCTTAAATCCTTTACAATATCTGCATGTATTGCTGATTCATTTTTTCCCCAACCTTTATATGATCTTCCAGGTGTTACATGTACTGTACCAAGTATTTTTTCATCAAATAACAATTCGTCCAT
The DNA here is from genome assembly GCA_030615205.1 of Candidatus Aenigmatarchaeota archaeon. Taxonomy (GTDB): domain Archaea; phylum Aenigmatarchaeota; class Aenigmatarchaeia; order CG10238-14; family SCSR01; genus JAUWZS01. Next base: position 262,999 of record JAUWZS010000001.1, on the reverse strand, counting down.
GAAGTCTGTTATATTTGGGTTAGTCCCGATCCCAAGTTCCCCCAAACGCTTGGCTCCAGGGTCTGTGTTCAAAAGGGTCGCTAAAGCCATATCATTTCTTTCAGCTTTAAAATCAACAATTTTTCCATGTTGAAACTTTAAGAATATACCTTCTATCCTCTTTCCATCCTTGTTGTAAGGATAAGTATATTTAATATGGCCATGGGTAAAGTCTTCAACTGGACCACAATACAGTTCCCCGCTAGGCATGTTGGCGCCTTCAAATTTTCCAGTATCTGGGTTATATACGCATTTTCCAAAAGATTTCTTAAATTTCCTACCTTCAATACCAATATAAAGGTCAGTATCCTCACCAAGAATTCTTATGACTTTGCCTTGTTCAAGCCTTTTCTTTATCCTTTCTTGTAATGTTTCTTGTTCATTCCAATCTACTAAACAGGCACCGTAGAAGAAGTTAGCAAAATCTACAGTTGACATCCTCGCTGCCTGGGCCATTGATGGAACTGGATATCTTGTAGTTACCCATTTCTTGCCCAATCTTTCATCTAGTATGGGTTTAGTTATTCTCTTCCTTAAGGCAGTCCTTTTTTCATCAATACCAGCCAACTCGAATTTGTTAGCAGGACCGCCAATTCTTATATAAGCATCCATAGCTTTCATTTCATCAAGTCTAAGTTGAGAGAGATGTCTTATCTGTTCATCAGAAGCACAGTCCATCCATATAGGATCCATTCCTTCCCATCCTATATGAGGGTCTAATTCGACATGAGGATACGGATAACCACCAGCAAATATTATTGCTCTATAGACTTCACGAAATAACGGCATAGTTTGAACAGAATCAGTTAATAAACAAACATTCTCTCCAGGTTTCAATTCAATCGAATAATCAACTAGCAACTCTGCCAATTGTATATCTCTGGGATCAACCATCAAATCATCTGTTATTATAATTGACGATAACAAATTTAAATCTTCTTCAATCAAATGAACCGAAGAAGTTATTTGTTCTTTGAGAAAAATTGAAATAATATTAAATGCTTTCTTGATGTTTTTTTCTCTTATGATACGTTAAACCACTAACCCTACCCGTTGCATATATCATTCCCTCATCCATTAAAGCGTTTAATCGAGTTCTAATTCTTTTTTTAGTCCTCCTTGCGGCACTCCAATCGGCCCCAAATTGTCCATAGATTTCAGATCGCGTCATTGGCAAAAGATCTAACAAATATTGATCAATCTCTTCATCGGTCATGTGTGCTGTGGTCTGAGCTGTTAGATGTTTTTTTCCTTTCATCATAGAAATAATATCCATAAAAAACAAATTTAAGTCTTTTAAGTTTTCTTCAAATCAAATGAGCCAGAGAAGTTATTTGTTCTTTGGAAAGGGTTTAAAAGTTTAATATTCGTTATATAAAAAATGAGATATAGGTCAAGAGATAAAATTATAGAAGATGTTCTAGCCGAAGCAAGAAAAGGGAAAACAAAGACCTCTATTATGCACAAATGTAGCCTTAGTGGTCTGCAGATTGTTAAATACCTTGAGGCACTTGTAGGCGCTGGTTTTTTGTATGAAGAGGAAAACCCTTATTACGGAAAAAAAGGAAAGGATAAGAGACCAGTTTTTCAACTTGAAGGACTTTGCGGCGATACAAGTGAAAAAAAGGATAGACAGATAAAAGCAATATATACAACTACTGAAGATGGTTGGCATTATCTTAACGCACTTGAAAAATCAAGAGTAGGAACAGAAAAAGTTAAGGAGTTTTTCTAATTAAATCAGAATCGAATAAATCCCTAAATTTTTATTTTCAAATAACCCAATCATAACTATGACAACCAAGAAACATTTCACAACTGAAGAAGCTGAAAAGATTGGCAAGGCACTCAATATAGATTGGAGCAAGTTTGATATTGAACAATTTAGAATGGGAATGGATGTAGAGTTGGAGCATGGCCTAGAGGATCCTAATACCAATGTCACGAACGATGACCCGCTTATGACTGGCAAGATTTCCCTGGCACATTTGAATGAATTTCCAGATTACTACACAAGGCTTAAGCGGATGGAAGAAAAAGCAGAAGAATTTCACAAGAAGTAAAAAATCCTTTTCAAAATCAACCCAAAACGCTTTAATTCGTGCTCTCGAATACCAGTCACAGTAAGTTAAATAAGTAACTAAAAGAATAACTCCTAATTATGGGAAAAAGTAAATGTGTTTTAATAGGTTGTGATAATAAAGCTATAGGTTTTTGCAATAATTGTAGGATACCCATTTGCAACATGCACGGAAAGAAAATTAACAAGCGGTTTTTATTGTGCGTAAACTGTCTCAACTATACAAAAAAATTTGGATTGAGAAGTTGATTCTTATTTGAAATCTTCAAGATCAAAACTTTCTTAAAATTATTAAGTTAAACTGTATATGATAAACTATGAGTTCGATAGTTTTTGTTAATCCGTGGCAGTATTCAGAGAAAGAGGTAATTAGCAGAGTGTGGCCACCTCTATCACTGGCTAATTGTGCAGCCTTGTTGCGAAAGCATAATTTTAAAGTATCGATAATAGACGCGAATGCCGAGCAGTTGAAGCCAGAAGAAGTATCGGAGCGCGTCCGATTAAGCAATGCAAAAAAAGTTTTTATCACATCAACCCCAATCGACAGATGGCAATGCCCGTACATAGATCTAAGCCCGTTCATAGAATGCGTCAAATCGGTCAAAGCCGCTTGCAAAAACACAAAGACAGAACTATACGTGATGGGAACTCATGGAACAGTAGAACCGAAAAGAGTTCTAGAAATCACAAAAGCGGATGCAGTGATAATCGGCGAGCCTGAACTAACGGTTTTAGAAATATGTGAAATGGAAAGTTTAGAGAATATAGATGGTGTCTGTTATAAAGCAGACGGCAAGATTTCGATAAAACGCAAAAATACGCTTTTAGATTTGAACGAATTGCCATTGCCAGCTTTCGATTTGTTGCCGATGAAAAAATATTTTTACGAACTTTTGGGAAAAGATTTCACCCTGATCGAGGCATCGCGTGGTTGCCCTTTCAACTGCATCTTTTGCCTAAAAAAGATGTATGGGAGCGGTTACAGGAAGAAACCAGTTGAAAAAAGTATTAAGGAACTCGAATATGCCATGAAGAGTGGTGTTAAGAACGTATATTTCATTGATCTTGAGTTCACAGTAGACAGAAGCCTCGTAGTTGAGTTGTGTGATTTTCTTGTTAAAAAAAGAAAAGAAGGCCACGGATTGAATTGGTGTTGCCAGACGCGCGCAGACACAGTGGATCGCGAGTTGTTACAAAAGATGCATGATGCTGGTTGTAAATTGGTCCATTTTGGTGTGGAATCTGAATCGCATCGGATGATAAAAATTATGAATAAGGGCGCCAGCCTTGATAGAATTGAAGAAGGTGTAAAAGCAGCCATGAGCGTTGGTATAGAGGCTGCGTGCTTCTTCATGTTCGGGCTGCCGACCGAGACCAAGAGCGAGAGAAAAGAAACTATAGAGTTCGCGAAAAAGCTGAACCCTACATATGCTTCGTTCCATGTCGCAATTCCTTATACTGGAACCGTATTTGGCAATGCGTGCGATGCTCACTCTACCAACGGAAAAAAATTCTTCCCATTATGCGACCCATCACGCAATTACGACGAACTGCGTTCAATTGCAAAGAAAGCATACCTGCAGTTCTATCTCCGACCAAGCTATGTAATAACTGTGCTAAGGCGAAATCCAAGGTTGTTCACAAAACAATTAAAACTTTTCCTGAGGTATATGAGATAAGAAAAAGTGAATAAAATGGCAAGAATTTGTGTGACAGGAGGGGCAGGATTCGTTGGCTCTAATCTTGTTAAAAAGCTCCTAGAAATTGGACATGCGGTTGTTGTAATAGATAATCTGGAGACAGGAAGATTAGAAAATATAAAAGAGTTCTCCAATAACAAAAATTTTGAATTCGTAAAAGCGTCTATACTAGATAAAAAAATGGATGATGTGTTGAAGGGTGTAGATTATGTTTTCCACGAGGCTGCGTTAGTGGATGTAAATGAAAGTATTAAAAATCCGTTGAAAACGTATCAGACAAATGTTTCCGGAACTTTAAAGGCCTTGAACAGCTCTGTTAAAAATGGTGTGAAAAAAGTAATATTCGCATCTTCCTGCGCTGTTTATGGCAATCGTGATAGTGGAAAAATCCCTGTTAATGAAGAGTCACGCACTGATACAGAGAACCCCTATTCCAGATCGAAGATTGTAGGCGAAACTCTGGTCAGCAATTTTTTCAAAGAGCACGGTCTAAAGAGCGTTATCTTGCGGTATTTTAATGTGTATGGACCAAAACAAAATATGACCACGCAATATTCAGCAGTTATACCAAAATTCATATCTAGTGCTTTGCGCAGCGCTGATTTACCGATCCATGGTGATGGGGAACAGACGCGAGATTTTGTTTTTATTGAAGATGTAACCGATGCAAATATTTTAGCCATGGAGAGCGAAAAAGCTGATGGAAAGATTTTCAATATAGGCCTCGGTAAAAGTGTGAGTGTAAACGATCTGGCAAAAAAGATAATCGAACTAATTGGCAGTAATTCGAAGATGACCCATGTCGAACAAAGACCCAATGATATCAGACACAGTCTAGCTGATATAACATTGGCAAAAAATGTTTTAAAATATACGCCTATGCATGATATTGAAAAGGGATTGGAAAAGACCATAGATTGGTTTAGAGCCAAACAAAGCAAGTGATTCAATGAAAAAATTAAGCATAATCATTCCAGTTTACAATGAAGATGATACCATGGTGAAGAACACAAAAATATTAATCGATTTTTTGAATAAAATGCCTGTCCGTTATGAAATAATTTTATGTGATAATGGATCCACAGACAAAACACCTAAACTAGGTCGTAGGTTGGAAAAACGATTCCCAAAAAAAGTAAAATTTATAAGAATAGCAAAAAGAGGTGTTGGTAGAGCATTCAAAAAAGCAGTTCTTTCTTCATCTTATGAAAATTTGATATCAGTGGATATGGACTTGTCTGTTGATTTAGAGTTTATCCCAAAATGTCTTAATTTATTAAAAAGATATAGTATAGTCGTCGGCTCGAAAATCAGCTCACAAGAAAGGCCACTATACAGGAGGGTGATGAGTAAGACCTACATAATATTAACAAAACTGTTTCTTGGTTTAGATTTTTCAGATTATTCTATTGGCGCAAAGGGCTATAGGAAGGATGAGATAATTAATAAGATCAATAAAATAGGCAGTGGCTCGTTCTATGTCATAGCGCTGCTTTACTTTGCTAAACAAAAAATTAAAAAAATCGTGGAGATAAAAACTTCTTGTCGCGACACAAGGAAGAGCAAGTTTAGTCTCTGGCATGAAGTGCCCTATAGGCTAAAAAATCTTTTGATCTTCTGGTTCCGTGAAAAAATAGCAAAAACTATTATTAGAACAGCTGAATAGGAAACTATTTCACTGGCTTGATCAATTAAACTTTTTCCGTAATACAGCTTCACGCTCCTTTGTTCCGGATAGACTAACATGAATGAAGGTGATATAAGATAAATTCTGTCAGCGCCTTCTACGTGCCAATTCGGATAATAGGAGATTTTTATTATATGCGGTTTGCCTATGCATGTTGTGTTGAATCTGACTTCATCATTGTATACATACTCCTCGATCGAACAATCATTTTCTATTTTCGTCATTGGTAAATTGTTCAAATCGCCTGCAGCCAGGAGCTTATTTTCCAATGCCGAATCGAAAACTAAATGTACATCTAACGCTTGCTCATTCTTAAACCATCCGTAAGCGGTCGCTTTCCAATCATCAGTCTCAAAAAACACTGGTTCGTACTCTGGTACAATAACATATGCGTACTCGCCTCGCAACTCGAAAATTTCATACGGGTCAATTGATTTGACATGTTTGTAATTTTCGCTATCTGCATTATATGCATCTATCGCTTCGTCTGTTCTTGCTATTACATGCTTAACATTGAACATCCGTAGGCGAGGAGCAGCGCGCGTGACATTCATCACTGTGCACCTATAGCCTGGGAGTGGGCAAGAGGAAACCTTAGAGACTTGTGATTGTATGTAAAAGACAAAAGGTGACGTAGGGGTCGATTGCATATAAAGCCCTTCTAGTGTCGAACGGCCGGAAAATAGCGGGAGATTTTCATAAGCACGAAGACTACCAGCAGAATCATGCAGTGGCGAATGCTCGTAAACCACTCTTGGATCATTGGATGAACCCTGTAAGAATTCATTTACATTTGAGTACACATCCCATAAACCTTTGTTTTCAAAACCTTCATAGTTCCATTTTATCCAAAAATCTATGTAAGTAACATTATTATCAACCCAGATTATAACAACGACCAGAGCTATAATCGGCAGTAGTATTTGTAAAAGCTTTGTCATCTTCACTCTATTTCCTCTTATTTTGTCGCATATGCGCTCGAACAATTTACCGATACCATATGCTGCGATTAACAAAGGAAAGAATTGAATGAATGGAACGAAACGTATGTCAACTACACCAATTTTATTAGCAGTGAGAAAAAGCATAGAAGCCACTAGGAGGGAAAATGCTATAAAAATAATTCTATTGTCCTTCTTCCATACAGCCCATGCAAATGATAATGCGGCAATTGTGTAAAAAGGCATTAGTATATCTGGAAATACTTTCCTCCAATCTCCTATTTTCCAAACGTAATTATAAGTAGTGGTATATTCTAAACGTGCGAGTAGCGGCAACAGCCAAAAAGCAATAAGCATCAAAGCAAGTCCATAGGTTTTGAAAAGATATAAAAAATTCTTAATAATGTTTTTAGTTTTCCGCTGTAGCAAAAAGAACAATGAAGTCAGACCTGCAAAAAGCATTGTATAAAGATGTGAAAGAATTATCGCAGCGAAAAGAACAGCATTATGCAATATGAATTTCTTTAATTGAGACTGAGATTCACGATTAGATTTATTTGAGTCAAAGTTGTTTGCGTTTATCCCCCTGTACAGTAACCCTAAAAACACAAGAGTAATAGCGAAGCTAAAACTAAAAGAGAATTCACCGGCAAGAGTAGACGGAATGTTGCCACCCCACATAGAATTCGCTTCCATAAAAAGGAAGGGCAGAGTAAAAACTGCAGCAAGCGCAGGTATCGGAAATTTGAACCTCATAAGCTTCATAGCAATTAGAGCACACACAGACAGCATGAACGTGCCTAACACAGTAATAATCTTGAATGCCACTTCAATACTCGTAAATAATGCAAATGCTTCCATCATTACAAAAGATAGCGGGAAATAAAACTGAAAGAGTGGAAGACCAGCATACCATCCTGGAGACCAGCCAATAATTTTTCCATGTGGTATTAAATATTCATGCATATATTTTGCTGGATAGTTATGTGTTGCTGTATCTCCGCCAGCAGTTGTTGTATCTAACAAAATCAGACTAGGCTTAAAGTAACTGAGTAGGAAAATAAAAATTGCAATTAGTACTATTATATTTACAATGGTCTCCTGTCGGACGGATAGAATTTTTTTGATGTTTCTGGTTTTACCTGTTTCCACAATAATCACAAATTCTGCTAACAGTTGCCAATTAAATAATATTACTCGGACTGTTCAAATAATTGATATAAAAATCTCTTTTCTCTATAATCATTAAATAAATTTAATCTCCTCCTAACAAACTATAATAAGATAGTATGATTAAGAAAATAATATTCTTCTTCACTTTTTTTACTGTATTTTTATTTCTTTCTCCTTTAGTCTATTCCCAAGGGACGTGGTTTGATATAGATTGGAATTTCAGAAGACCAGTTGATATTACAGAGAACTCAGGAAGCGATTTAACAAACTATCCAGTTAAAATTATTGTCATTTATGATAGCGATATGAACTCTGATTTTAGCGATCTTAGATTTACAGATAGTGATGAAACAACTTTGGTTCCGTATTGGGTTGAAAGTTATACCCCAAGTACAAGTGCGACAGTATGGGTAAATGTCCCAAACATACTAGCTTCAAGCACAAAAACAATTTACATGTACTATGGAAATCCTTCTGTTTCTTCAACGAGCAATGCAACAGAAACATACGATTTTTACGAGGATTTTGAAGACGAAACTGTGGGTCAAGCACCGAGTCGCTGGTCATCTTCAGAATCGTGGACAGTTGTTATGGATGGGACTAAAGTTGTGAAAGGTCCTACGGCTGGTGATTTTTTTACTTATTTATATTATGACACAAAGTTGACTGAAAATTTTATTGGTCAAGGATATGTACTTGAAGCTGCATTAAAACCAGATATAGGTATTTTTGGGACTTTTTACAGAAGTGGAAGGATTGAATTCTATGATACTGATGATTTTTATATGCGATACTACAGGTCTGGAGGTAGTTATACAAGAGGATTTAGTGTGAAGTATGACAATGTGATTCAAGCGCTTGAAGATACCATTCAACCGTGGTACTATCAATGGTATCAGTGGAAACTTGTGGTAAATGGTAGCACAATACCAGGATGTGCATGGTATATAGATGGTTCACTATTTGACTCGAACTCAACATGTCAGGCATCGATTGGAACCCAACCTGGTGGTTTAGATATATCTTTATCATTCAGAAGAACTCAGGGAGAATTCGATAATATCACTTTGAGAAAATACACGTCTCCAGAACCGACCCATGGAAGTTGGGAAAGTGAAGAAATTGCACCTGAACCTTCATGGCTTTCTGGTTTTAACTACCGCAAAAGTCACGTAATCAACAGTGCTGCTGGTGCTGATACTAACTATCAAGTCAAAATCGTTGTACATAGCGGAAGTGGCACGGACAGCGGTGAGGATGTTTATTTGAATGGTCATGCTCAGAACTGGCCGGATGATCTACGATTTACAGATAACGATGGAGCCACAGAATTGGATTATTGGTTGGAGTCGTACGACGCGAGCACAGCAACATTCTGGGTTGAAGTTCGAGATGATTTGAGTACGGCGGATCGAACAATTTACATGTACTATGGAAATAGTGGTGCTACAACGACTAGTGATGGCAGTGCTACATTTGATTTTTTTGATGACTTCGAAACTGACCTTAGTCAATGGACCACTGGAGGAAGTCCAACCCTTGTTGCATCTGAACAATGGCATGGGACTAGCTCTGTAGAGATTGAAGCTGGTGACAGTCTCTGCCATGATATGGGAAGTACAGGAAATACTGGGATTCTTAGTATCCATTTCAAAGAAAATAATCCATCAGATTCTGGTGTAAGATTCAGGTTATTTATTAGTGGTGGTGCGGATTGCACCGCTTCCGCTCCCACTCTCAGTTTAGGTGTTGATACAGAATATAATAAACAATTTCAGGATGGAACTGTTTATTCAATAGTCGAATGGCAATCTGGGGAAGTTGGAACTGGATATTCATTAGGTGTCGATAGAGCTTCTGGATGGCATGATTTTGAAGTTAAGATTACTGGAAGTGATTATACTGCGACTTGTGATGGCAATGGTGCTGGCAGCCGCACTTCTCCTTATCTATCAAGCTTTGGAAGTTTTCAGATTAATTTGCTCTATGATGGAGATGTTAGTTACTGGGATGCCATGACACTTAGAAAATACGCCTCTCCAGAACCAACCCACGGAAGTTGGGGAAGTGAGGAAAGTCCACCTGAACCCCTAGAAATTAGATCCCTTCACTTCTCGACTACTCTAGATCAAATTAATATAAACTGGGTCACTGAGTATGGAGGCGCTACAGTGAATGTAGAGTGTGAATTAAATGGTCTCTGGAACTGCAATCCTTTCCCATATTCTAGTGAGCCTGGTGGCGGAGGATGTACAATATTATTACCACCAGCAGAATACGATATGACACCAGATCCGGGTGGTGAGCTGAGAACAAACCCAAATACAATATATTGCAAAGCCTTTGATCCTATTGACCCAGGTACATATGTTGAAGTCACTAGAATATTTTATCCGATTTCATTTGAAGTCTTTATGCCGAGTAGTATGAGTTTAGTAGTTGGTGAAGGACAGGACCTTGTCATTATTGTTAAAAACAATGGTACCTTGAGTGATACATATGGAATTAGTGTTGTTGCAACCGATCCAGGACTATTAATTATCGAAAATGGTGCCCAGACCACAGCGTCGCTAAGCACAAACGACGTTCAACAGATTTATGTCGGTGTTAATGTATTATCATCTGAACAAACTGCTACTGCAGATGTTTCAATATCGTCAGATACGTCACAAAGTCCTAACAAGATAGAATCTGATCAGACACTCATTGTTAAAGGAGGTCTTATAAGCCTGCCGGATTTTGGCTTTTTCGGAATAATTCAAATAATGCTCATTGCTGCAGTTGTATTAGTAAGCTTTTTATTTTAAGATGTTAATTTTTATAACACGTGAATAAGCAACATGGGCCTATAGTCTAGTGGTTAGGATGTCACCCTTACAAGGTGGAGACTCCAGTTCAATTCTGGGTGGGCCCACTTTTTTTCTTTTCATTTGCTTTTGCCTCATTGAATGCCTTTGCTGCATCTTCAGCTGTTTTTGCTTTGACATCCCCAAAAACATAGGTATGCCTTCGGACCATTTTTTCGTTGACGTCTTTAAAAACATCATCAAGATCGAATTTCCCGTCTTCTTCTGCAACCTGTGTCATAAGAACTAGTCCCCAAATCAAATCGCCGATTTCTTCTTTAATGTTTTCATAATCGCCTTTTTCTATAGCTTCTCGTAATTCATTTGCCTCGTCGAGAACATCTTCTTTTAAACTCTCAATCGTTTGTTCCCTGTCCCATGGACAGCCGCTTTCGCTCCGTAGATGTTTGACAAGTTCAACAAGCTTTTCAAAACCTTTGATTCTCGGCACGGTCTTCACCAAAAATTTAAAAAAAAGAAAAAATAGCGGAGCTAGGATTTGAACCTAGGACCTTCGGGTCTCTCAAAAAGCTTTTAGCTTTTATATGAGCCCGACGAGCACTCCATTGCAGGCGAATACGTCGCTGACTGCTCCACTCCGCTGTGAATTTACGTAATGAATAAATAGAATGTTGTGACTTAAATTTGTTTTCATGTTTTTGTTTGCGAAGTTGATTATACTAGTGATAGTTAACCAATAATTATTTGTTCTGACGGGTTTAAAATATATTTAGTATGTTAAGTGCGCCAATTGGAGCTATGGATTCTCAAGTGTGGTAAAAATGCGAAAAGATGCAGCTGAAAACGTAATAAAAATCGTTAGATGCCTAAAGCAGGCAGAAGGTGGCTGGCTTTGGATAAGAGAGATATCTAGACGGTGCAATCTACACCATAAAACCGTTTCCCGCCTTATTGATAAACATTTAGCAATGTTTGTGGAAACCCAGACAATGGAACCATTCAATGTGCACATGATCAGATTAAAACCTGGTACAGATTTGAACGGGGTTTTCAGATTTTTAGCAGTTAAAGAAAAGATTGAAAATAAGAGTGAAAGGAAAGTGCCAAAAATTTAGGAATTTCTAGTGTTTTGAGTGACTTTTTACTGTTTTATAGAAAATATTTTATGGAAAATCAGGAATTTGTGTGGTTTTTGGATGTTTATAGCGCACCCATCCTTTGCCGTCAACAGAGAATCGTTCGATTTCATTTGTTCGTTTCATAGTATTAGCAAGAAGACCGCGAAGTGATGATCGGCTGACATTGAGTTTTGTACACAGTTCATCATAACTTAATTTTCCAGAATCTTTTACAACAGAAACAAGTTTTCTCATCTTTGAAGTAAGAGGCAGAGCTGCTTCAATAGTTTCTACTTCTTTCATCAGTTTCTGTCTAATAGGTTTTGGGGCTTTGGTTGCAATAGATTGTATGCGATTTGAAGCGCTTTCGAGCGCTTTAAATCGCTTTGAGACAGTATTATCATGCTCTTGGATGAGTGTTTTAATGTTGCTCAAAAGTTCTATTAATTCGGGTGACCGATCCTCGAATTTAGATGAAAACCAATCCTTAGAGACCATATGTGTCTCGATTCTGCCCAAAGAACGCTCAATTTCCCGTATAAATTTACCTGTGTAGCCAGCTGCGATTCCCAATTGCAATGAATCCTTTTGAATTTCGAGAGGCCGTGAGAGTTCGGTAGGTTCTGTTGGAGTTTGATAAGGGTATTTATCTTCTAAATCTGCAGCGCTTTCGAGCGCTTTCGAGCGCTTTAAATCGCTTTGAAGCGCTTCATCTTTGGCGCCTATTCGAAATATCCGCTTTAATTTTTGCTTTAAACCCATAAAATTTATTAAATTTTGAAGCTTAAATTTATTTGCGTTCGGAATACCTCACATTTACTCAAAGTCCTGTAAACTCACTTGCTAGTTTAGCCAAAACTGTGCCACGAACTCTCACTTTCACTTTAACACTCTGATCACCAAAATCCACTAAATGCGCCATACCTCGATGTTGCTACACCATAAATCTCACTCCTACCAGATCAACCAAAATTCTCACTTTTATTTATAACAAACTATATATCACACACTATCTTTTTATATAATATATCTTATATATTATATTTATCTCACATTATTTTATGTAGTATATTTTATTTAATATATTATATAGTCTATTTCTATATACAAACCTACTTAATTTTAAATATTTATCTGCTTATTTTAGCCTACCCAATTGACAAAGAAAGGCCATAAAAACGCTAAAAAGAGGGCTATATCGGCTATAAAACAGCAACAATAGAGTCTATCTATTCGATAATAGGCAAAACTAATCAATATATATTCTTTAGTATATAATATTTATCACGCAACAAAATTAAACACAAACTCTCACAAATGCTCAGTCTCTGCTTAGCAGTGGCGCATTTCTGCTATAAAATACTAAAAATTAACAAAAATTCAAGAAAATCAAAGGTTTTTAACGTTTTACACCATTTCGATCTCTTTTTTGGCCAGCTCAATCAGCGTACGTTCTATATAGTGGTAGAAAAGCCCTGGTGTTAGTTCGTAAGTTGTCCGGAATTTCTTCTTTCCTTCTGCATTAATTTCCACTTTTCGATGCGATTGGACCAAGTCCCACTTACGCATGGACGCCAGTGGCTTGTAAAACAGGCTGGGATTCGTTGTTCGAGAGATGCCCAACTTCTTTTCAAGCTCTTCTGCCTCGATTTTGCCTTGGTTTTCCTTCAATATCTTGACTATTTGTACTATTCTTTGCTTCAATTTAGCTGTTTTTGGGTGGTTCCCCACCAAAAGATATGGTATTAATTTCATATTTGCTCAGTCCTCCTTTATTTGTGGCGCATTTTCGCTTTCTAAAAGTAGTTTTGTGAGTTTTCCATCATAATTAGGAACTAATGAGTAACAAAAATCTGCAATTTTAACAAGTAATGGTAATTCGTGCCAATCATAGCCATCTTCTGTAGCGTCAATTTCTACTTTTCTAGGCAGATAAATTCCGGGTAAAATTTTCTTAAACTTTATAATTAATTTAGTCATATTTTATTAATTCTTTTACGCAAATTTATACTTTCTATATATAGAAAATGACCTATGCGGCAAGGAAACTAAGTCTAATTTATACTTTTTATACATACGAGAGAGAACGTTTGGTCTTGATCAAACAAGGGCATCAATACCAAAAACCTATCCTACGAATACATAAGCAATAGTTCAACAAAAGATAACATAATCCAAACATGCTATCTTTTCTTTTTATGATATTTTTTATAATTGTCATAAATCATTATTATAGCGACTGCACTAAACAGAATAAGAAACCACATCATAATCTTGCTGAAAGTCAAAGTGGGTGAAGTAAAAACATCAAGAACGTAGCTTATTTCTTTAATCATTTTCCCTCACTTCTCAATATCATTATTGCCATAACGAAAGTGTCTATATGACTATCCCTCAAAAAATGTGGGATCATAGTAAAAATCAGTTGATCCCTTTCCCGTGTGCGTTTCCAAAATAAACAAGCTGCTATGATTTGGACTATGGCATAAAATACATTCTCTGACCAAATTTTTAGTATCGCAGGTTCTACATTGAATTTATCAAAGTCAAATGCTTCTCTTACGGCTGGTTCATTTAGGACTTTATACAATTTTTTAGATTTTATTCCGTTCATAGAATATAGCCAATCCACTTGACTAAAATATAGCTTGAATTTTCTGTTATCACTTGGATAAAATTTCAATACGCCCAGCCGAACCATTTCTTTTACTATGTTGTGCTGGTATAAGCTGCGCTTGGCGAATCCAAACCGCTTATCAACCTTGCTCATATGGGTTGGCTTGTGCATACAGCCCAAAAATATAGCCCAAAATCTATGCGGATACTTGTCAATTAAAGCCGTTATGTCATCTATGTTTGCCATATGCGATCATCAATTCTTGCCATATAAGAAAAAAGAAATTTTAAACTTATAAATAGATGCATTGACAAATGTCTACATATGAATCCTAAGAAAAAGTTCAAGCAAACAGGACGGCGCAGTAGACCTGAAATTTATTTGATGTTGATGGTCGGCTATTCTATAAAAGAAATAAACCAATTATTCGGGTATCCCATATCTACGCTTTTTTATTACAATAAGCAATACAGAAAAGCCCAACTGCGCTTGAAAGAAATGTTTATAGGATTAGGAAAGCGGAGGAAAGCCAAACCTCCGCCTCACAAAGCGCAAAGCAAAGTATAGTTGTGATTATCTATGTGTGTTATTACAAGTATAGGCATTAAAAGACTACGGAAAATGAAAATTCTACCAAATGATTGGAAACAACTTATTGATAACTACATAGCGAGAAAACGGAAAATGATTTTTGTCTATCGCAAAAAGGGACTTGATACTACTTATAATGAAATGCTGATTCTCAAAGCCATAGAAGTTAGAGATGAGATCCAACAAGATGTAAAATTTGGATTGAAGGGTGTGAAAAAATGCCAGAAATAAATGAGCAATTTGTAGAAGATATGGCTGACCAATATTTATTGTCGCCTGATTTTTTTGATAACATTATAAAAGAGTTTGAGAAAAAGATTGTCGGCGAAAAAGCTACTTGTGAAGTTATATTTTTGTGTATGAATGGGCGGTTGGTAGAAAATGCAAAGCTCACAAGCTATAATCTGATCGTGAATGATGAAACAGGCGCCGGTAAGGATTGGGTTGTATCCAACATTGGTAATATTTTGCCAAAAAAAGTTTATGAAACACGAACACGGATAACAGAAAAGGCATTGAACTATTGGCATAACGCAGAACTCGAACCCGAATGGACTTGGGACGGCACAGTTATTTATTTCGAGGATACAAGCCAAAGGATTTTAAATTGTGATGTAATGAAAGTTTTTGCATCAAGCGGCAGTAAGGCGACTATTGTTATAGATGGCAAACCAAAGGATCTGATTGTAAATGGCAAACCGATTTTAATTCATACTTTGGCAAGTTCAACGCCAAGCAAAGATAATGTGCGAAGATACGGACTTGTGAATCTTGATACAAGTATAAAACAAACTGAGGCAATAATGGAACGACAGGCACAGATGGAAGAAAATGGATTAACAGATGAATATGATCCAGCGATAACGAAAGCATTGAGAAAATTGCGAAGAATAAAGGTTAAAATCCCATACGCAAAAAAGATTGTAAAATTTATGCCGAAAAATATTATTATGAGGACGCAGTTCAAAAGATTTTTGGATCTGATGAAAAGTTCGACTGCATTACATCAATACCAGCGTGAGCAAGACGAAAATGGGTTTTATTTGGCAACTGAACAGGATTATAACATTGCCAAAAGATGTATGAAAAAATTAACTACAAATCCGCTTATGATCCCTTTAACCAAAGAGCAGCAAAGGTTATTAGATACGATTAAAAAACTGCAAAAAGAATCAAAAGCTATGGAATATGATGGTAAAAAGCTAGGTAAATGGGCTGAATTGCCGGATATAGTTGATGCTATAAATTATAGAGGTAGAAGTTGGGTTTATGTTAATGTCAATAAATTGGCTGAATATGGATTCTTAAATAAGAGTAGATTATTAACCGAAGATAAGACTGCTACTGTGCAAATTCGACAATTACAACCATTAACATTACCAAGTTGGGACGAATTGCAGTAAAAGTGGATAGAGAACATGACCGGATAGAAAAGATAACCGGATAGAGCGGACGCTATCCGGTCTATCCGGTCAATCCTGAGAGGGTATGAATGACGGCGGCGGCGGTGTGGGGGAAGTCATCTCTTAATTAGCCGTAAAGATATAATAAAACAAGAGAGATATACTTTTCTATTAATCCTATAAACGCCACTTCCTCGCATCACATCTTGGACAACTTCGAGGATTCTCTTTCTTTCCTTGCCAAGTAGCACCACATTTAGCGCAAGTATGACTAAATTGGGCTGTCCCTTGTGTGCTTTTTGCCATGTTCTCCATAGCTATTGCCACTTCACTTTCATCAAATCCACGATCAATCATTTTCTCAGTAAATACTTCCTCAGTAATAATGCCACGCTTAAACGCCTGTTGTATCTGATATGCTGAAATCTTCCTTTTCTTTGGCTTGCCTATGTTTTCCAAGATCTCTATGCTTGTTCTCAGATGCTCATCATTGAAAATTTTCTTAATAGCTTCATAATCATCAACTACTTCCTTGCTGGGTAGCGATACTTTTACGCTGCCCACATAATCCAACCAGCCTTTTCCAACTTCGTGGCGCATTTTTACTTTCCACCATATCACTTTGCTTTGATACAAAGTGCGGACAACGTAGTTCATCAAAAATCTCAAATGACGATCTATGTAAGCGATATTGGGCAATGTCAAGAACAAACAATTACGCCTGAATCCCTGTATATCTGCAAATTGGTTAAATATCCTATGCTGCACATCATACCATTCCCTTGCGCCCATAGAAAGTTGTATCTCATCTAACACATAACAGGAACATTCAGTTGTGCTACTCCACTTTAAAAACTTTATAGGATCAAATGAGCATTGTTTCTTAATACTAAACTTCTTACCCTGCTCTTTCATAAACAACTCAGCCATCTTAAGCGCAAAATAAGTTTTGCCCGATCTAACATTGCCCAAAATTAGTATGAATGTATTTTGATTTCGGTGCTGCCTATAGAATGTATGTCTTAGTAATGTATTATTCCGTAAATGCGGTTTAAAATTTCGAGGTATCAGCTTACCATATTGCGAGTATATCATTTGTCTTGCATTGAACGGCTGAAATTCCATATGGAATGGACTTTTCTTATAGTCGTCTTGTCCCATAGGATTACACCGTTTCAGCTTTGCCTTTCTTCTTTGCCAACTCAATGGCTAATTCTCTTTCCTTTAATGCAAGCTGCAATGCCATCTCAGGACTATATACGCATTGCTGCTGTCCTTTTACCCAATACCGACCGGCCATCTGATCGTAATCCGTCCTCAGCACATTATCAGATTTAATATTTTCGAGATGCTGCTTCTCATCAACGGTATCATAATAAATTCCAAATAGAAAATCAAAAAAAACACCATCAACAATTTTAACCGCCTTTGTCTTTTCATCTAATGTAACTAACTTGCTGTCTATTTGCACGCACTTATGCTTTGCCACAGGATTTACTATATTCAGTTTGCGAATCAGCATCGGTTTGACCAGCATTTGAGTAAATTGTTTGGTCGGATTGCCAACTGTAAACTGCCTGAAATGAGTAATTCTGCCTCTAAGACGATCGCCGACTACAAAGTCTTTGAATGTTTCACTCTCATTGAACTTCATGCGCTCTATAAACTTCAATCGTTCTATTTCGCCTCTACTTATTACTTTTACCTTTGTTCGTGAGCCAAATTTCAGATATTTCAATAAGAACCAAATGCCAAACCCAGCAATGATAAAATAGAATATGTTGTTAAACATAAAGTCCATTATTTGATTCAACATTACGCATTACCTCTGTTATATTTTCTATGGCATTTGAACGAACAGAGGATCGCTTGCACCTTGCCCGCCAAATCTTTGTGTCTTATATAACCTTTTCTCCTTTCGATTCCCTTGCCACATTGAGCGCATTTCCTCATATGTTAATAATTGTCTAACTATAATTAATAAGTATGACAACAAAAGGCGACCGCCGACAAATTACAGGAATTGCACATCGGCGATCTATTGCTAGGCGTAAACGTGAATTAGCCGAACAATTAGAAGTTGAAGAAAATGCCGTTTAAATCTCGTAAGCATCGGGGGACTCTCGTTAAACGATAAATCACAGCAATTACCAATCGTGTTAGAGATAATCTCAGCCATGAGATTATCAGGTCTAGCATTCTAGCATGATTGGTTGCAAATGTGTCCAAACTTGTATAAGTGTTATCTGCGATTGAACAATATCGTTTAATGGGTAGTTATATCCCAAGTATCACATTTTAGCCCACTCTCTATTCTATTATATAATAGAGAAAGAGAGAATGGGCTTGATTATTGACCAGCTTTATTATTGAAAACGAAAACTATGGATTTATAAAAAAAATTAGTATTCAACGCTATCTGGAGGAGAAACGTCTTTACGATGATAGACCTCGATAGAGTTTTCATACCGCCCTGTTTTTTTACTGATATGTATTATACGACGTGATTTAACACCATATTCCTCTCTTAAATCTCTATAACCATGATAAGCGAGAAAACCGATTATAGCGCGTGGATTTATATCTTCTAATCTTTTATACACATCACGTGCTGTAAACCATCCCTTTCTCTCTAGTAATTGTAACATTGTTTTTTCAATTAATTCTCTCTGTTCATCTGTTAAAACCATGTTAAATGTTATAAACAGCAAAAGATTTAATTTCCTTTCTTTTTCAGAACTAGATTTATTGAAGATACCTTTTCAGTTTCTGTATGAGGGGAAGAGCTTTCCTTCCGTTTGGTGTTATCTGGTAACCATCTTTCTCTTCAACAAGACCTTCTTTTTTTAAATATTTTAGACTTCTACCAATAGTTGTAGCATGCATACCTATTTTACGTATCAACTCGCATCGTCTTGCACTATCGACAGTACTAAGATGTTCCAATATCTCGCAACAACCACCTGCACCTAATCTTCCAACATCATAAGCTGATTCGTCCATGGTTTAAAAATTAGTAGAAAAAGATTTAAACCCTCACTTTAGCTTGTTCAGCCTCATCATAACGCCTTCAAAAGCATGCGCGAGGTCTTCTCCCAGGCTTGTTAGCGTTACAATTTTTATTCTTCCTTTCTTTTCGAATTCGACAAGACCGAATCTTTTGAATTGATCCAGCAGCTTGACCGTGTGCGAATATGTACAGTCTATTTCTTTCGATAAAATTGTTGCGTATTTGGGCCCGGCCTTCAAACTTGTAAGTAACCTTACTGGTTTTACATGCAAATACAATTTTGCTGATGGCGGAGTCTTTATTAATCGCATATCACTCTAATAGAATATACGCTCTGGAGATATTTATATACTTAGAATATATCCATCATTAAATATGTTTTTTATAATATGTTTCTTTAGTAAGGGCACTGTTAGTATTTTTAATTTTTACGCTGTCTATTTAGTTTACTATATAGTAATTGATGTAGCATACAATATATATCACTATATGGTATACGTATTTATGTGTTTGGACCTCAAATGGGAAAACTTAAAAGGGAAAGAATATTGATTACATTATTATGTTATATTTGCGCCCGCCTGTTGCAGCTGGTACGTTTTATGATTTAGATGTGAACAGGCTGAAAAAGCAGATTGAAGCTAGTTTTAAGAAAGCTGATGAGAATAAAAAAAAGAAAATACAGAAATTTGATGTAGCTGTTGTACCTCATGCTGGTTATATGTATTCTGGATGGGTTGCTGCTAAAGTCTATTCTATGCTTGGCGAAAAAAAGCCAGTGAACTTTATAATATTAGGCACAAACCACTACATGTTCGGATCAAAATATGCTACTATGAAACGCGGATTGTGGAAAACACCTTTAGGTACTGCAACTGTACATGAATCTATGGCTTCTCGTTTGCTTGAAAAATGCGAACTGTTGGAAAATGATGTAATTCCTCACCAGAACGAGCATTCAATAGAAGTCCAATTGCCTTTTTTGCAATATGTTTTTGGCGATGATTTCAAGTTTGTTCCGATAAGTATTGCGTGCGATATTGCTGACAATGCGCTTATTGATGACTGTATATTTATTGGTAAAAGCATTGCAAACGCTGTGAAATCAAGCAAAGAAAATTGGTTAATTCTGGCAAGTTCAGATTTCTCACACTATGTGCCGCAAAAATTGGCAGAAGAAGTGGATACCTATATAATAAAATCGATTTTGCGACTTAATGAAAAGATGTTTATTGACCGCGTTATTGAAAAAAATGCGAGTGTTTGTGGTTTTGGCGGAATTGCTACAGCAGTCGTTGCTGCAAAAATGCTTGGCTCGAAAAAAGGAAAATTATTGAAATACGCCACTTCGGCAGATATTACCGGTGACAGGAGCGCGGTTGTAGGATATGCAAGCATAATAATGTAGAATTAATATATAGTGGCACAATTTTCTATTTATGCTGAAGAAAAAGAAAAGCGAACTGGGATTGAAGAGACTTGTACTTAGACATACGATTATCAATGCTTCTCAACATAATGGGAAAGCTGATGTTAAAGCGGTTTTGGGTAAAGTAATTGGTGATAAGCCTGAGCTGAAGGCGGATATCAAAAACGCCATAAAATTTATAACTTCTTGCGTAGACGAAGTCAACTTGTGGTCCACTACAAAATTGAAAAATGAATTTGAAAAACTGGAAATCAAGCCGAAGAAAAAAAGAAAAGAAGGTGAATTGCCACCTCTGCCAAAAGCTGTAAAAGGAAAAGTTGTTATGCGTCTTGCACCGTACCCTTCTGGACCTCTACATATTGGAAATGCTCGAATGGTAGTGCTTAATGACGAGTACGTCAAGCGTTATGGTGGAAAACTATTTCTTGTCTATGATGATACCATAGGGAGCAAAGAGAAGAAATTAATTCTCGAGGGTTATAAGCTGATTAAAGATGGGCTTGATTGGCTTGGTGTAAAAATTCATAAAGAGATTTACAAATCTGATAGGATGCCAATTTTCTACAAATACGCTGAAACCATGCTAAAGAAAGGATTTGCATATGTGTGCCTGTGCTCTCAAGAAGAATTGAGAAGCGGCCGTAGAACCGGAATAGCATGCGTGCACAGGGACCATGCGCCAAAAGAAAATTTGAAACTATGGAAAGGGATGATTGATGGCAGGTATAAAGAAGGCGAAGCAACTGTCAGGTTGAAAACAGATATGAAAGCACCGAACCCAGCTTTCAGAGACCGTGTTCTTTTGAGGATATCGAACAGAAAGCATCCGCGTGTTGGAAATAAATATCATGTCTGGCCGATGCTCGAATATTCGTGGGCTATAGATGATCATGAGCTTGGGATGACGCACATATTACGTGGTAAAGAGTTGGTAATGGAAGATTTGATGGAAATTTTCATATGGAAAAAGATGGGATGGGGCCTCCCAGAGTTTTTACATTATGGCTTGTTGAAACTTAAAGAAGGAAAATTAAGCAAAAGCAAGGCCCGTGCCGCAATTGAATCTGGCGTGCTGAGTGGCTGGGACGATCCACGAACATGGTCGTTACAATCATTAAGAAAGCGTGGTATACAACCAGAAGCCGTATGTAATTTCATTGTCCGCATGGGAATTAGCCTTGCAGATGTAACTGTGCCTGCGGAAATACTTTATTCAGAAAATAGAAAACTAATCGATAAAAGGGCGAACAGATATTTCGCAATACTGGACCCGCTCAAAATATCAGTAAATTTGAGAAAGGGCTCCAAAAAGAAATTTGCATTTGCGCCGCTGCATCCAGATTTCCCAAAACGTGGTAAAAGAAAGATACCTGTAAACTCTAGCGAAATATACATAGAAAAAGAAGATTATGAAAAATACAGGGATAAAGAAATTGGGCTCATTAATCTTTTTTCGATCAAATTAGACAAAAATTCTAGGTTTACATCTGAAAAAATCAAAATGGATTCCCAAAAACTCCATTGGGTAAGCGAACCAAATGTTAAAATAAAAATAATTATGCCGAACGGTGAGACTAAAAACGTTATTGCTGAACCTGATATCAAAAAGGCAAAAGTTGATGATGTAATACAACTCGTAAGAATTGGCTTTTTCAGGGTGGATAGGAGCAAAAAGGATATAGTTTTATATTTTGCACATAAATAAGATTAAAAAGGATTTAAAGGAATAATATAAGAGATTAATCAGGCGTAATTAAATTGGTGGATGATTGATATGGCAAATGGAGAAGTACCAAAAGAAGTTAGTGATCAAGTATTGCGGCTCGTGGAAATGGCTAAAAATACTGGAAAGGTAAAAAAGGGTATTAATGAAACTACAAAATTCATTGATCGCGGACTTGCAAAACTGGTTGTTATAGCTTCAGATGTAGAACCAAAAGAAATTGTCATGCATTTGCCTGCACTGTGCGGAGAAAAGAAAATACCATATGTTTATGTGCCAAGTAAGATGGAATTGGGAAGGGCTGCTGGCATAGATGTTCCCACTGCTGCGATTGGAATCACAGAGGTCGGGGAAGGTAAAGATATATTCAAGGAGATTCTGGCGAAAATAACACAGCCTAAAAAGGAGTGATTCTAATGGTTGACGCACATCCAGCTGAAGTTCTCCAGATTTTAGGCCGATCTGGCGTGAAGGGAATAGTACAAGTTAGATGCAAAGTTCTTGATGGGCCAAATAGAGGAAAAATATTGACTAGAAATGTAATAGGCGCTGTTAGAGTCAATGACATACTCATGCTCCGAGAGACTGAAATGGAATCTGCTGGTAGGTTGAGCGAAAGGTAGTGAGAAATAGAGTTGATCCGAATGAAGTGTTCTTTTTGCCGTACTAGTATAAAATCTGGAACAGGGAAGATGTTTGTTAAAAATGATGGAACCATATACTATTGGTGTTCGAAGAAATGTGAAAAAAACTTTTTAATGGGTAGGAATCCTAAAAAGTTGAAATGGGTAAAGGCCAAAAAACGTAAATGATAAAAAATTATAAACTGTGGGCCGATAGATCAATGGTAGAAACTTTTGGAAAAAGTCTCATCAAAAAGTTGCCAAGATCGCCACCTTGGCATGGTGGAGGCTCCGGGTTCGAGTCCCGGTCGGTCCATTGTATTGAATCCTAAAAGTTTTTAAAATCTTTAAATAGATTATTATAGATACTAAACTGAAGTGTTAATATGATATATGAAAAAACCAAGGAAGAGAAAAAGAAGGATGTGAAAAAACCAAAAGAGAAACATCGCATGCGAATGATAATTCGAGTCCTTGGAACAGATTTAGATGGGGAAAAAGATGTAGCCCATGCAATACTGAAAATTAAGGGAGTTAGCCATTCATTTGCAAATGCTATATGCAAAACAGCCAAAATCGACCCGAACAAAAAGCTTGGTTCTTTTACTGAAAGTGAGATAGCGGAGCTTGAAAAGGCTATAAGAGAGCCGTTAGAAATCGGTGTATCTTCTTGGTTGTTAAATAGAAGGAAGAGCATAGAAAGTGGTAAAGACTCGCATGTTTCAGGCCAGGATATTGATGTAACAAGAAAGTTTGATATACAAAGGATGATTGACAAAAAAAATTACAAAGGTGTCAGGCATATGTTTGGTCTACCTGTGCGTGGCCAGAGAACTAGAAGCTCCTTCAGGCGTGGAAAAACTGTTGGGGTAATCAGAAAGTCTGTCAGATTAGCAACAGGTGCGCCCAAGAAGGAGAAGGAGGAGTAGAAATTCAGTGAACAAGTGATGAGATGAGGAAGTCGAAGAAGAAATACAAGCGACCCAAAATGATATGGGATAAAACGAGGATTGAAAGAGATAAAGAATTAAAAAAGACGTTTGGACTTTTGAGAAAACGTGAGATTTGGAATGCAGAAACTTTGCTCAGAAAGTACAGGCGTTTAGCAAGGCGATTGGCTGCAACAAAGGATATAAAAACTGAAAAAGAGTTTATGGATAAGTTAGCAAAACTGGGTATTTTGGAAAAGGGCACTGGTTTAGACAATGTTTTGAGTTTAAGCGTAGAAAACATATTAGATCGCAGATTACAGACGATTGTTTTTAAACGTGGTCTTGCAAGTACGGTGAAAGAGGCAAGACAAATGATAGTACATGGTCATGTAAAAATTGGGGGTAAAAAAGCAAGTTACCCAAGTTATCTTATACCGAAAACTGAAGAGAACAAAATAGAAGTTGTCAAACGCAAAATTAAACCTGTAGCTAAAGCAGATGTAACTAAAGCCGCAAATAAACCTACGACACTGACCGTACAAAAAGAATAAAAAGCCGATTAAGGGATGGTAAAATGAGGAGAGACGCTGAAACTATGGAAAGAAGACAAAGTGTAAAACGAACTAGAATTGGAAAAAAAGAAAGATGGGGAGTAGCAAACATATTTAGCACGTCGAATAATACAATGGTGCACATTACCGATCTGACAGGTGCTGAAACCATTGCAAGATACTCTGGCGGTATGATGACCGATAAAGATAGAGAGCAGGGACGGCCATTCCCAGCTATGCAGGCCGCAAAAAAAGCAGCTGAAGAGGCGCTTTCAAACGGATTAACAGGTGTCCATATTCTTGTGCGTGCTCGTGGAGGTCACCACGACAAATCCCCTGGGCCTGGTGCGCAGGCTGCAATTAGGGCTTTGGCCCGAAGCGGGCTTAGAATTGGTATGATTGAAGATGTGACTCCAATACCACATGACGTAACGCGAAGGAAGGGCGGCCGCAGAGGAAGGAGAGTATAATTATAGTGCCGATTAAATTATAATTCGTGTTAAAACAAAATGATTAGTACAAATGGCGATTAATAGAATGGACATATAACTCAAAAATGGGTGGCGTATTATGGAAATAGAAGTTTTGGAAAAAACCAATTCAAAAATTAAATTTTTAGTAAGCGGGGTAAAGACATCGTTTGCTGGTTCTCTTAGGAGAATAATGATTTCAGAAGTTCCTACAATGGCAATAGAATGGGTCGATTTTAAGAAAAATGGTTCGGCTATGCCAGATGAAATCCTTGCAAACCGCTTAGGGCAGGTGCCACTCACCTATGATAGAAAGGCGTACAACCTGCCGAGCGAATGTAAATGTGGTGGCAAAGGATGCAGTCGATGTCAAGTCAAAATAAGTTTGAAGAAGAAAGGTCCTAGAATGGTCCATTCAGATAATTTGAAATCGGGGGATAAAAGCGTAAAAACTGCTATAGAGAAGATAGCTATAGTCGAGCTCTTCGGGGATCAAGAATTGCAGTTCGTTGCAACTGCTCAGCTAGGCCTAGGAAGAGAACATGCAAAATGGAAAGCCGCGGTTGTTGGCTACAAAAACATGCCAAAAATAAAAACAAATGAAATTGATAAAAAATATCTTGAAAAATTTGTTGATATTTGCCCAAGAGGGGTTTTCAAAAGCAATAATGGCAGACTCGTTGTTAAAGACCCTGTAAACTGTAACCTATGCATGCAATGTACCGAAGCAAGTAAAAAAGATGAAATACAAATCACGCCAATGGAAGATACGTTTGTTTTTAATGTCGAGTCAATCAGTGGATTAAAGCCTGAGGAAATTGTATTCATTGCAGCAAAAATTCTTGGAAGTAAAATGGAAGAATTCAAAAAAGCGTTGAAGAAAGTTAAATAACATTAGTTATAATCGCTTCTTGTTCTCAAAAGTATGTTTTAAATATAGAAAAAATTATCTGTTAAACAAGCGGGGGTCGCCTAGTCTGGTCGATGGCGCAGGGCTTAAGATTATACATCTTAAGCGCAGATGAAAAGATGATGAAAACCAAGCTAAATAAGAAACCCTGTGGCTTAGTGCCTTCGTGGGTTCGAATCCCACCTCCCGCATGAATTGAAAAAGATGATAAAATGGTCATTAGTGGAATTTGCGCATGTTGTGGTAGGCATGCTCTAGCTTTATACACATGTAAGGCGTGTGGAAGTAAGTGCTGTCCAAACTGCGTAGATTCTAAAACCGGTTTCTGCAGAATGTGTGGCGGGATAAAACGTGTGGGCGGACATGGTGTAACAGGAGACATAAGAAAATAAAACTTTTAAGCATGCTCAGAGATGTAGTAATAATGAAAGTTGGAGATTTTGTAGAAGTTGATTATGTTGGCAGAATAAAGGATACTGGAAAAATTTTCGATCTGACAAAAGAAGAAATTGCAAAGAAGGAGAATGTATACAATCCCAAAGTTTCTTACAATCCTGTTGTCCTTATTGTTGGCGCAGATTTTATAATAAAAGGACTTGACGAAACATTAAGAGATGCTAAGGTTGGCGAAAAGAAAGAAGTTGACATTCCGCCGGCAAAAGCCTTTGGAGAGAGAAAAGATAAGTTGATCAGAACCATACCATTGGGAAAATTCAAAGAGCAGAAGCTGGATCCTTCGCCGGGTGCTGTTGTGAATATTGGTAATTTGAAAGGACGAATAGTGAGCGTGAGCGGTGGCAGGGTAAAAGTTGACTTTAACCATCCGCTTGCTGGAAAGACGCTTGAATATGAAATTGAGATAAAGTCACTAGTGAAAGAGGTCCCCGAAAAAGTTAAATCAATTGTAAAATATTTTACAGGAATAGACGATGTTGATGTTATCTGCAAAAACGAAGAAGCTGAGATAAAAATTAAAAAAGATGTCGATGTAGTGAGACCTGTGAAGAAAATGATTTCAGATGCCGTTATCAAATGGTGCGGAATTGGTAAAGTGAAGTTTGTTGAGGTCTTTGAGAAGGCCGAAACGCTTCGGTCTAAAGAAACTAGCGGCATTGCCAAAAATAAACCAAAAACCGAGAAATAAATATTTGAGAATTTTAATTAATTATAAGACAGTAGGTATTAGAAGATTTTATGGACACAGGAGATTCTATGGGTATTAGACAAATGGTAAAAAGAAAAGCCAGAAAAGGATTTGTAGAAGAAAGTGAAGAGGATGAGAAGCTTAGAACCATTTTAGAAACTAGACGAACTCAAATAAAGGTTGTTGGTTGTGGGGGTGCTGGCGGTAATACTGTAACCAGGCTTATGGAGGTTGGTATAACAGGCGCTGAAAGCATTGCGATCAATACAGATGCGCAGGATCTTTTATACACTGATGCTGATGTTAAAATTTTAATTGGTAAGGAAGTAACTGGAGGCCTTGGCGCTGGCGCAAACCCGACATTGGGTATGGAAGCAGCAAGGGAGTCGAAAGAAGAAATTAAAAATGCTCTACGTGGAGCTGACATGGTTTTTTTGACATGTGGTCTAGGCGGGGGTACAGGCACAGGCAGTATACCGATAGTTGCGGACATAGCCAAAAAGATTGGTGCGCTCACAGTTGCAATTGTTACCCTACCTTTCACAATGGAAGGGAAACAAAGGATGAGCAATGCGAAAGAGGGTCTAAAAAATCTCGAAGGTGTGGTAGATACGTTGATTGTCATTCCTAATGATAGGCTCCTTGAGATTGTTCCGGATGTAAGTATATTAACTGCATTCAAAATCGCTGATGAGATTCTTGTGAATTCTGTTAAAGGTATCGCCGAGCTTGTGACAAAACCGGGCCTTGTTAATCTTGATTTTGCAGATGTTCGAACTGTGATGGGACAAGGCGGCCTGGCAATGATAGGAGTCGGGGAAAGCGATAGTGAAAACCGTGCATTTGAAGCAGTTGAGCGGGCGCTCAACAACCCATTAATTACAATCGATATAGAGGGTGCATCAGGAGCACTCATAAACGTGACTGGCGGTAATAGTGTAACTATAAGAGAGGCCCAACAAATAGTAGAAGCTGTTTCCGCGCGACTCTCACCAGACGCGAAAATTATTTGGGGTGCTCAGATCTCTGAAGATTTGGGCGATCGCGTTCGTGCGTTGCTTATAGTCACCGGTGTTAAATCCCCTCAGATATTCGGACCGGGAAAGCCATGGACCAGAAAAGCTAAAAAAGATATAGAACAATTTTTAGGTGTCGAATTTCTAGAGTGATATTAATATTTAAAAAATCATTTAAAAGATCGGTGTGGACGCGATGAATCTTAATATTCGTGGAAAACTGAGAAATTATTTGCGTGTACTAAAAATCGCAAAGAAGCCTGAATTTAGCGATTATTCAAGCTCAATGAAGATATGTATGATAGGGTTGATAATAGTTGGTCTTGTAGGATTTTTAGTTTATTTGATATCTGTGCTCTTTTTGGGGTAATAGAATGAATGGAGTGTGAATAAATGATATACACTGTAAAAACGGTTGTTGGAAGGGAAAATATAGTAGCAGATTATATGGCTTCTAAATCAAAAACTGGAAATTTAAACATTTTTTCAATTGTCCATCCCGAAGAGATAAGAGGGTACATATTTGTCGAAGGTGAATTGGAAGATATTGAAAAGGCATTACAAATGGTTCCCCACATTCGGGGCATCATTAAAAAGCCTGTAGATATAGAACAGATAAGACGATTCTTACAGCCTGAAAAAGTCAAAATTGATTTGGATTTCAAAGATATTATAGAAGTTATTGGTGGTCCGTTCAAAGGAGAGCGTGGCAAAGTCACGAGATATGATAAAACAAAAAGGGAAGTTACAATAGAGCTTCTAGATGTTGCCATACCTATACCAATAACCGTAAGTGTTGAGTTCGTCAAACTTTTAGAACGTGCGAAGAGACAAAGATAAAAATATTAAAATTTAATTCTCTGAAAAGACGATAGGAAAAATCGAGTTGTTTGATAATGCCAGAGAAAGAAGTCATAGAACTGCTTGTAGAAGGCGGAAAAGCCAATCCGGACCCTAGCTCGGCACAAAAACTTTCGGCGTACAAGCTGAACATAGGCAATGTTTTCAAGAAAGTTAACGAGCAGACAGCGGCTTACAAGGGTATGCAAGTACCAGTAAAAATAATAATTGATAAGGATACCAAAAGTGTAGACGTAGAAGTCGGCATCCCGCCAGTCTCGAGCATGATAAAGAAAGAAATCGGTATCGAAAAGGCAAAACTTACTGAAGAGGATACTACTGCTGGTAAGACTGTTTTAGGCAGTATCACAATGGAACAATGTGTAAAAATCGCAAAAATGAAAATCAATGAGATGTTGGTCAAAGATCTAAAATCAGCGGTGAAGCAGGTTGTCGGCACTGCTGGAAGTATGACAGGCATACAGGTTGAAGAAAAAAGTGCGAAAGAAGTCTTGAAAGAAATAGATGAAGGTAAATGGGATGAATTACTTCGTTAACAAGTGGCTCTTCTTTACAACGCTTTTAACGTTGTTTACTCCCCTGTGAACGAATTTTATATGTTTCCAATCTACTATTAGCTCGCTGAATACTGCAAATGGGAGTGCTACCAAAGCCGCTACAACTATAACTTCCATAGTTATGGTCGCATCGGTTGCGAAATGTATTGCTATAAGATCTTCAGCAATTCCCATAATAAACCCAACCAATAAAAATTCCAAAAATCTGTAAATATGCCTTCTTTCCATAATATTTTTAAGTCTATGCAAACAAATAACTCTTACAATAACCCGCTTTACTGCTGCGGCAGGAGGGAATAAAGATGAATGAAAATACACTCAAAGCTGTCAAAGAAGCTAGAACCGGTTTGAAGAAGCGCAATTTCTCGCAGAGTTTTGATCTGATAGTCAACCTTAAACTTATAGATACTAAAAAATCCGAGAATAAAATAAATGAACCTTTTGTTCTCCCCAATGGCCGTGGCAAAGACGCCAAAGTTGTTCTTTTTGCAGATAGTGTGAAAGACGTTGATTGTCAAACATATGGTTCTAGCGACATAGATGGATTGGCAAAAGATAAAAGAGAGTTAAAGAAACTTTCCAGAATCACAGATTTCTTTTTATCTGAACCTAAATTGATGCCAGTCATCGGTAAGAGTCTGGGACGTGTACTCGCACCTCGCGGAAAAATGCCGAGTATCGTTGCTGGGAATCTAAAAGAAACAGTGGAAAAACATAAAAAAAGTGTCCGAATCAGAGTAAAAGACTCGCCTGTAATTCAGTGTATTGTTGGGAT
The DNA here is from genome assembly GCA_030615205.1 of Candidatus Aenigmatarchaeota archaeon. Taxonomy (GTDB): domain Archaea; phylum Aenigmatarchaeota; class Aenigmatarchaeia; order CG10238-14; family SCSR01; genus JAUWZS01. Next base: position 232,842 of record JAUWZS010000001.1, on the reverse strand, counting down.
TGAGAGCATGAAGGATGAAGATATTGCTGAAAATATAGATGTTGTATTGAAGTTTTTGGAAAAGAGACTTCCGAAAGGGAGAAACAATATAAATAAAGTTTTGATAAAGCTTACGATGGGAAGGCCTGTTAAGATAGAGTTATAGGCGATGATAGCAAAGGGTGATATTGATGGTAAAGGAAGAAAAATTAAAAGCAGTTGAAATGCTTCGGGAAGAGATAGAAAAAACTCCGGTTATAGGGTTGATAGATATGCACAAAATGCCTAGCAAACAATTACAAGAGATACGAAAAAGTTTGAGAGGAAAGGCTAAAATAAAAATGGTTAAAAATATTATTTTAAAATTCGCAATTGATGGCGCGAAAAAGGAAAAGATAAAAGATATAGAAGCTTTTATGCCAAAACAGCCCGCCATTATTCTCACTGATATAGAGACTTTCAGACTATACACACTTGTGAACAAGCTACGATCCAAAACATTTGCAAAAGAGGGTGATATTGCAAAAGAGGATATATGGGTGTCTGCAGGTCCGACGAGCCTGATGGCTGGCCCGGCAATAAGCGAGCTGCAGCAAGCAGGTGTGCCGGCAAGTATAGAGAGTGGTAAGATTGTGGTAAAAAAAGATGCATGCGTTGTAAAAGAAGGTGAAACTATATCTGCGGTAAAGGCCAACGCATTAAGAAAATTAAAAATAGAGCCCATGGAGGTTTTATTGAATATTGTTGCCGTGTATGCGAGCGGAGATATTTATACTAAAGATGTTTTGATACTGACAACAGAATATCCGCAGATGTTGTCCCAAGCTTTCAACAACGCATTGAATTTATCCGTGTCTATTGTGTTCCCAGTAAAAGAAAATATAAAACATTTGTTAGCCAAAGCTAATCAAGCTGCAAAAGCCATTAGTGGTTTGGCTGGGATTGAAAAGAAATCACAAAAGCAAAAAGAGGAAAGCACAAAAGAAACAAGTGAAAAAGAAAAAGAAACGGCAACTAAAAACGGAGGTGTGAAATAATGGAATATGTATATTCAGCTCTGCTGTTGCATTCTGCAAAACAGCCAATAAACGAAGAAAATATTAAAAAAGTCCTTCAGGGAGCCGGAATCAGCCCTGACGATGCAAAAGTAAAAGCATTGGTCGCGAGTATGGAAGGTGTTAATATAGAAGAGGCTATACAGCAATCGGCTATAGCTGTTGCTGCACCTGCAGCTGAAGCGAAGAAAGAAGAGGAGGCTGAAGAGGACAAAAGTAAGAAGGCTGAAGAAGCAGCGGCTGGGTTGGGAGCATTGTTTGGATAGAAATTTAAATAAAAGAAATGTTTAAATGCGTATGAATGGAGAAGAAATAACAGTGAATTAAGTAGTAGTGAATTAGAATGAAGAAACTGATCGAATTATCCAAAAAAATAAAGAATGAAAAATTAAGAAAAATTGTAGTCAGTTTTCTAAAAGATTTGAAGCTTTCAAACAAAGACTTCTCCAAATATCCGAAAATGCCTATCGAAGACGCTGCCTCAATGTTTACAGTTGGTGGCCCTGGTGGCTCTTCTACGGTTGAGAGAACTGTATTAAAGCATACTATAGCTGTAGTGGGGTTGTGTGAAAATACAGCAGACGTTTTTGAAAAAACTTATGGGTTACCTTTGAACCGCGATAATCTTATTGCAGCCGCTATCATGCATGATGTAATGAAAGTTTTTGAGTGGAAGAGAGGACCACAGGGATTGGAACACACAGGTATAATGCTTGATCATACGATGCTCGCTGTTGCCGAACTTTATCATCGGGGATTTCCAGAAGACATCATACATATAGTTGCCTCACATTTTGGAGAAAGCGGTCCAACACCTCCAAGAAATTTCGAAGCTCTTATTTTTCATCATCTGGATAATATGGCATCTATAATAGAATTTAGAATGAGTGGTGGTGCACAACAACCAGTCCAGTTGGTTTTGTTGGACGAAGAAACATTAAAAAAATTAGGTGAAGGCTCTGAAATCCAAAAATCGTCTGAGCAAAAGTCCAAAGAAAAGAAATCTAAATGATTTGTTTGAAAAAGGAAAGGGTTTTATTGAAAGCATAAATCCTTCGGAAAATGTTCTTTTAATTCATCACACAGATGTAGATGGTTATTGCTCTGGAGCCATTTTTCTTGCTGGGTTGAAGCGCATTGATAAAAATATAAAGATAGAGATAACCGCTGCTGCAAATGAAGAAATAGAAAATTTAGTTAAAAGTGAGGATGTCAAGAGTTACAATAAAATAATTATACTCGATGTTGACGTTTCTTACCTTAAAAAAGAGTTCGAAAATTTTGAAGGCCAAACTCTTATAATAGATCATCACTCCTTGAGGGTGGATTTGAATGCAGATAAAATAGTTTACATAAATCCGAGATTTGAAAATGAAGAGATATACCAGCCTACCAGTTATATCGTATATAAATTTTTGTCTTCGATCGTTGATTTAAAAGATTTAGAATGGTTGGCGGTGCTTGGCACAATAGGCGATTATGCATTTGAAGATTGTAAGGATCTTTTGGAAAAATGGGTGCATGTTGAAAAGAAGAAAGATGTAATTAAAACGGATTTTTGGAAAGTTTCTAAAATGGTTTATGGAACGATTATAATAGAAGCTAGAAATGTAATTGAGATTCTTATAGAATCTGAAAACTTGTCTAAACTAAAATCAAATCCTAAAGTCATTTCTGCCTATAGTAAATTCGAAAAAGCGTATAATGGTGTGGAAAAAGAATTTTGGAACAAAGCTGAAAAAATTGACAACATAATTATCTCTGTAATAACTCCAACTCTCAAAAGAATGGGTTCAGCACTCTTAAACGATATTAGTTTTGAAAACGAGGACAAATTTATAATCTTGCTTGAAAGACGTGGAGAGAATTTTAAAGTCCACTCGAGATATCAAAGTGGCAAAATTCACTTAGGAAAATTGATGGAAAAATGTTGTACATTAGGTGGGGGCGGACATAGGCATGCTGCTGGTGGTTCTATTAGGACATCTGATTTTGAAAAGTTCAAAAATTGTATAATTTCTAATGTTTCTAATCTTACTTAATTTATCATCACTATCAGCAGGACTCTCATCGGAACTGACCCCCTTCGAAGGGAGTGTATACTTTAAAAGACAAACTCTTCTTAGGAGATGTGTTAGATGAAGTGTTTACGTTGCAAGTCGCATAGGACGATGCGTTTTGTTGACGGTTTCGGCAACAAAAGAATATTCTGTAGAAATTGTGGAAGGAGTTTCCTTGAATACAGTCATATTTTGCCGAATGGCCAGAAGAATTTGTTGAGATTTGAAAGTGGAATGTATTATAGACCTGGTGTAATATCGATAACTCAATAAAACAGGTGATATTGTGCTAGAAATATTAGACATAAGGTTTGATGAAAAAAGTGGTTTGATATCATCTATGAGAGGAAGGTTTATTCAAGCGTCTAGCAGTTCCAGTCTTGGCCAGAAAAGAGCGTTATGCGAAGCATAGTTTTTTTCTTTTCTTTAATTTCTGGGTTGGAAAGGAGGTGATTTGGGAAAGGATAAACCCGACAGAGGATTCAAGCTGATTTAATTAGAGTCCTTATCCCATTCACTCACTTAATTTCTACGCTTCATCACAACAAACAAGTGCATTTTCTCAAATGGGTCAAGCTCAACCTTATCTAGAATATCAAAATGTTTTTCAAGTTCTGTCAAACATTTTTTATAAATTTCCCTCGGTTTTTTCGTGACATCAATTGATTGGCTTTTTATTGCAATTAGAGCGTATCCTCGGGATTTTAAAAATTTCTCGGCGTTTCGAATTAGAATCGGTATTTGGTCCTTACTTGCAACGTCTTCGTAGATTAAATCCACTTTACCAAAAACAATATTTTCATAGCTTTCTGGTTTTCTCGCATCCGCTAAAATTGGCACGATATTTCCTCTTCTTTCTGCATGTATTATTAGTTCACGCAACACACGTTCTGCAATCTCTACACCATAAATTAATCCATCTTTACCAACTATGTCTGAAAAGTGGGACGCCGTAGTGCCAGAAGCAATTCCAAGGTAAAGAACAGACATCCCTTTTTTTAAAGGGAACTCTTTCAATCCTTTTTTAATTGCGGTTGCTGGTTTGCTCCTATAGAAATCCCAAATCCTATATTCTTTCTTTCCAGATTTAACCAGTCGTTCTCCATAAACAGTTGTACCAGGACGTAAACTAACGGTCGCTAGTTTTCCATTAACTAAAAAAATTCCTTCAAATTTTTTATGAGGGTTTATTTTCATAGTTCTCAATTTAAGCTCGATCTATTTAGACTTGATTTCTCTAATCTTTTTTTCTAACTCTTTTTTCATTTCTTTTGCTCTGTTGGTCTTAGAATAAAAATCTATCTTAGCGGCTATCGATAACTTTGATGAAATCAACCGTGCAATTTTACCTCTATGTTCCAAAGGAGATTTCTGTATATATTGGTGCACAATAATAACACCATGCTTCGGACTTTTCCCTCTGCCGTGAAGATGTCTAAACAACGCCTTTTCTGCTCCTAAAAGCTGTATTGTACTTGAGGGCATGCGCGCAAGCTTTTCAAGACCGCCCGCCAGAGAAATGAGTTTTGCAGCAAGCATCGGACCTGCCAGTTCTTCCAGGTTCGGCGCGACTTTTTTTAATAAATCTTCAGAATATTTTGAAAGCTCCTCACGCAATTTATAAAGTTCAAGTACATCTTTCGCAAAGTTTTGTACAATCTTAACGTCCGCTTTGTTTAAATCAATACCCATGCTCTTTTCTCTAAATTGTGAAAGTTCTGGATGCTCTATTGCCTCCCTGGACCCAAACTTTTCTATTATCTCTGCAAATTTCTCATGCTTTTCTATAATTCTGTCCATTTCTGGGAAATGAAGACCATACCATTCACGCAAGCGTTCGACAAGGATGTTTATAGACTTGTCAAGCTCCTCGATTGCGCCGCTTACTTGCATTATTAGCGCATCTCTACCAACTGCTTTCTTTATTTTTATTTTCGTTAATTCTATGTTGACTTTACTAATCAGCTTGTTTAGTTCTGCTTGGCTCTTGACAAATTTTTTCTCTATGGCCAACGCTCTGAGATTGGTTCTTATGAATTCGTTACTGGTTTTCTTTATCTCTGTAAATCCTTTTTTCTTGAGTTTGTCCTCGATCTCGCGCTCTTCAGGAATTTTTTCCGTTTCAGATGCTTGAATCTTTTCTGCAATTATTTGTGGGTCCTTCTGGAATTTAATATAGGCAATAATATTATTGTCTTCGCTCACACCAAAACAGCCAATAACTGTTGTTACGATCGATGCTTTCATAGTTTTTTATTTATACAAGTAAAACTTTAAATGTAAGGATAGTAGGTGTACATAGGTGGAATTATGGAAGATGTGAAAGAAGACCAAAGGCCAGAAACCCCGACCGGAGCTGAACCTGAAATAACCCCGGATATGGTACACTCAGTTTTCACAACCCTAGAATCGAAAGGATTGATACACCATATGGAGGGTGGTGCATACGTGCCAACAGAAAAAGGATGGAAACTATTGCGTGGTAAAGTATCAGGACAGGCAGTAATAACTGCATACGGGCATGAAAATATCCTTGCTAGAGATGAGAGTTGCTTTGAGATTACAAGAAATAAAAATCCGAAGGGCGAGGATAGTGTAATTGCCGTACGTGCAGATAAAGCGTGCAAGGACTTGAGTGATGCTTTAAAGACAGCAGCGAAAAGTGCGACTAAGATGGAAATAACAATAGAAGCTGGTGACATAGTTGAGAATATAATTGCATACGGTTCGCCTGCACTCAAACTTACTGATGCAAATGAACTTGTTATTAGAAAATCGGATTTTATTGATGGAAAAACCGTAGCCATACTAGCAGATAAATCAGCAAATGAATTTAGCAAATCTATGAAAGAAAGTCTAAAAGACCCGAAAACAGAAGTAAAAATAACTTTAGAAGTGAAATAATAGTTAAACTTTATATTTGGGGTTGTCGTCTAGTTTGGTCTAGGTGCAAATGCACCGCCAAAAGGATCTAGCCTTCGGGAGGCTAAGACTTGGGTTCAAATCCCAACAATCCCATCCACAACGGTCAGAATTTTTCTAAATTGAATTGTTTTGTTTGATGGGCACGAGGTTTTGTTGGTTTCTCGCCAAGCTGCTCTTTTATCGCATAAGATATATTTGGTCCGATTACTCTTGACAGACTTTGTAAAGGAATCTTTCGTAGGTCTGCGATGCTTTTAAGTCCTGCATTATAGAGTTTTCGCGCTCTGATACGGCCAATGGATTTCAATCTTACTAGAGGTATTAAATCTTCCCGAACACCATATTTTAGTCTCGCTCTGGCTTTCCGTATGTGTTTCAATATTTCTTTTGCTCCAAGAAGCAGCGCAAGTTCTTGTAAAGAATAAATCAGCCAGTCTGCTATATGCAACCTACCTCGCAATTCACCTGGTGCAACTCTGAACTTGCTTAATATCTGATCCTCTGTTTTTTCATTGATCCAAGCCTCGAAGAACATTGCTGTTTTAACGCTTTGCAGAAAACGATCAAACGCGATATCCCATTGCTGCGGTATATGCTGCAGAAACATATGTTCTCGTTCTGCAATTAAGTTATCCAACTCTGAAAAATCACCTGACCTTATAGAAAGTAGTGGTGACATTTCAATTGTATTGGATATGAGTTGGGTTATACCGAACGGGTATATTCTTGATTTATGTGGTTTGAGCGATTGTATGAAGTCGTGTGCAGTGAGCGGATCTAAATAGAGCTCAGTGACACGTCTGCCTATTCTCGTAGGTTGTAGCTTCCCGGGATTTTCAGAAATAAATTTCCAGTTTTTAAGAGAATCCAAAATTTCTAAAAGTTTACTTTCGATTATTGAAATCTCGCCGTACTGATATGCGTAAAAAGTTTTTGAGAAAAAATCCAGTAAAGCTTGCTCTGTTTTTGCAAACCCACTTGATATAAGTGCGAGTGTATGCATACGAAGAACAGGCTCGACTGCTAGCTTTGATTTTATTTTTTCAGGTTCGCCCATAATAAAACGGTCTACAAGCTCGCTAGCGTCATACTCTGTTTTTGCGACTAATATTGATTCGCCAAATTTGTCATACTGAGGTCTGCCAGCGCGGCCGACAAATTGTTTATATTCTAGAACCGGTATATACGACGCTCCTATGCCTCGGTAATATCTTTTCGAGTCCCGTATGACCACGCGAAATGCTGGGAGATTTACGCCCATTGCGAGCGTGGGTGTAGCAGATATAGATTTTATCAAGCCTTTCCGAAAACCTTCTTCTATAAGCTGTTTCTGTTTTCTGAGAAGTCCTGCGTGATGAAAGGCAGAGCCGTATTTAATGCAGTTCGCAAGTTTTTTACACTGTCTCGTAGGTACTTCTAAAACGTTCAATGTATTCTGAGATAGTTTAGCTAATTCTTCGCGCTCAATTTTAGTCAATTTTTGACGAGTTGTTTTCATTAGTTTTTCCGCAAGGCCTTCTGCATTTCGCCTTGACGATACGAAAAATAAAGCCTGCTTTCTCAACTTCAATGTATTTTCAAGAATAGAATTCTCTTGCTCTACTCCGTTTATACCATAATCTTCTTTATCCAAAAAATGGATTTTGTCTCCGAATGAAACTCCTTCATAAAGTTTTACTGGCCGAAAATCGCTTACGACAAGCTCAGCGCCCAACCAATCAGCGAGCTCATCCGAGTTGTTTATAGTTGCTGATAGCGCTAGAATCTGAGCATGTGGGACAATTTCTTTTAATCGTGTTATCAAAACCTCGAGAGTCGGACCGCGTGAAATATCATTTAGCATGTGAACCTCATCCACTATTATTAATCCAATTTCGTTGATCCAACCTGCACCATGTCTAATCAGAGAATCCAGCTTTTCTGTAGTGCAAACTATGAAATCGTATTTTGCAAGCCATTGGTCTCCGGAGTCGAAATTGCCAACTGAAATTGCGACTCGCCATTTATCGCCAAAAAGTTTTTTGTAATAATTATATTTTTCATTTGCAAGAGCAACAAGTGGAACTATGTACACGACCTTAACTGGGAAGTTGGATAATTTATTAATCGTTGCTAATGTTGCTGTAAATGTCTTACCGGCTGCAGTAGGAACGGAAAGCACTATGTTTTTGCTTTCGAATAAGCCACATTTTATTGCATCTTCTTGCGGTGGGTACAGTTTACCTATTTTTTCTTCTTTGAATTTTTCGATAAATTGCTTTGGGATTTTGTACTTTGATAGTTCTGAAATGTGCATAAGAATCTACTTCGATTAAAACCTATACCAATAAACCTATGTCAATTAAAGCTTGTGAAACTATTTATTGTTTTTTAACTCAAAGAAGTTATTTATGGACAGTTCCGATGAGATGATGAAGCCATGGACAACGAATTAATCTGTTTGGGTATAGAATCTACTGCCCACACTTTCGGTGTTGGAATCGTTGATGAAAATGGTAATATTCTTGCAGATGAACGCATGATGTATAGACCTGAGAAAGGTAAGGGTATTCTGCCTAGAGATGCGAGTGAACATCATACAAAGAATGCATCAGTGGTTATAAAATCTGCACTACAGCATGCTAAAATAAATCCAAGTAATGTAAAACTGATCGCATTTTCACAAGGCCCTGGTCTGCCGCCATGTTTGCATGTTGGCGCTTCAATCGCTAGATATCTCTCGACCTCAAACAATATAGATTTGGTTGCTGTTAATCATCCAGTGGCACATATAGAAATAGGCAGGCTTACGGCAGGCTCGAAAGACCCGGTTGTTCTTTACCTGTCCGGGGGAAACACGCAAGTAATTTCTTTTGCTGAAGGCCGTTACAGAATATTTGGGGAGACCCAGGACATAGCGGTTGGAAACGTGTTTGATACAGTTGCTCGTGAGTTGGATTTGAAATCCCCTGGCGGACCGGAAATAGAAAAACGGGCTGTTAATGGAAAGTATATTGAACTTCCTTATAGTGTAAAAGGTATGGATCTGAGTTTTTCTGGAATAGTAACAGAAGCGATAAAAAATATCAAAGCTGGTGCCAGACCAGAAGATGTTTGTTATAGTTTGCAGGAAACATGCTTTGCTATGTTAACTGAAGTTACCGAACGTGCGCTTGCGCACACTGGAAAAAATGAAGTCTTGCTTGTAGGTGGTGTTGCAGCGAACAAAAGATTGCAAGATATGCTCCGAATCATGTGCGAAGAACGAGGTGCTAAACTTTTTGTGGTTGACATAAAATACTCTGGTGATAATGGAACAATGATTGCATGGGCTGGTATGCTTGCTTACAAATCTGGGCAGAAAACAAGTTTAGAAAAAAGTGGGATTGATCAAAAATGGAAAACCGATGAAGCTGAGATTACCTGGATGTGAATATTAAATTCGAATAGACAGTGAGTAGTAGATAAAACAATGCAAAGAATTTAAATCAATTCGTTTTCACTGACTATCACAAAGTCCCCTATACTTTTTACTGCGCTGAATGGAATTTGTACTCTTCCTTCGTCGTCGATCTTCAGGTTTAAATCACTCAAATGCTTTGTAGACTGGTCAACTACAAGATTCAGTAATTCCCCACTTTCTGTTATGAAATCTATATTGTTCACTATGCCGAATTTCCTTCCTGTCTCTTCGCTTATAATTGTTTTCCCTACTATGTCAGCTGCTCGTATTCTACTTTCAACCATTACTTACCACCTACTATTTATTATACATTTGTTATTTTTAACTCTTTGCAAAAATAAATAAAAGGTAGGTGTTTGAATGAGGGCTTTCATAGGCTTCTGGGTGCCTGAAAGAATCAAGAACTACGTTGTAAGTTTACAGTCGGCTCTAGAAAAATTGCCAATGGTCTGTAAAATGGTAGGGTCTGATAATATTCATGTGTGCCTCTCGTTTTTAGGTGATGTGGAGGAAAGTGAAGCAAAAAATATACAGGTCTCTCTATCAGAAATATGCAATGCCCGACCGAAATTTGAAGTAGTTGTTGGTGGCATTAGACTTATTCCAAATGAGAAATATATTCGTGTTATTGTTTTAGAAATATTAGACTCGTCCAGAGTATTAAAAACTATCTCTTCAAATATAAAAGAAAAAATAGGAGGTCGTATGAACCCTCCTCACATCACTCTTTGTCGTGTTAGAAGCGTTTCAAATAAAGAAGAGGTCGTTACAGGGGTTAAGGAAATCCGATTAGAAGAAAATTTAAAATTCGTCGTGAATTCCATAGACCTGATAAGAAGTGTCCTTAATCGAACTGGTCCTATGTATACTGTTGTTCATGAAGCCAAATTGTTGGATGCATGAACATGTTCAGATTGAATAAATAAATGATCGTGTTGTTAGATGTTTTCAATCTTCTCTAATATGTCGCGCTCGGTGATTATACCTTCGAGTTTTTTATCAGCGGCGACGACGAGCAAGCCGCCAATGCCTTTTGTTTCCATGATTTTTATTGCGACCGAAATGTCATCCGCTTTCTGAACAGTAAATACGTCTTTGATCATAACTTTTTCCAATGGCTCATCCAGATCCTCGAATCTGTATTTATTATCATAGATGTATCTCAACAAATCCTCAGATGTTACAATTCCTACAAGTTCCCCATCTGATACGACCGGCAACCTCCGATATCGTGTATTAACCATAATTTTCAAACAATCGTACACAGATATGTTTGACTGTATTATAAGCGGTTTCCTTGTCATAACATCCTCGACTTTAATACCAATATCCGTGCCTAAAAACTGCTTTACAAAATCTCGTTCGCTCAACATACCGATGAGTTTTTTACCGTCAGTTATTGGGAACCCTCCACGACGTGATAGCTTGAATTTTTGAAGAGCATATTGTAGAGTTTCGTTTGATCCGCATAGAATTGGATCGCGAGTCATTATCTCTGAAATTTTGTTACTAAAATTCTCCTTTCTCAGAAATGCGTCTAATATATCAGACTTTGTTATAATTCCAACTATCGCGCCTCTTCTAGAAACTATTGGTATTCTTCTATGGCCGCTCGAGACAATTCTATCAACAACACTATTAATCGTATCTGAATCTTTACAAAAAATTGGGTCTTTACTTGCTATTGTTATAACTTTTTGTTGATAATCTAATCCCGCAGATTTTAAGTTAATCGTCATTCTTCAGTCTCATCTCGGCAAGTTTCACACATCCATCTCCCATCTATTATTTTTTCAAGATGACCAGAATAGTTACCACAAGAATCGCACATACCAGATGTTCTCTCCTCTTTTATAACAATCGGGTGTTTTTTCATCTCTCGCCTGTATTCTAAAAGGTAATGCATTTCAGGCGAGCTTCTAGCTATGTCTGTAAGTGAGATTACGCCGACAACCTTTCCTTTCTTAATAACTGGCATTCTATGAATGTTGTTTTTCTTTATTTTTTTAACCGCTTCGAGCACATCTTCCTCTGGGGATATAGTTATCAGTGGTTTGCTCATCAAATCTCTTATTTTCGTTTTCTGAGCTGAGACCCCTCCAACAATAACTTTGTTAATTAAATCAGCATCAGATAGTATACCAATTACCTTGCTTCTTTTTGTCACTACTAGAAACCCTATTCTTTTTTTACGCATCATTTGACCTGCGGCTTTAGCTGTTTCATTGTAACTGATAGTCACCGCTGGTTTAGACATTATTTCTTTTACAGACATCGACATCTTAAATCTTCACCTCAAATAAACATTAGTAGTGGAGTTGTTTAAATTTATCTGAATCTTTCATTTTTTAAGTGCTCTCATCGCGGATTTGGGTCCCTCAAGAACACATTCAGATCGACACCTTCAGTCGGTTCCAATGTTTTTTTCGGGTTACTTATTCGTATTTTTCCATACCCGAAATCCACCACAATAAAAAACGGAAATCCTTCTAATCTCGGTTTCATATAATCATAGTAATAAAACTTCTTCTTCTTCGTTGATTTGACCTGAAGAAGTATGCACGTACCGACCTTGATGCAGACTATATCCGCTTCTCCAAGGCTCGCGCCTGCACGTATTGTTTTCCAACCGTGCTTCTCAAACATCATGCGTATTTTCCTTTCTACTCTATATCCACGTTTTTTTGCTTGCGTCATAATTAAATCTATGGTTTTTAAAATTAAAGGTTGGATATATGTTATATTAGAGGTGTAGTTTGAATGAGAATAATTGTTGTTGGTGATGTGCACAACGATATTGAAAATCTTATACAGTTTTTAGATAGGGTCAAGTCACTGAGCCCTGATGTAATTGTTTTCTCGGGGGATTTTATAGATATTGGAATAACTATAAGGGGGTTCACATGGATTGATGTGTCCAAAGTTGTTTTAGAGGAATTAATTGCTCTAAACGTACCAATTCTAGCAATACCAGGCAATCATGATAAAGACATAGTTCCTCTCTTAGAAGAGCGGGGTATTAGTATACATGGCAGCGGCAAAATTTTAGGTGATGTTGGATTTTACGGGTTCGGTGGCGCAAAAACGCCCTTTGGCACCCCACTCGAACCTGAAGAAGAAGAACTAGAAGCTGGCCTTAGGAAAGCTTACGAAAGAGTTAAAAACGCTAAAATAAAGGTGCAGGTCACACACAACCCGCCATATAATACAAAGTTGGACAGAATAAGTTCTGGTGCCCATGTTGGGTCCAAAGTGGTAAGAAAAATTATTGAGGAGTTGCAACCAAACGTTGCGATCTGCGCCCATATCCACGAAGCGCGTGGTGTAGATACTATAGACCACACTAAAATAGTGAACGCTGGTAGGTTCCCTGAGGGTTATTGTGGAGTGATAGATATAGATATATCTAGCTCAAACGTATCCGCAAAAATAGTTAATTTAATATAGTGTCTGTGCTACCAATAACATTTTTTATATTCAACGCCTTAATTGTTAATTACCAATTTTAAAATATTGTAGACTGGTATATTTAATAAACTAAGTGGTTGGATGAAAGCGCTAATGATGGTTGAAAACACCTCGATGTTAAAAGATGATTTTGAAAAGACTGTCTTGCTCCTGGCTGAGAAGATGGATTTTTGGGATGTGCAAATATTAAGAAAGTTTTATATAACTGGCAGAGATTTCCCCTTTGATACACAACCATACTGTTTCCCTATTCTTTATCAAGAGTTGAAGGATTCGAATCGTTTAAAGGTTGGGAGTGAAGCACTCAGGAAGCGCCTATCCAATCTTGTAAAATGCGGTTTCTTGGAAAAAATCAAGAAAAGCAACCCAACCAACTATGGGCCTGTTCGGGAAAAGGAGAAGATTGTCCGAGCGGTTATAATGAAATTTTTTGTGATACATGGATTAAGAAGTTCGTTTAAGTTTTAAAGTGTAATTATAACAATGGCGTCTTATTCTAAGAATTTTGTTAATTTCCAACAATTTTTAACAACTAATAAAGGAGTTGTGTTACAAATCGATTTATTTCTATGATGTTTCCAACTAATATATTTGAACTCTCCAACCATATTTTATGAACTCTCCAACAAAATAATCTGATATTTTGTATAAAATGTTGGGGAGCCTGTCAGCAAAGAATCCTTACAATGTTCCATATTTCTGTAAATTAATAAATTAATAAATTAATAAATTAATAATATAACAATGTTATAATATAATATAAATTATATTTTTTATTATTAACATATATACCAACTATAACAAAATTTACTGACAGCTTAATCGAAGTTTGATAGGAATGTTTACAAAAACTTATTTTTGTAACTATTCATAGAAAATATATGAAAAGAGGAAGACCCAGCAAAAGATCCGATATGCTAAGAGCAATTCTCACAACCCTAGAAAAATCAGCTGTACCTTTAACAACATCTGCTTTGTGCAGGCTTATGGCCGAAGAATTAGAGATACAAACGAGTTGGAACACAGTACAAAAGTACGTTAGAGAGTTGGTGGAAACGAACCATATTAAACCAATACCACTACCACACTCTAAAAAAACTGGGGAAACTGGTCTTGTTGTTTATACTTTGAAACGATGATATAAACCAATTGGGATGTTGTGGGCAGTCGTCTCATTTACTCGGCTGCTGGGAGCCAGGTGGTTGTAATGAAGAAAGAGGAAATAGTAGTGAGGCTTCTAAAAGAAGGGTACCAGATAGACACGTCTACTCTGGATTATTTTATAACAAACCCAGAAAAGACCAACGAGTTCATACAAAAAACCAAAGCAACCAAACCCCAACCATCTATAATAACCTTGAGTTTTGTGAAAACCATATTGAAGGAGAAAGAATCAACTATAAAAATTATAAAGAAATTTTATATTGGTCATGAAAAAGAGAAAATTTCTATATCCGATTATTCCAATGAATTTGCGGATATTTATACAAGAAAGAAACAACTGCTCATGAGCAGAGTCGATTCTGCTAAACTCTTGTCAATAAATAAAATACAGAAACAAAAACAATTTGTTATAATTTGTATGGTGATGGAGAAGGATCAAATTGAGAAATCTGCTATAGTGGAGGATTTAACAGGGAACACGACCGTTTATTTTAAAGACAAATCTGAATTTGAAAACCTACTTGAGAATGATGTGATTGCAGTTCTTTGCGATTCTTCACCTAACGGTATAAAGGCGAGAAGAATTATTTGGCCTGATGTATCATTGAAACGAGAAGCGAGAAAAGCGAAAAGAAGTGTTTATTGTATATTCATTTCAGACTTTCATATGGACTCGAAAAATTTTGATAAAGAGAGATATGAAAAATTTGTTAAATGGGTTGAAACAACCACCGGAAAAGAAAACTATGTAAAAGTATACATCTTTATTCTGGGCGGGATTTCAAGAAGATCGGAAGATGTTAAGAGGTTGTTGGTTGGCATGCCAAAAGAAACCTTCAAAATATTTTTACAATCGAGTAAAGACGCGCGAGCGCCAGAATCTGAAGATGTTCTAGTCTCGGAGATTCCTATAATTCTTGAGATTGATGGGATTAATTTTTTATTATGCCAAGGCGATAGACTCTGTAAATATGATGATGTGTGGAGCGGCGATGCTATGAGTGTTATGAAAAATATACTAAAGAGAAGAGAGTTAAACCCTTGTGCAGAGCCTGGCCGACCATGTATACCATCAACGGAATCCGTTATAGATCAAATCCCTGACATCTTCGTGTCTGGTGGTTTTCATTCCCCACAAACAACAAACTACAAAGGAGTCACTATTATTACAACAGGCGACCTGGCAGACAATCCTATTTTTTGGGGAGTAAACTTGGAGAGCCGCGAAATTAATAAACTTGACCTCTCATAATCTTAACATATGAAGCTAACATTTCAACTTCTAGACTGCGATTATTTCATGAATGGAAACAAGCCAGTTATAAGACTTTTTGGTAAAACAAAGGAAGGTAAAACAGTGTGCGCGTTTTATGAGGGATTTCAACCGTACTTTTACATTTTACCTGTGGGTAATGATGGGACACCACACATCATCGATTTGCTGAATAAAAAATTCAACAACCTTGTTATAAAAATAGAAACTTTGAAAAAATACCTGCCAATCGGATTCCAAAAAGAAAAGACAGACATACTGAAAATTACATTAACAGACCCATCTAAAGTACCAACTATTAGGGATGAATTGAGGAGAAACAAATTTGTTAAAGATATCTTTGAGGCTGACATACTTTTCAAATATAGGTTCATGGTAGATAATGGTATATTTGGCATGAGTGGTGTTACAGTAAGCGGAGGACACTCAAACACAACAACTGTCAAAGCAAACCATCGGGTAACAATATCAAAAATAGCACCGACTGATGAAGATATCAACCCTGATCTGAAATATATGTCCATTGATATTGAGGTCATGAGCAGTCGTGAAGGTTTGCCAGACGCGAGAAAGGATGAAATAGCTATGATAAGTATGGCCTTCTATCCAAAACATAATGACCAAGACTCGATGGTTTTTCTTGTAAAACAAATTAAAAACGGCGACAAAAGTGTGAAAAGTTTCACAAACGAGAAGGCGATGCTTAAAGAATTTTTAAGGGTCGTTGATTTATTTGACCCAGATGTAATTATCGGATACAACATAAACGGTTTTGATTTTCCATATATAGTAGAGAGATTCCTGCAGTGTGGTATACCATGTATGCTTGGCAGATGTAAGAAAAAACAAGCCTATTCTAGGAAATTTGGGATGTGGCACAGAAACGTTGCTACTGGGAGAATTATAGCAGATGCGTATGAATTGATAAAAGAGTCTGTGGGCAAAGGACTGATGAGGCTTAAGAGATACGGATTGGGTGACGTTTCGAAAGCCCTCTTAAACGAGGATAAAATAAAGATAACTCACAGCGAAATTGGAAAATATTGGAACGGTGATGATAAAAAAATAGAAAAACTGATAAGCTATTCTAGGAAGGATGCAGTGTTAGCGCTCAGACTTATTCTAGAAAAGAATATGCTGGATAAATTTATAGAATTATCAAAAGTTTCTGGGGTATTGCTTCAAGATGCGTTGTCAGGCGGCGAATCAATCCGTTTGGAAACGCTATTGGTTAGAAAATTTAATGAGGCAGGTTTTGTTCTACCTTGCAAGCCAACTCCAGGTGAGATTTCGAAAAGAACCACAGAGAGAGAGACCAAAGCTTTGAAAGGGGCTTTAGTACTTGAGCCGGAAACAGGGCTCCATACAGCTAGTATAATTTATTTAGATTTCAAGAGCATGTACCCCTCCATATACATATCATACAATATCTGCCCAACGACATTACTCGAAAAGGGCAGTAAAGAAAAAGCCGTGGACACACCGTACGGGACTAGGTTTGTTTCAAAAGAAATCAGGCCCGGCATCATCCCTGGGATAGTAGAACAGCTAATCAACGAACGCGACCTTGTGAAAAAGGAAATGAGAAAAACAAAAGACGAAAATAAAAGGCGCGAGCTGGATGCAAAACAGTTTGCACTAAAAACAATGGCGAATGCGTTCTACGGTTATACTGGATACACACGTGCAAAAGTATATGTTCTAGATATAGCAAACGCGATAACAAGTTGTGGGAGATTTTTAATACAAAAGACTAGAGATATTGTCGAAAAGGATAAACGGTATAAAGTGATTTATGGAGATACAGATTCAATAATGGTAAAGACTGACGCGAAAGACATAGATGAAGCGTTCAAGATAGGTTTAGAATTAGAGAAAAAGATAAACAACGAACTTAAAGGCATAGTTAAAATAAAGATAGAGAGCATCTTCAAATCCATACTTATTCTAACAAAAAAAAGGTACGCTGGATGGAGTTTTGAAAAGCGCGATGATGAATGGGAAGACAGTTTAATTATGAAAGGTATAGAAACTATAAGACGCGACTGGTGCGACCTAGTGAGCACCACCTTATTTAGAGTATTGGAAATAATCCTTAAAGAACAAAATCCGAAAAAAGCATTCGAGTATGTACGCGGCGTGCTGAAGAAACTCCAAAAAAATGAAATACCTATCGAGAGTCTTGTTATAACGAAAAGTATAACCAAACCGGTAAGGTCTTACAAAGGAATACAACCACATATAGAAGTTGTTAAAAAGATGAGAAGAAGGAGCCCTAGCGATGCGCCCGGTGTTGGTGATAGGATAGGATTTGTTATTACACAAGGTCTACAATTGCTCTCAAATCGTGCAGAAGACCCAGAATATGTTAAGGCACATGGCCTGAAAATAGATTCCAAGTACTATATAGAAAACCAGTTGCTGCCGCCATTGGAAAGAGTATTCGAATCTATGGGCATAGACAAATCGGAACTATTAGGTGTTGGACGGCAGATGCTTTTAACTTCCCTTTTTGGTAAGAGACAAACTTCTAAGAAGCCCACGAAAACGAGAGCTCTAAGTGAACCACTAGATTCCATAGATGGGGTAGTATGCGAGAAATGTGGGAAAACATATGGAAGACCCCCATTAATCGGGAAATGTGGTTCTTGTGGTGGCAGGGTCTTGTTTTACAAAGGCAGTGAGAGATCTAAATATTATATTCTACCTAAACCCTGATAGGAAATCGATATAAACAGGCTTTGTCAGAAATGTTCCAATCAGGCCGCCAACAATCAATACAAGGCCGAATCTGTTTAAGGGCGTAAATAGAAGTAAAAATCCTACAATAAACACTAAAAACACAAATTGATTATATCTTTTTAGAATACGTTGCCTCAAAGCCTTTTCGGATAAAAGAATAATTTGGGTCATGCTAATAATTGTAAAAGTACAAGCACCAAATAAAGAAGCCGCGTCTATTATCCACCCAGAAGTTAAAACAGATTGTGAGATTGAAGCTACACCAAATATATATACTATTTCTAAAAACAAAATTATCGAGCCAAACACACCGACTTTTAGATTTTTGTAGCGAATTGCGCCGAGGGCAAATGTTACAATTATAATACTTATTACTACAGCTCCTCCGCCCAAAATCATCCAACCAAGATCGCCAGAAAAATAATCTATGCTCTCTATAGACAAGTTCTTTTCTAGTTCTCCTTCTAGAGCGATTTCAAATGATATTTTTTTATTAACAGCTTCTTTCATAGTAGACTCACCACCAACTATTGAAATCGTTTTTATAGGCGTGCCAACCATATCAGATGGTATTGAGAGTCTTGTAATTTCTTCAGAATCCAGATAATAAACCAACATACCATTAAGCACATTGCCACCCATTCCGTACAAGGGTACTAACCCCTTTGTAATTTTTGAGAATCTTATACCAGCCTCTTCTGAGACCTCAACCGGTATATTAAATTGATATTGGTTCGTCAAACTATCGTATTTAACATATCCAGCAACCGTAGGTATTTTTTCAATGTCGTTATTATCAAAAATCAGTGCGTCTACAACAATCGACACATTCGTTACATTAGCCACTCTGAACTGTACGCCTTCAAGGCTAAAAAAATCACCAATATTATAGCTGTCCCCATCAACTATCACATTCAAACCATTCCAAAAAATATCATACGAGCTGGTATTAACTATAATCCTTCCACTATCATTGGTTAACTTTACTTCTTGTTCTATCATAGCTTCGATTTTACCATTTGTTAATAATGGTCCTAGTCGGCTGCTGGTAGGCGTATAAATTATAATTGTTTTGCCATCTACAGAAATTTTAGCATCCTTAAGATCAGTAACTTTAAGTCTTTTTTCAAGAACACCTGAAATATAAGAAACATCGTCATCACCCAAATCATCACTACTTGACAATAAAACCTTCTCACCACCAACAAGGTCTGTACCAAACTCAAGTCCTCCATACTCAACATCAGTAACTTTTATACCCAGGCCACCTGCATCTAATGCAGTACATCCACCTGGTCCACCATTTACAATCATAGTTATATGGCTACCAACAGAGACAGCGTTTAAGACCACATTGTAATCTTCTCTATTCCCAATTCGGGTTCCTTCAATCTGTGTTATTATATTTCCAATCTTCAGATTGCCGCACTTGGCATTACCATCAATGAAAATTACTCTTACACCTACGACTCTAAATATGCTCGGTGATAAAAGATACCATATAGATATCGCTAGGAGTAAAATCAAAATGATACGTCTAATGCCAATTTTCAAATTATCGACCCATTAGTATACGTACTAGTGAATATTTATCAAACATTTGGTTTTAAATCAACAACTATACCATAGGCTTTAGTTAACTCATCATGTAATTAATAAATCTTCCAGCAGTTTTCATCATATGACCTGAAATTGTCAATAGATATTCGCCAGCAAGCTAGTCTCTAGAGCCAAGTACCTCAATTCTTAGCACGAATTTAAATTACTGATACCCTATTCTAAATATTTGTTAAAACTACAAATGTCTATTTAAATAATTTACAATTTAATTGCAAATGGAGTTTTATGAAAGGAAATAATTTCACACTTTTGTAAGCTTTTTATAAGTATTTTTCTTATCTTTAATTGGGTGTTCAGTTGGCAAGGGTTAGCATAATAGGAAGCGGTGTTGTAGGAACAACCATTGGAAAGGGATTTAAAGAGCTTGGCAACGATGTAATATTTTATGATATTTGTAAAGACAGAATCGAAAAGTTAAAGGCCGAAGGATTCGATACCACAAATGATGTTGGGTATGCTGTAAAAAATTCAGACATATCTTTTGTGACTGTCCCAACACCCACCATAAACGGAAAAATAGATTTGAGTTATGTGAAGTCTGCAGCTAAATCCTTGGCACAGGCCATAAAAACCAAAAACCAATATCACGTTGTAGTAATTAAGAGCACTGTAATCCCAACAACCACAAAAAAGATTGTTAAACCTATCATTGAACAAGAATCGGGAAAGAAATGTGGTACAGATTTTGGTTTGTGTATGAACCCAGAATTTTTGACAGAAATACACAAATCCTGGAGTAACGATATAAGCATGTCTAGACATTTTCTCACAGTGGACAGGATTGTCATCGGCGAGTTTGATAAAAAATCTGGGAACATCGTCGAAAAACTCTACAACCCACTAAAAATCCCCATTTTTAGGACGGACCTCCGAACCGCTGAAATGATTAAATATGCTAGCAATTGTATTTTAGCGAGCCGAATAACACCTTGGTACGATTTTAAACCAGTTTGTGAGAAATTGGGAATTGATGTACAATTTGTAGCAGACATAGTCGCAATGGACGCCCGTATTGGAAAATATGGATCAGTTATAACAGGTCGTGGTTATCAAGGTAAGTGCTTGCCAAAAGATGTGAAAGCATTCATACATTTTGCAAAAGAAACCGGCTGCGAACCAACTTTATTTGAGACGATAGATAGGATAAATGATGAAATTCAAGAGGCCGATAAAGAATGACGATAAATAAAGCGGTAATCACAGCTGCTGGTTTGGGAACAAGATTCCTACCAGAAACTAAAGAACAGGCCAAGGAGATGTTGCCCATCTTCGCTAGGAATAGTGATGGTGGGATTTGTGTAAAACCATTGTTACAAATTATATTTGAGCAACTTTATGGTTTTGGTATAAAAAATGTTTGTTTTATTGTAGGTAGGGGCAAAAGAGCCATTGAAGATCATTTTACACCTGACGATAATTTATTAAGACTATTGGAAAATAACAATAAGACAGAGCTTTCCAATGAACTCAGGAAATTTTATTTCATGTTAGAGAATGTGGATATAATATGGAAGAATCAGCTGAGACCAAGAGGGTTTGGGGACGCTGTACACAAGGCAAAATCCTTTGTCCAATCGGATAATTTCTTGCTTTTTGCTGGGGATGATTTTATCGTTTCAAAAAACAACGATTTTCTCAAAAGACTTGTTGCAACACACGATAAGTTCGGTGCAGCTGCTACCATAGTTGTTGAACGAGTTCCTGATCCTGAAAGATTCGGGGTAGTTATTGGTAAAGAAGTTGGAGATGGAATCTACAAGGTTGATAAAATTATTGAAAAACCAAAAGAACCAGATTCAAACCTATGTGTGGTCGGTGTGTATGTTTTCACCCCAATGATATTTAAGGCTTTAGAGCAGATAGACTATGATAAAAATGGTCAAAAAGAATTAACAGATGCAATCCAATTATTAATAGACTGGGGCTTATCGGTATATGCTGAAGAGTTGAAACCAGGGGAAACTAGATTGGAAATAGGGACTCCAGAAATTTATAAGCTGACCTTGGATAAGAGTTATGAAATTTTGTGAAAGATAATGTTATTCATATCACCTTTAATTTTTACGCACCACTTGAATAATTAATATCAAAAACTATAAGTTAGTGTGATGTTTAATGGAAACAAGTAAAAAAATAAAATTATTGAAAAAAAATTTTAGACTTTTACCAAAACTATTTTACAATCTATCAAGAGAAAAAACAAACTTCGATTATAGGCTCCTTAACGGGAGAAGTTTGGGGCCCAAGCATGTAATCTTTGAAATTACTGCAAGATGCAACCTTAGATGTAAATTTTGTTGGTTGTGGGGGGAATCCGGAATAGGTAAACAATATGCTAAAGAAGAACTCTCAACAGATGAAATAAAGAACATTATAGACAATTTACCATCAACATGTTATTTAATCTATATATCCGGTGGCGAACCCTTCATTAGAGAAGACCTATTAGAAATAATCAACCATATAAAATCCAAAGGATTTTTATGTGACATAACATCCAATGGCATACTTATCAGAGACGAAATAAATGAAATCATAGGTTCTGGATTAGATCAAATAAACATATCAATAGACGGAACTAAAAAAACCCACGATGCTATAAGAGGTAAAGGAAATTTTGAAAAAACTATAGGAAACATAAGAAAACTTGTAGAACAAAAGAAATTGAGAGGCAGCGAAACACCAATAATAAAGATGAATACTACGATCTCTCCAACTAACTATAAGGATTTGGTCCCAATACTAAAACTTGCGTTAGATTTGCAAGTAGACAGAATAACTTTCCAGCAATTTTGGTTTACATCAAAGAAGCTCGCCAATGCTCATAAAGAGATGATGAAAAATATTTTCAATATAGATTGTAAAGGAATTTTCGGATATGTAAATGAAAAAATTAATGAAATTGATGAGAAGATTTTAGAATCTCAACTAAAAAAATTAAGAGAGATCGCCAAAAAAAGTAACATATATCTAAAATTTTGGCCTGACTTATCTAAAAAAGGCACGTCTTTCTCAGATTATAAAAATCTGAATAAGATTATTAATAAAGGCTGTTTGTACCCATGGTATTCTGCAACTATAAAACCTAATGGAGATGTAGTTCCATGTCCTGACTACTATATACCAGAATACGTTATCGGGAATCTAAAGGAAAATAATTTATCTGAATTATGGAACAGCCAAAGATTTATATTTTTTAGGAAAAAATTAAAGGAATGTGGTATCTTTCCGGGGTGTAGAAGATGTTGTGCTCTAGTCTAATAACTAAACTTGGCGGATGAGTCGGTGAATAAATGAAAAATTACAATATATATAATATATTGAAAGTAAGGATGAATGTAAACTTTTTCCCAGAGTTTTTAGAAGTGGATAAGATTGGCTCACCTGACTTGGAGGTAATTGGGGGAGATTTTCATTTTAATAAAAATGGCTTAAAGGCGTATTACAGATTTCCTATAAAATCTTATGTGAGCAACAAAAAAGTTTTCGTAGAATATAGTCCCAAAAAACAATTACTTAAACTCTTACTCGAGGACTTGGAGGACCGTACGAAATTTTATTTTAAAGAATCTACAATATACAAACCCTTTCATAATGTTATATTCCCAGCATGGCCTAGTTTAAGAAACTTAATAAGATTTCTTCTTCAAATAAAGTTTCTACAAAAAGGCTTTGTCGCAATCCATTCTGCGACTTTATCAAAGGATGGAACTGGGATAATCTTACCAGCTTGGCCAAATACGGGAAAATCTACAGCATGTTACAACTTGATGAACGATGGATTTGAAATTCTTGGTGACGAAATCAGCCTTTTTTCAAATTCGGGAAAGGCATATAAAATTTTTGAAAGTGGTGTTTTTAGTCCAAGAAGCATAAGACCTCCATTTGGTAGGAAGAAACCATTTCATTTTGATAGTCAAAAAATGTTTGAAAAATTAAAAAAAGTCATACTTTTGAAAAAAGGAAACCCTAAAATAGAAAAAAAGAAACCAGAAGACATAATAAACATGATAATGGCATCAACAAATTTCGAATTCCAAAACTTCTTTACAAGATATGTGTTTCTGAGTTACTGCTTTTCCAGCAATTTCGAGCCGGATTTTGTAGATAAAAATACAAGAAAGATATTAAAGAAGGCCTTGAAGAAAACAAAGTGTTATGTTGTTTATGGCGACAGAACCAATTTTCATAAAACGATCAGGAGATTAGTAGATTAGGGAATTAATATGATGATAGCATTCATAGGATGTGACGGTAGTGGAAAGACAACACTTGTAAAAAAATTAATAAAAGAATTGAGAGCGCAAGGACATGATTTAGAGTACAGGCACCAGTATAATTATTTTTTATCAAATACTTTGGGAAAAAGGATAAGGAAAGGAAAAAAAATTACAAGAGGGACCAGGAAGAAAAAGTTTTATTACAAGTTGTGGATTTTTGTCGTTTATCCAAATCTTCTTTTTGATTGGTTGTGGGTAAAAATCACAAAGAGAAATAAATTTTTTATTTCCGATAGGTATGTATACGATTTGATGGTAGGGTGGGACCTTCAGGGAAGGCTGAATTTTTTAAGCAGGTTCCTTCTGAGAAACTTTCCCAAACCAGACATAATTTTTTTGACTGACGCGAGACCAGAAATATTATATAAAAGACGCGGGAATGAGTATCCAGATATGGAATTCTGTAAGAAGAAACGTAGTTTATATTTAGCCTTTTCCAAGAAAAAGAAAATTAAGATAATAAATACAGAGAAAAGTATAGAGACCTCTATGAAAGAAATTATGGAATCTATTGATTGAGAAATTATATGATTACATGAAATACGAAGAGAAATTATTTTTAAGATTAAAAAAGAATCTAAATAGATATTTTCCTGGTGAAAAATTAAGAATAATTAAAATTAAGATGATATCAGAACTCTATAAAGACGTTCTTGAAACTAGGACTTATAAATGCGTCTTAAACGGGAGTCGACCCAGAACTCGACCTAAGGTTCTGTATGTAAAATACTTTACAGATTATAAAATAAAGAAATTGAAGGGAATTAAAAGATTAAAAAAATTTAATAAATATATAAATGAACTAAAGATACCGAGAGTATACGACTTCTACAAAGATTTAAATTCAATAGTTGTAGAAGGCGTTAGCGGAACCAAATCATCAAAATTATTTCCAATATATCTGTTACCAGTTCTCAAAACATTCTATTTTACAAAAATTAAAAACATCCTAGAAGAAGTTGCAGAAGCAGTTGCGAATCTTCATAAAATTACACAAAAGAAGGGCAAACCCAAAGTGGCCCTGAATTTTAGTGACTTAAAATTGGGAAACGTTTTGTTTGATGGCAGAGAAATAAAAATAATAGATTTTGAAATG
This sequence comes from Candidatus Aenigmatarchaeota archaeon, assembly GCA_030615205.1. Taxonomy (GTDB): domain Archaea; phylum Aenigmatarchaeota; class Aenigmatarchaeia; order CG10238-14; family SCSR01; genus JAUWZS01. Next base: position 207,738 of record JAUWZS010000001.1, on the reverse strand, counting down.
GTAGAAACGCACTACATGGAAGATCTCGTATGTTTTATGGCGAGCTTGGAGATGTTACAAAAGTTTCCTCATATTTCTCAAGAAGATGTTGAACTGATGAAAAATATTTTTTATAAAAAATATTCCAGTAGCGTAAATTGGAAAATTAATCATAAATTGTTAAGAAAGGCGATGAAGGACAAAAGATACGAAATTTTACAAACATTAAGAAATGAAAAAGCAAGACGAGGCGTGGGCATTTTCGGGAAAATAATTATAAAGTGGAATATTATTTATTTGAAGAATAAACTAAAAAATTAGTAGCATGTATACGTTCATTTTATATTGGACCCACATACATCTCTCTCAATTAACTTCTCAAATCCAATAAATTATATATCATCATAAATGCTGTGCCTATGAGGATCAAAAAAATAAGGGAGGATATCCCTAAAGATGTAAAACTTGTTTTTCTTCCAACTTATGCCCCCCCCCACTTGAACAGGGTAGAAGATATAAACAGTTTTATTCAAAAACAAGTCATGGCCAACAGAAAGTGCGAGAGCATAAAAAAGGTGCAGAAGGCAATCAATAGATGGGTAAGAAGCTTTAATAGAATTGAAATAGAATTAGTTTACAATTATATTGACAATGTAAGGAGTTATTTGGCAAATTCGTTCAAGATGTTTGTTCTGATATCGAGTTGGATTAAACATGACAAAAATAAGTGTAATTTCACCGGTACATAACGAGGAAGATGTTATAGAAGAGCTTATATCAAGAACGACAAATGTGATGAAAAAACATTACAAAAACGATTGGGAGTATATAATAGTTGATGATATGAGCACAGATAACACACAAAAGATTGTAGTCTCGTTATTGAGAGGAAATTCAAATCTTAGGTATATTAGATTAAAAAAAAGGAGTGGACAAACAGGATGTTTTAAAACAGGGTTTAATAGATCAAAAGGTGATTTTATCATAACAATTGATGGTGATTTGCAACTGTTACCAGAAGATATCCCACTTTTTGTTGAAAAAATGAATAGTGGTTACGATATAGTAAATGGTATAAGGGAACATAGAAGACATAAGCTCACATTGAGGTTGGCATCCAGAATTTTTAACCTATCAATGCTATTTTTCTTCAATTGCCCTGTACTAGACGCTGCAAGCAACTTCACTGGTTTTAAAGCAGGGTTAGTTAAAAATTTGAATTTGGTAGATAATGATCACAGATATATAATACCTATAGCTCTCAGAAGAGGTGCTAAGCAAATAGGTGAAGTTGTTGTGCGACATAGAGATAGAAAAAGTGGTAAAACAAAATATAGAACCTATACAAAATTTATAAAAGGTGGTCCAGAAATAATAATGGCTTGGTGGAGAGTTAGGTCGGGTAAGTATGATAAAAAGTAATATTATAATATTGATATAATCATTTCTTTTTTACTAGAATGTATTTTTTCCCAAAGAGACCATTCACGATTTTTTTTATTCTGAACCCATTTTTAATCCATACTCTGAGAGCCTTTTCATTACCAAAATAAGTATCTGTTTTTACTGCCCCACTTCTTTGTATTAATTTACTTGCTAACCCTTGCCCCCTGTATTTTTTATCTGTGCATAAGAGAATGATTCTTTTTCTAAATGTTGTACAGATTGCCACAACTCTACCATTTTTCTTTATTGTATCTGCTGGAAATAATAAAAGAGGTATCTTTCTTACCCATGTTTCAGGAAATGAATTTTTTAATAATCTTATTTTTTGTGTAGTTATCATATCTAATCATTTAATTAGCTCCTTTATTGCATTTATAATTATAAACAAATCTTTTTCTTTTAGGTGTGTGTGAAATGGTAACAATAGTGTTTCTTTTGATGCAGTAATTGCATTTGGATAATTCTTTTCATTAAATTTATATTTTAGCATAAATTTTGTTTTTGGGATAATATATGGGTAGTTCAGGGAAGTCTCTATACCTTTACTTAAAAAGTATTTTTGAAGTTTAAACTTATTTTTTCCAGGAATTCTTATTGGAAATCTTCCATAGGCGTGGGTAACCCCTCTTGTTTCTTTAGGTATGTGGACTCCTAGATCCTTTAATTCGTCTGATAATATTTTTGCCAATCCTCTTCTTTTTTCAATTATTTTCTCTATTTTTCTGAATGAAGATAAAGCAATAGATGCCTGTATATTTGTGAACTTAAATTTATCGCTCTCTAGCATTAATTCTGGACTTCTCCCATCTATCGACTCTAACGGGTTAAATTCCATAATATTTTCTAGAAGAGATTTTAGGCTTTTAGATGTCATTATCCTTTTTAAAGGGTACATTGTAGAACCGTAAATCATAGGATCTGAACAAAGACTTCTTTTATATGAAAATATTAGATTGAATATGAGTTTTGGCGTAGATGGGAATTTCTGATTATTCACTATATCTTTGACATATCCATATAATTCTTTATTGTTAGTTGTTATAACGCCCCCTCTCCGAGAAGTAAATATTTTTGATTCTTGTAGGCTGAAAATTCCCGCTTCTCCAATTGCTCCTGCTTTTTTGTTTTTATAAGAAGCTCCTAGTGCTATGGCAGAATCCTCTATTATTGGTATGTTATTTTCTTTTGCATAATCTAAAAAAGGTTCGATATTTCCAACAAGACCGTATAAATAACTAAGAGAGATCGCGCCGATATTTTTCACTTTTTTTACTGATTTATCAAATTTTGGATTATACGAATCTAAATCTATATCCAGAAAATATGGTATTCCTCCTCCCCACCTAGCAGCATCTATTGCAGGAATACATGTATATGAAGGTAATATTACACGTTTGTTTTTCTGAAGAAAAAATTTATAAACATGATATAATGCAGCTCTCCCTGAAGCAACTGTAATCGCATATTTTGTTCCTATATACTCTGCAATTTTTTTCTCAAATTTTTTGATATTTTTTCCTTCTTTAATATTTCCTTCAGATATGTTTTTGATAATTATGAAAATTGCTTGTGGATCGATTTCTGGTGTTGTGTAAGGAATTAAACTTTTAAACATATTATCTACGCCAGAATAGAATTTATTATTTGTGAAATAAAATCTAAATCCCTTTTTGTTATAGATGGAAACAATGGGAGTGTAACAACATGCTCAGAAACATGTTCTGTTATTGGGAGATCTCCCTTTTTCCACCCTATATTAGTGTAATACGGCTGTAAATGTACAGGAGGATCAAAATGAACACTTGCCTGTATATCTTTTTCCATAACTTTTTTTATAAAATCAATCCTATTGATTGATGTATCAAGCATTATTACATATATTTGGAAAACATGCCTACAATTCTTATGGATAGTTGGCTTAGTTATTTTGTTATTAGTTAGTTTTTTGCTTAGATATCTCGCAACCTCTATTCTTTTTTTATTCATATCATCTATTTTTTTCATCTGCTCAATTCCTATAGCAGCATTTATGTCACACATTCTAAAGTTGTAACCAGCTTCAGTTGCAGATCTTAACCAAGGTTTTTTACTTTTTTCTCTTTCATGTGTCATCGATGGTATTCCATGTGCCCTTAGAATCTTTATCCTTTCTTCTAACGAATCATCATTTGTGGTTATTATACCGCCCTCTCCAGTTGTTATATTCTTTGTGGGAAAGAATGAAAAACAACCTATACCAAAAGATCCTGTTTTTTTGTTGTTATAAAGTCCCCCTATACACTCTGCAGAATCTTCAATAACATGTAGGTTATGTTTTTCTGCAATTTCCATTATCGGTTTCATATCACATGGATGGCCTGCAAAATGAACGGGCATGATTGCCTGAGTTCTTTTGTTTATTCTCTCTTCAATTTTATTAGGATCGATGTTATATGTATCTTCTACTATATCCACAAAAATTGGTATTGCACCTGAAGTTACAATGGCATTTGCTGATGCAACAAATGTAAAACTAGGTAGTATCACTTCACCTTTTATATTTAATACCTCCATTACAAGCTGGAGTGCAGATGTACATGAATTCACTGCAATGGCATATTTTGTTCCTATATACTCTGCAAACATTCTTTCAAATTCTTTTACTTTTGGGCCGTGGGTTAACCATCCTGATTTTAATACTTCAACGACTGCTGAAATCTCCCTTTCATCTATATATGGTTTGGCCAATGGTATCATGTATATTACACTATTTCTTTTCACTATCTGCTAAGGTTTTTAATAATTTTTGATCAATCTTATTGGTTGGTAATATGTTTTCTAACGAAATCAACATATATTTTAAGACCTTCCTCGAGTGAATATTTTGGATTATAATTAAGGAGTTTCCTTGCTTTTGTTATATCTAATGTTCCTCTTTCTGGTCTTTTAAAATCTGCCTGTTCACATCGTATTTGTATATTAGGGATATATTTTTTCAATATATCGACGAATTCCTTCAATGATCTTGCTTCTCCCCTTGTTATATTGAATATCTCATTTTCTGCTTTTTTAGATTTTATTGCAAGAAGAAACCCATCTGCAACATCCTCTACAAAACTAAAATCAAGTTTTGATGATCCTCCATTATGGAGTATAAGTGGTTTTTTTAACAAACCATTCTCCACAAATATCTGACTTACTCGTCTATTAGAATCAGTAGGTCCGTAGACTGCAGAAGGTCTTATTATAGTATATGATATACCATACTGTTTTCCATAAACTTTTGTTAATATTTCTCCACTCAATTTTGTGGCTCCGTAAACACCCAAAGGATTTGTTGGATGATTTTCATTCGCAGTTGGTTTTTCAAAATTACCATACACCATACTTGAAGATGCATATACAAATTTCTTTACAGAATCACATAGTCTTATTAATTCCAAAACATTCATTGTTCCATTTAAGTTGATACTAATAGCATCCTCTGAGAATTTATTAGAGACGGTTGCAATAGGCAATGCTGCGAGATGTACAACAACTTCTGGTTCATGTTCTTTTAGAACTCTAAATAAACAGACTTTGTGTCTTATATCGCCTCTTATTATTGTAGTTTTATCTTTTAGATAGTTCAACCGTATTTTGAGATATTTATCATGGAGACTTTTTCCAGGATCTATAAAATTAAGAAGTGCGTCGTATATTATAACTTCGTCCCCCGCATCTATCAATTTTTTGCTAAGATGAAACCCTATAAATCCAGCCCCACCTGTTATTAAGATTTTCATAATATATTAAAGTATGATATGACATTTAAACTTAGAATCGATTCCTAACGGTGTGTTCTTTTTTATTTCCTTCCCAAATCCCCCCATTCTATAACATTAACCCTCGTCGATTTTATCGAAACCATTTTTTTAATATTTAATTTTCTCCTTCATCCATTATAACCTTCTTTATAATATCTTCAAGCCTTTTAGTTGACTTATTCCAGCTAAACTTTTTGGTATACATCTTACCATTTTTTCCCAATTTAATTCTTAATTTTTTATCTTTTAGAAGTTTTATTATTGCTTCTGCTATTTTTTTTGAATTTTTCCTAGGTACTACAATACCGGTTTTTCCATCAATCATGGCGCCACTTTTTTCACATATATCGGTTGTGACTACGGGTTTTCCCATAGCGCTCGCTTCTATACACGGTATTCCAAAAGTTTCGGATTCTGAATAGCTGGCTAAAACAAAAACGTCACATACATCATAGTAACTGAAAACGTTTTTCACTCTACCAATGAATTTGACACTTTCTTTTATTTTTAGCCTTTTTGCCAAATTTTTCAAAGAGTTGTAAAACTTGTTATTTTTGCTTGATCCGACTATCCACAGTTCGCTATCAAATACTTTCAAAACTTCTGAGAATGCTTCTATTATATATTCTAATCCTTTCTTATGACCGTAAATAGCCCCGACAAATAAAACTACATGCCTTTTTGGAAGTTCTATCTTTTCAAATGGGAGGACTTCAACTCCAGGGAGTATCTTTATAATCTTCTGTTTATAACAATCTCCAAAACTCTTGTATATATCATCTTCTAATTTCTTTCCGTTGACGATTATCACACTCGATGAATCGAATATCATCTTCAAAAAAGAACGACGAACGAATTTTAGCATACCTTCATATGAAACATTATGTATAATCGAAACGAGTGGTCTTCTTTTCACAAAATGAATAAAAAGGGCCGCGATGCTACCAACAAGCTCATTCCCAACTATACAATCAAATTCTTTTAGTAAAGATGAAAAGAATGAATAAATCACAAATAAAGAGGCATTTAGATATCTTATCCTTGGGAGGTGGCAATATTCCAATTTAACATTTTTTGGGTTTTTTATATAATTTTTAAATGATAGTTTCGCAAGATTGGCCAAAACTAAATATTTATGTTTTTTTGTTCTTCTAAGAATAGAATAAATATAAACTGCTGCGCCCCCCGAAAACGGGCTGTAACCTCTTGAAACGACTAAAACTTTTTTCATCTTTTACACCTAAAGGATACCTCCTCTTTTGGGTGGTGGTAGTTTACTCCTTTCTTTCCCATAAGCTTCTTAACTTTCTCCAGTCCGATTTCTACATCTTTATAACATAGTACTAATGGGAGTTTTTTCATTATTCACACCATTTTTTCTTTCAATTTCATTTTTTTCGCTCCCATATAACATATTCTGGATGAAAATAAACTTCTATATAATTATCTTCAATTTCTTCTCTGATATCAAGGGTGTCGATGACTCTTTCGTTCATCCATACGTTTCTTGATACGATAAATTTCGGGGATTCTTCTATGAAATCCTCTCTCAGGTCCTCTGAAAACCCCATTTTCTCTACATATTTGTAGTATCCCGCCGTCAAGTAGAAATACTCGTTGATGTTTCTTCTATTTGAGAGAAATAGCAACTCGGGTGCTCCCATAGAAAATATTTTTTCATCGTCCGCTGTGTTGCTCCTTATATATTCAGCCATTTTCATTTGATGTTCAAGTGTCATTTCTTCACCTTTACGGTGGAAAAGAGAGAAATAGATTAACTCGGGCACGCTGTAATTGTGGGCAACCTCAAATAAACCCTCTATATTTTTGACTTCTTTTGAATCAGTTATGAAGGGGTTTTCCGGATAAACAGGCTGTAAGTATGGAATAAACCCATAAAGGAGTATAAAGCATACAACTAATGGCACTGTTATTTTTTTGCTAACTTTGCTCAAGAACAAGGCAGTAAACAATGAAATAGCAGGAAGCAAAATAATTACATCATCACTCCCTTGAAAATCGAAAATAGAATATAAAAATATCAAGAAAAATGGGAATATGAAGGAAATTGCTTTTTTATTTTGTTTGATGTATGGCAAAATTTTCTTGCTCTTGAATCTTTTGATTAATTCAAATAATACCAAAGATACGCCAAAAAGAGAGAACAGGATAAATATCAGTTCTGTGTTATAGTATCCAAATAACCCCTTGAATTTTAGCCATTTCAACAATTCAAAACGCCCAAGGTTAAGTGTAAGAGGAAAAACAAATACATACTCTATAAATTTGGCTAACAAACCATTGAAAAAGAAATAGAAAATTATTAGAACTAATGGTATGCTGAAGCCTATCAGAATCTTGAAGTATTTTTTTGTACAGTCTTTATTCAAAAAGCAATAGACAATGGGACCGAAGATGAGCAATCCGCTGGGTTGCCACGTCATAAAACATAAAGATGCAAAAAAGCCTGAAATAAAATAGTTCTTTTTAAATAGAAATAAAAATTCTAGGAATATAAAAAATAATATTATTGGTTTTAGACCGCTGTTCAAAGAGTCCTGAATAAAATACACGAAGCTCAAAGTAATTAATATCGAAAATATAGGAATTAGATTGTTGCGTGTAATTTTTTTCAGAACCTTATAGAATAATACCATACTAACAGAGCTTAAGATTAGCATTCCTATTCTTATGGCTAAATAATTTGGTAAAAAGAAGAACGACTTCATCAGAAATGCGTCAAAAAAATAAACTATCGGTGGCTTAACTGCTATACTGGTTGAGAATACGGGATTTAATCTCAGTAATTCTTGTCCAATATAAGCATAATATATCTCTCCTTGGAATGGGAAATCTAATATATTGATTGAAAAGATAAATAAAGTTAATATTGCTATAGACAGTTCAATTTTATTATTAATAACCAGATTCGAGAGGAATTTTGAATTCATTTTACCATCTATAATTAATTTCTATACAAGAGATTTTTAATTCTTAATAAGCATTGCTTTAAGTACAATGCCCTCCTTCCATTTATTTGGAAGAAACATCCCAATTAGTTTTCTCCATCTACACAACCAAGTAGCTTCTGAATAGGTCATTACTCCTTTTATATCTTCCAGCACAAACCCGCCTGAATTGAAAATTTTCTCTAAAGCCTTGTAAGGAAAGACTCTTACATGGTCGAAGATCGGTTTAGTTTTGAAGAACTTGGGTATACCATAGGTCTTCCCAGGGTAGGGGGTATAATTAGTTGGAGCATAACCGAATAAGATCAACAATCTTATGTGCCAAGAATTCAAATTTGGGGTAGAAAGAACTATCTTACCACCGTTTTTTAGCGTTCTCTTTACTTCATCAATGAACTTATCTGGTCTAAATATGTGTTCAAGAACTTCTTTTGCAAATATTAAATCGAAATAATTCTTTTTGAATGGTAGCTCCTCTGCATTCGCTAGTGTTGCGTTATCTTCTTTCGGGAGGTGTGATTCTTCTATATTTATGGAAAAAATTTCGGACGAAGGAAAGGTTTTCCGTAAAAAATCATAGGTTTCCTGTGTTCCACCAACATCTAAAATTCTTTTGAAATCTTCGTTCGCCAAAAGATCTTTTAACTTTTTTAATAATTCTGGTCTTGGCATATAATACTTTTATCCTTTACTTAATTATTTATTAAAGATGATTATTGGAATTTTGTGAAAAGAATTGGAAAAAAGCTAGTGGTTTTATGAAAATCTGCGTTGCTTGCTCTGCAGGAGGTCATCTCACAGAGGTATTACATATTAAAAAATGTTACTCTAAATATCCCCATTTTTTCATTACATTCAAAAGAGTGGATACTACCGAGCTGGGAAAAAGAGAAAAAGTCTACTTCGTAGAAAATCCAAGTAGGAATGTAATAAAATTCTTGAAGTGCGTATATCAGAGCTTTAGGATTCTACTTAAGGAAAAACCAGATGTGATAATGACGACTGGAGCTGGGGTAGCGGTACCAGCCTGCTATCTAGGGAAATTGTTTTTTAATTCTAAAGTTGTTTACATAGAAAGTATCTGTAGGATTGAAGAACCCTCTCTATGTGGTAGAGTACTATATCCTATTGCAGACTTGTTTTTGGTTCAGTGGAAGAACATGCTTGGCAAATATGGTGACAAGGCGATTTATAGGGGGGCGATAGTTTGATATTCGTAACGGTTGGAACACATACACAAAGTTTTAATCGGTTGCTTGAAGAGATAGATAGGCTGGTTGCTAGCAAAAAATTAAAAGAAAAGGTTATTGCACAGATTGGCCACTCGACATACGAGCCGGAAAATATAGAATGGTTTAGATTCACGACGTTTGATAAATTAAATAAACTCTACAAAAACGCAAGGGTATTCGTCACCCATGGAGGTGCAGGCAGCATATTGAATGGCCTAAGCAATGGTAACCCGGTCGTAGCTGTCCCGAGATACAAAAAATATAACGAGCACGTGAATGATCACCAGTTAGATTTAGTAAGGGCTCTAGAAAAAAAGCAGAAGATAACTGCAGTTTATGACATCAAAAATCTGTTAAATGCAATATTGTCTGCAAGAAAATTCGGAAAAGTCAGAACAGAAAATAAGATTTGCAATGAAATCGAAAAATTCTTAAAGGGTCTATAAATGGTTTACAAATTTATTGATACAGTTGGATGGGGGAATAATTTTAAAAAATACTGGACACCAGTATTTTTGTACGCAGGTTTCATATTTTATATTTCGTCTATACCCACTCCAGAAGTTGGGATTCAGATGGATTTGAGCCTAATACATATTCCTGAATTTTTCATTCTCAGCTATCTAATATTTAGGGCACTTTCTAGAGAGAAGATAAGCCTTTGGTACATATTTATTTTAGCAATACTCACTTCGACCTTTTATGGCATTACTGACGAAATTCACCAATTTTTTATACCAGGTCGGCATTTCAGTATTTTTGATATGATATTTAATTTTATAGGAAGCAGTCTAATACTATTTAAATTTTGGAAAAAGTAGTTGATTTGAAAGAATAATGAAAAGAGGATATTAGGCAAGAAGTTGAAACACTAAACTGTATATGGTGTTAGAAGATGAAAATATCGTTGCTAAATCCGCCATTTTTGCCGAAATATTCTAGGAGTTCAAGGTCACCGGCTGTGACTAGGGGCAGCACACTTTATCCAATGTTCAAGATAGTTGAGAGGGAATTGAAATGAGTAAGAAACCACTTGTTTCTGTAGTAACACCATTTAAAGACAATATAGAAGAAGTGCAAGAGTGCGTAGATTCACTAAAGCGCCAATCGTACAGAAACATAGAGATCATTTTAATAAGCGATAAGATAAAATGGACAGACAAAGACCGGAGAGTAAAATGCATCTACATACCAAATTTTAAAGGTGTAGGATACCTGCGAAATCTCGCAGTAAAATATGCAAATGGAAGTATATTATTTTTCCTCGATTCAGACTGTACTGTTAAACCAAAGACCATAACAACTCTTATTAAAATGTTTGATGAAATAGAAACAGATGCTATTTCAGGAAAAACACTTGCGCCAGAAAAAGGAAATCTGCTGGGAATTGCAACAGGATTGGAATACGAAGACCGTTTCAACCGTATGGGAGAAAATTATGTAAGCATAGCAGCAACCACGTGTCTCGCAATTCGTAAAGAAGCCTTCAAATCTATTGCTGGCTTCAAAGACTACAGCCTTAAAGAACCACTTGGAGAGGATTGGGACTTTTCAAGAAGATTTACATCTTCCGGATATAAAATATTTCATACAAATAAAATCCAGGTGCATCATAACCACGCATCAGATTCTGTTAAAACATGGCTCAAACGTCGTATATCACATTCTAGTTACCGTGTGACACACAAAAGAAAGTATGGAGAGATGTTTGAAGAATATACAAGTCGACGCATGTTTATAGACACGAGCATACTACTTTGCATACCAGTGGCCTTGCGTATGTATAAGGAAAGTGGTAGATGGGAAGCATTCTCTCTACCTATTTTTGCCTTTTTAAGGAACTTTGTATGGTTTATAGGTATGATAAAAGGGTTGACGAGAAGAAATAAAAAATTAATGAAAAAATAAAAGATGATAGAGAATGAAAATATTGACGTTAAACCCACCCTTCCTTCCAAAGTATTCTAGGAATTCTAGGTCACCTGCTGTTACAAAAGGTGGAACAATCTATTATCCCATCTGGCTCGCCTACGCTACAGGGGTTTTAGAAAAAGAAGGTTTTGAAGTTAAATTAATCGACGCACCTGCTCAGGGATTATCACTTGATGATGCTATTGAAATTGTAAAAGAATTCGAACCAAAAATGATCGTTGTAGATACATCCACACCAAGTATATTTAACGATGTAAAAGTAGCTTCGAAACTAAAAAACGTTACAAATGCTTTTGTTGTTTTGGTTGGAACTCATGTTTCTGCGTTGCCGGAGGAGACATTAAAATTGAATGAAAATATAGATGCTGTTACAATACACGAATATGATTACACATTACCGGAGCTAGCAAGATGCATAGAACACAAAAGAGATTTGAAGAATGTTAAGGGAATAGTTTTCCGTTCGAGCGAGGGAAAAATTGTTTTCAATGAAAATAGGCCGATGATTGAAAACCTCGATAACTTGCCATTTGTCAGCGAAGTTTACAAGAGGTATCTTAACTTGAAGGATTATTTCTTTTCTTCATCAGGCTACCCGATGGTAATGATAATAACCGGTCGCGGTTGTCCGTTCAAATGCTTTTGGTGTAATTGGCCACAGGTTTTTCATGGGCACAAGTACAGGCTCAGAAGTGCGGAAAACGTGGTTGAAGAATTTGAACACATTGCCAACAATATGCCAGAAGTGAAAGAAATAGGAATAGAGGATGACACTTTAACAGCTGATATTGGGCGTGTACGTAAAATTTGCAGAATGATTGTTGAGAAAGGTATAAATAAAAAGATAAAGTGGTACGCTAACACTCGCGTTAGTCTTGATTTAGAAACTATGAAGCTTATGAAACAGGCTGGATGCAGATTGATTATACCTGGATATGAAAGTGGTGTGCAAAAGCTTTTAGACAATGCACATAAAGGTATAACGTTGGAGCAGTCCAGAGAATATGCGAAAAACGCAAAAAAGGCCGGATTACTTGTTCACGGGTGTTTCATTATTGGTCTGCCAGAAGAGACAAAAGAGACCGCAATGAAAACTATAGAATTTGCAAAGGAACTGGATCCGAACGATGTACAATTCTTCCCGCTTATAGTATATCCAGGCACAGAAGCATATGAATGGGCACAAAAAAATAAATATCTGACAACGAATGACTTCTCAAAATGGAACACAAAGGAAGGATGGCATGACTCTCTTATATCCACGCCCAACTTGACAAAAGAAGAAATAATCGAACTTTGTAACAAGGCGAGAGTAGAATTTTATTTGCGACCAAAATTTATTTTAAAAACACTAAAGCTCATGGCGACTAGTTGGAATGAAACCAAGCGAGTGTTCAAAGCAACTCCGATATTTTTCAGATACTTGTTTAAGGCTTTGAAAAAATGATAAGAAATGATTCAAATGTCAATAAAAGATAAATTAATTTCAAATGCAACCTATCTTTCTCTTAATTGGTTTTTTAATACTTTGCTCTTTATGCTATTCTGGATACTTCTTGGAAAAACACTTTTGCCAGATTCTTATGGTATAGTTGCTGTCTCTTTGCAAACAGTCACCCTTTTATCAGCTTTGAGTTTGGTTGGCTTGGGAACAACTGTAAATAAATTAATCCCAGAGCTAATCGAAAGAAAACAAAAAAATAAAACATACGGTCTAATATTATTTTCTTTAAAAGTAACTTTAATTTCATCTTTAGTTATTTCCGGTGGCTTAATTGTTTTTTCTACACAACTTTCTAACATTCTTAATTTGATTCCAGATGTAATATGGTTAGTAGCTGCTTCTACAATAATAATGGCGTTTGCATCGATTCTCGGATTTGTCTATTACGGTTTTCAAAATATGAAAAAGGTTTTTTTAACAAACCTTTATGGAGAATTGTCGATGATAGCTTTTGTTTTGTTGTTTATACATTTGGGTCTAGATTATTTAGGGGCAATAATAGCATTTACTCTTGCATACCTCATAATCTTTTTAACTCGAATTGAAAGGGGCATGTTCAAAGTTTCAAAAAAAGAGACCATAGATAAAAAACTTATATTCAAGTACTCTATACCCGCATTTGTAGTAGTTTTCTTTTCCGTTATTCTCAACAAGAGTCACTTTATCATACTCTCATCCATGAAAGGTGTTGAACTAACCGGGCTTTTCGCAGTCGCAATGAAAATAGCTTCTGTGGTTTTAATCATACCGATAATTTTTTCCACCGCGCTATTTCCCATAACTTCGGGCCTATCTGTAGATAAAAATTCGAAGTCAAAACAATCATACCTTATATCATTAGTGTTCAGATATAGCATTTTTACTGTTTTACCATTAGCACTTTTTATGATAGTCTTTTCAAAATACCTTATACTACTCTTTTCAACTGAGGCATATTTAGCCGCAGTATCTTTTTTACCTTTTTTAGTCTTAGGATCAGTGTTTCTCGGTTTGGCAACCCCCCTTCTTTCAAGTCTATACGCAATAGGAAAACCAAAAAAATATAGGGACAGTCATGTTATTTCTGCTTTAGTCTACATCATTTCGGCTGTAATTTTAACTTATTATTTTTCTGCAGAAGGTTTGGCGATTTCTTATCTTTTGTCGTCCGCTTCATTGCTCGCTATAACATCTTTATTTATTAAAAAATATTTGACTATAAGGTTGCCAAAAAAATCTATTGGAAAGGTTTTGATTGCAATCGCAACATCGTTTTTATTTTTGTTCTTTACGAAACCACTTACTCCTAATCTTTGGGTTGCAGGAATTTTTGTTATTATAGCTAGTTTAATTTACTTTTCAGTTCTTTTGAAGCTGAATTTTTATGTTGAAGAAGATTTGAAGGTTTTAGATTTTGTAGTGGAGAAAACACCTGTATTTAAGCGGCAGATCAATCAATTTAGAAATTATTTATCAAAATTTATAACTAAATCTTATATAGAGATTTGATAAATGAAAATTGAAATAGATATCAGCGAAAAGCAAGTTTAAGACTTTTGGATAAGGTGTTAAAATGGTTAAAGAAAAGTTCGTGAGGAAAAAAACGCATCACAAACTTGGGAAACTCTACGAGATGTTATTGCCACCCTTAGATATGGCGCCATCCGTGCGGTATGGTATAGAGGGCGCTCCAGCCGATAACAAGTTCGTTAAATTCTTCAGGACGATGTTTAATATGGAAAAAGTCAAATTAATTGTGTCCCCTCGTATAGTCGAGAATGCTTTTGTGATAAAGAACACATCGAATCTTCCAAAAGGTTCAAAAATATTGGATTTCGGTTGTGCTGAGAGTATACTAGCTTTACAGCTTGCATGCATGGGCTACAAGGTCACTGGTGTCGACATACAGGATTATGTGTTAAGGCATTCGAACCTCGAGTTCATAAAGGGTGATTTCTTGAAGATAGGATTCAAAAGAAAATTCGATTGCGTTACTGTTGTATCGAGTGTTGAACACGTGGGACTTGGTTTTTATGGTGACGAGATGGACATGAATGGCGACTTGAAAACCATGGAAAAAATAAGGAAAATACTCAAACCACAAGGAATTTTGATAATTACTATTCCATTTGGATGTTTTTCGTCAAGCTGGGAGCGCTCCTATGATGAAAAGGGATTGAAAGGATTGCTCAAGAGGTTCAGAATCATACATTCCGAATATTACGTAAAGTATCAAGACACCTGGATCGAAGTTAACAAAGAAGACCTGAAGCGCGAAGATGAGTCTGTGTTTTGCGCTGTGTGTAAGGTGAAAGAATGAAAACTATTTTGAAGTTGTGGAGGCGGATTTACAAGAAGATGTTATTTATAGTAAGGGATATTCGAATGTACTACCTGTTCACGTTCAAACCAGAGTATGTTATTGAACAGATAAAATTACGGAAAGGTAAGTGCCCTCCAGGCTGTGGGCGCTGTTGTGCAGGATGTAAGCACCTTAAGAATAATAGATGTGCGATATACAAGAAACGCCCCCAAAACTGTAGAGATGATCCATTTGACAGGTTTGACTTGAGGATGTTGGAAAGAATTTTCGATTGTAGGTGCCATCTTTATTGGGAAAAGGGCGGTGAAAAATGAAAAAGATGGTTACAGTATTTTTTGACTTGGAAGCGTGCTTGGATGCTCCATCTAAAAGGCGTTTTGACTTGAGGGAGAACATGCAGAAGATATCGAAAATTCTGGACAAACATAAAGTAAGAGCTGCATTTAACACATGTGGCATAGTTGTCGAAAGATTTCCAGACATGATAAAAGAACTACATAATAAGGGACATGAAATAGCGTCCCACGGTTATGCGCACGAGAATTTTGTGCAGTTGGAGCAGATAGGAGAATTAGGTGCTGTATTGAGAAAAACAGAAAAGTTGGTTGAAGATATTACCGATGAGAAACTTTTTGGCGTAAGATCGCCATGGCTTATTCATAATAAGAGGGTCTATTCTATTCTGAAAAAGCGTGGATATAAATGGGTAAGCAACCGTAGTATCTTCCGCACAGAGATACTAAAAGCTCCTGGGACTGCGTTCCCTCTGGTTAAATATCTGTTCTTTAGTATGTTGTGGAAGACTTACAAAAAAGAACCGTTCAAGATTGGTGGCTTGTTGGAAATTCCTTTACTCTCCTCACAAGATGGTGAGTTACTCGAACTTGTAGATCCAAAGCAAAAATCACCAAAGAATCGTTTGGATTTCGCATATCAATCACTCAAAACTCAGTTCGACAAATCAGGTAAAATATTCAATCTGAATTTTCATCCATGGTTGATTGGTTCGGCGAACAGGTCTGCCCTGTTGGATAGGATCCTGGACTATATCACAAGCCACGAAGTAGAGTTTGTGTTGCCCAAAGATATATTGAAAAAGTGAGTACGATGATAATTGAAGAGCATGTATTCAATCCAAAATACAATCCGAAATGGCAAGAAAGGGTTTTTTTCCCAAAGAGCATAAGAAAAGTGTGGAATTTCATAAAAGCCAACATTCACTTCAAGTTAGGCTCTATTAAGTTGTCAAGCTATCCATATTTTGCGTTGATTGATCCTTCAACTGTCTGCAATCTGCACTGTCCACTCTGCCCCACTGGCCAGGGAGACACATCTAGGCCGCGGTGTTTGCTGAAATTCGATGAGTTCAAAAGAATCATCGACAAGCTGGGAGATTATCTCATAAGCATACTTTTCACGAACTGGGGGGAACCACTGTTGAACAAAGAATTTTTCAGGATGGTCAAATATGCTAAAAAAGTCAAATGCGTTCCGTTTGTCAGCACGGCTACCAATCTGAATGTCACGCTATCGGACAAAGATACCGAGGAGTTAATAGAATCGGATTTGAATCTGATGTGCGTATCAATAGATGGTACGACGCAGAAAATATATGAAAAATATAGGCGTGGGGGTAGTTTAAAAAAAGTCATTGACAATTCAAAAAAAATTCTAGAAAAAAGAAAAGAGCTTGGCAAGGATAACCCATTTGTTGTTTGGCAGTTTTTGGTGTTCAAGCACAACCAACACGAGGTTGAAAAAGTGATAAAGTTGGCAAGAGAAATAGGCGTGGATGCCATAAGGATTGCTGCAGCGCAGGTCTACATGAGTGAGGTAGATAAGCCATTTGAATATAGTTATGAGATTAGTAAAGAGCATCTCCCACCGCTGGGCAGCAGGTACAGTGCCTATACTAAGGGTGGTAAGAAAAAAAACCTAAAGAAAAGATGCAACTGGCTGTGGAAGGCCGTCGTGATTAATTCTGACGGTGGCATCTCTCCCTGTTGTGCAATATTTCCCAAGAGATATGATTTCGGGAACGTCTTGAATGAAAAGAATTTCAAGGCGATATGGAACAACGAAAAATATCAGAACGCAAGGAAAGCCGTTAAGAATCCTAATTATGCTAAAAAGTTATTTAGAGAAGGAGGCGGCTTGGTTTGTGCTCCATGTGTCGTATATGAAAATTGGATTTGACTATGGTGAATAAGAAAAATGGTGTGAATAGATGAAAAAGAAAAAAGTGATTCTGTGCAAAATCGAAAAAGATAGCATGCTTTGGGTCCCTTTTGGGATACTTTATTTGTCCGATGCACTAGAGAAGAAAGGATTTTCAGTAGAACTTTTACACATCCGTAGTAATGATTTAAATAAGCTGTATGCAATGGCACGAGCGCAGAATCCTATTTTTGTAGGATTTTCTATTTTGACTGGACAGGCTTTAATACCGACAATAAAGGCTTCAAAAAAAATTAAAGCAATGGATATTCCTGTTGTGTGGGGCGGTGCTCATGCAACTATACTGCCCCAATTGTGTACAAAGCAGGATTATATCGATTATGTTGTTATGTATGAAGGTGAAGAGACTGCCTGTGAATTGGCTGAAGCGTTGAGCAATAATAAGAGCCCGCACAACATAAAAGGAGTTGCATACTATGATAATGGTTTTTTTGAATCTCCAAAAAGAGACTTTGTGAATTTGGATGATTATAAACCCGATTTTCGCAAATTAGATTTGAACAGATATTCTTTTGGATATGCCGGATTGAAGACAGTGTTGCCACTGATGACATCCAGAGGATGTATGTTCAAGTGCGGATTCTGTTTCAATAAGGGAAGATGGCGAGCACACAGTATAAATGCAGTTATGGAGCAGGTAAATTATTTGAAAGAAAATTATGATATCGACGGTATTTATTTCAATGATGATATATTTTTCATCAATAGTGAGAGAAGCAGAAAAATAATCGAGATGGTAGGGTTGCCATTCTTTGTACAGGCAAGGGCGAATGAAATTACAAAAGACACTGTAAATTGGCTTAAAAAAAATGGCTGCAAATGTGTTTATATAGGAGCGGAATCTGGCTCTGATAAAACTTTGAGAGTTGTGAACAAAGGCATCACCACAAAAGACATAGAAAGAGCTGTGGTCAATCTGAAAGGGACTGGAATTGTAGCACAATTGAGTTTTATTGTCGGTTTTCCTAATGAGACCAAAAAGGATAGACAAAAAACATATCAATTCATCAAGAAACTAAAAAAAATAAATGAAAATATAGACTGGCAACTTCAAATTTATACTCCTTATCCGAAAACGCCTTTATGGGAAGATGCTGTGAAAAATGGATTTAAGAGACCAGATACGAACGAAGGCTGGTCAAAAATGGTGAGGGATGCGGTTTCGCTTCCATGGTTCTCCCACAGACAGTACGTGCTGAGAAGAGCATTATTATTTATGAGTATTTATGGTGTGCATAAACAATTGAAAGTGACATTAGAGGGACTCAAAAGGAAATATCCAAAAGCATCCAATCTACAAAAGTGACATTATGATAGTAGAAGAACATGTGTTCAACCCAAAATACGACCCAAAATGGCACTTGTGGATAAGGAGAAAGGATGAAATTAGAAATCCAAACATAGAATGGAAATTTAAAAAGTGAATAAATGATAGAAAAATAATACTGGACGGTGGCTACGAGCAAGTGTTGTAGTTTTTGTTTATAACCTATGTACTAAAGGAGATAAAATGAAGATAAGTGTAATTATACTTAATTGGAACGGCAAAGATTTACTCAAAAAATGCTTGCCATCGGTCATTGCCACTGTTGAACATGTTAAAGGAGCCCACGAAATAATAGTTGTGGATAACGGCAGTACTGATGGCAGCGTCCAGTTTCTAAAATCAAAATTTCCAAAAGTGGAGGTGGTCCCTCTAAAGGAGAACACCGGAATCTCGCCAGCGAGCAATATCGGTGCAAAATACGCGAGGGGCGACATCTTAATTTTTCTTAACAATGATATAATCCTCAGAAAAGATTCCCTTAATCATATGCTAAAACATTTTAAAAAACCGAACGTCTTTGGTGTTTCACCTAAATTGATTAAGTGGGATAAGAAGACCATAGAAGCCGAGTTCTTTGGTTGTTCTTTCATTCTCGGCACGGTAGTACAAACTCGACCAATCGTAGGTAACGTCGATACAAAAGAGTTCAAAGAATCCTGCTTGACGTTCGTTGCACCTGGCGGGGCTTCGGCGTTTGATAGAAAAAAGTTTCTAAAGCTTGGCGGTTTTGATGAAATTTATTGCCCATTCTATTGGGAGGATGTTGATCTTTCATACAGGGCCTATAAAAGAGGATGGATATGCATTTACGATCCCAGAGGCGTGTTTTATCATAAACACAGAGGCACGCTGTCAAAAGCATTCAGAAAAGAAACGCTACATATACAAGAGCTAAAAAACCGCTTTATTTTTACTTGGTCAAATTTTTATGATCCGAAAATTCTTTTGAAACATTTCCTCTTTTTACCGCTTGTATTCCTAAGGTCAGCGTTCATAAGCTCCTATAGAAGCAGCAGATTTTTAGACGTCAAAGCATTTTTCCAAGCTCTAAAATACTGGAAGGAAATCATGAGAAAACGGGCAAGAGAGAAAAAACATGCAAAACTTTCCGACAAAGAAGTTTTAAATTTAATCAACAGCAACCAAGCTAACAAGATCGCCTCCATAAGCTTTAGAAACTTTCTTTTTACAAAATAGTTTATTTAGGAACTATTCTCACATTTGGTATGGGTATGATGAATTTTCCACCCCTCTTTATAAATTCTCTTTCCTTCCTAAGGACTTCTTTTTCATAGTTATATGCAAAAAGTATTGCATAGTCCGGGCTGTCCTTCTCCAATATTTCAGGCCTAATTATAGGGATGTGCATTCCAGGAATAAGGCGATTCTGCCTTTCTGGGGACATATCTACTACATAATCAATTTCCTTTGGACCTAACTTACAAAAATTGAGATGCACACTTGCCCTCCCAGAAGCACCATAACCTATTATTCTCTTTCCCTCAGCTTTTAGATTTTTCACAATTTCAATAATTTTATCTCGTTTTGCAACAACTTCTGACGCAAATTTAAAGAAAGTTCCCTCTTGACCAAGTCCCATTTTCTTCTCTAGTTCAAGTAACTCTCTCACAATTCCGTGAACAGGTTCTTTGTCGTTTTCAATATTTTTTGCATAGACTCTGATAGAGCCCAAATGGATTGGAACCCTTTTTACATCAAATATCTCCATATCGAAAACTTTAAGGAGGTAAGAAAGGGCCATTAGTGAATGATACATCAAATGTTGGTGATAGATGAAATCATATTGGTATTTATTGAGCAGATCAACCAGATAATGAACTTCAAACACAAAGATACTGTTTTCTTTCAAAAGTAGTTTAATGGCTCTCATAACTTCGTGCATATCGTCTATATGTGCGAATGTATTGTTTGCGCAGATTAAATCGACCTTTCCATAAGTTTTTAAGATACGCTCTGCAACTTTTGTAGTGAAGTAGTCATTAATCACTATAAACCCTCTTTCTTTTGCGATTTTCGCAACATTTATTGCAGGTTCTACCCCAACTGCTGTAATGCCGAGATCTTTGAATGGTTTTTGTAAAACTCCGTCATTGCTGCCAAATTCTACTACTAATGATTTTTCATCTAGCTTAAACCTCTCTTTCATAGCTTTTGCATAATTTCGGAAATGCTCTGACATGGTCTTTGTGACTGACGAAAGATATCTATAGTCTTTAAACAGTGTATCAGCTGACACAACATCTAATAATTGAACCTCTTTACAATTCCTGCAAAAATACACGTCCAAAGGATAGACTTTCTCATTTTTTATTTCCTCTTTTTTTATAAACCGCCCGGCCAAAGGCATTCTTCCAAAGCTTAGGAATTTTACTAGATCTTTGCTCTTGCAGATTCTACAATCATCTCGATGTTTTATGGTCATTTATTTACCTCCTAGTCTGTATGGATGCCATATCTTAGTTACAAGGCTCATATCCTTTGGCAGGGTTATCCCCCCATGTTCTTTTAGTGTTATTTTTTCAACCTTAGGATCAGAAAGTTTAGCAAGGTCATACATTGAAAGTTTCTTATCTCCACAAATATGCACAATCCCAGTAAGCTTATGCACAACTACATCCTTTATGGCTCCTGCAACATCATCTGTGTAAAGATATGTTCCAAACCTATCAATAAACGCTTTACCATGAGGCCATTTACCTTTAGGTACAAAATTAGTCCTAACTATTAATGTGTTATCAAAATCTTGTACGACAACCTCTCCACATAATTTTGTTAAGCAATAGAAATTCACAGGATTTGGGCAATCATCTTCTCCATAATTACCTCTATCGCATTTGAACACTCCTGCTGTTGATATGTAAATAAAGTAGCCGTCTGGATTGATTTTTTTAAGACTTTTTAAGAGAGTTCTAGTTCCTTCAACATTTGTTTGCCACGCCTTTTCTGGATTTTTTTTACACCCCTCTGCACTAGTCATCGCAGCAGCATGAATTATTATATCTGGCTTATTTTTTTCAATATATTTGAAAACACTATCCCTATCGGTTATATTCAATTCATTAAGAGTTGGAACCAACGCAACAGGAAAAACTTTTTTCAACTCGGTCCCAAGCCGCCCCTCACTACCAGTTATTAATGTTACCATAATTAACACCACAACAACTATAAAATACTTTACTATCAAACAATGCAATTAAATTGGGCTAGGTGGCGTTGCCGAGAGCCAACCTGTTTTACTCAAGAGCTCTTTTAATTCAGTTTTATCCATACGTCTTGTGTTAAAGGACGTATATTCATCTATCTTGTTCAAGAGTTTAGGCTCTTTCAATTTACCATAAGGATAAATTACATAATTGCCTTCTGTCTCCACAGCCCTTCTCATCTCTTCTTCTGAAACCAAAGTCTCATGTATTTTTTCTCCAGGTCTGACCCCGATTATATCAATCGGATAGTTTTCGTTTCCACCAAGTTCTTTTCCCATTACTTTAGCAAGATTGCTCATCAAACAGGCCGGCATCTTTTTAACATATATCTCATTATCCTCGGTTTCGCATGTTGCTTTGAAAACCAGTCTGATTGCTTCTGGAAGAGTCAGCATGAATCTAGTCATTTTAGGATCAGTTATCAGAAGCGGCATTTTTTTCACTATTCTGCTCCAAAAGAAAGGGATTACACTGCCCCTGCTACCAACAACATTTCCGTATCTCACACAGACGAATTTCGTATTGTTGTTTTTTACATAATTTGACAACATTACCCTTTCTTGTATAGCCTTGGTCATACCCATTACATTAACAGGTTTTACAGCCTTGTCTGTGCTTATAGCAATAACCTTTTTCACATTGTTGCGTATACTCGCTACTTTGATGTTATACGCACCTATGATATTTGTCTCAACAGCTTCGAAAGGATGGTTCTCGGTTATTGGCACATGCTTCAGTGCAGCAGCATGATATACTATGTCAATGTTTTTTGTTGCATCTAATACACGAACAAAGTCCCTGATATCCCCAAGAACAAATTTTAAGATTTTCTCATTTTTATATTCTAATGTCATATCATATTGCTGTTTCTCATCGTTGCTAAAAATTATAATCTCCTTTGGATTAAGCTTCAAGAGGGAGGACGTTATTTGATGACCAAAACTCCCAGTACCTCCAGTCACGAGTATTCTTTTTCCTTCAATTTCTGTTATGGTTTTCTCTAAAAATTTTTCTTCCATAATACCAATATTAATCATTCATTTGATAAAGAATTTAAATATACTATTTTTTGTTTTAAAAAAGGTCTTTTTACCCTCGTCTAACTTTCCATATCAACTGGTACTGCTGCTGATATCTTTCTCTCTCCAATAATCTGCTACTTTTTTAAGCCCATCTTTGATTTTAATTTTAGGAGTCCAACCAAACGCGTTTTTAACTTTAGTAGCATCTAACTCAATAACATCTATTTTTCCAGGTCTGCCTGGGATTGTGTTCCAAACTATTTCTCCCTTAAATCCTGTTACTTCTTTTGCTATCTCGACAACTTCTCTTATACTCTGTCCTTTTCCCCACCCAGCATTATACACTTCTCCAGGTTTACCTTGCTCTATCAATACTTTGTAGAAGTCTGTCGTATCTTCTACATGCATAAAATCTCTAATAGGTTTTGGGTCACCAAGACAAACTGTGCCAGAATTAAGCATCTGGGTCACTATAGCTTCGATAACAAAATGAGTTTGATTTTTTCTTCCGTACGTATTTGCATGTCTCGCCAGTACCACAGGAAAGTCAAATGCTCGAGCCATATAAAAAAGATACATATCGAATGCTGCTTTTGAGACCGCGTAGGGTGAATTTGGATTAACTGAAGCCGTTTCTTTTATCGGGAGTTCTGTTTGAATACCATATACTTCTGGGGTAGATGCGTGAACAAATTTCTTGAGTTGTTTATTATACCTTTGATTAATCTCGGCTAAGTTCATTGCTCCAATTAGATTTATCTCCATAAACTCAAAAGGCTTCTCAAAACTAAGAGAAACAGGTGTTATTGCTCCTAAATTTATAATCACATCAGGTTGTAAATCCTTTATGATTTTAGCAATAGCATGATAGTCTCTTAAGTCTGCGTAAATCGGGTTAAATCCATTGATTTTTTCTTTTTTATGAGACCATCTAACGAGTCCATATATTTCTCCCTCGAGCTTCTTTTTAAGGTGACTTCCTATAAACCCTGTAATTCCAGTTACAAAATATCTCATTCCATCAACTTCCAAGGTTCTTATAAATTTCTTATTCTCTCTTTTATTTAAATATTCAATTGCCATTTTTAGGTATTTAATTACAAAATAACTTTTAATAGCCGTTCAAGGCCCCAATGAATGAAAAGTAACTTGTCCATGTTTATAAAATATACGGTGAGAGAGGTACGATTTAAACCAATATCTCCTTCGGACACTGTTTATATTATTTCTATACAACCACCAAAATTTCTCAATAATTGTATATTTCTTCCAGTTTTTTGATCGTATTCTCCCAACTGAATTTTTTTACTTTTTCTAAAGACCTTTTTATAATTTTTTTTCTATATAAATTGTTGGTCAAGACTTTGAACATTAAGTCTTCTATATTCTCTTCATTAGCAACTATGCACATGTCTTTTATTTCTGGTGTGATTTTTGCTCCCTCTCTTACAATAGTTGGGACTCCACAAGACAAAGCCTCAATCATAGGCAGTCCAAACCCCTCATAATCAGAAGGATATAAAAATAAATCAAAGCTATTATAAATTTCAACTATTTTATTCTCTGGTACAAACCCATTTATTTTAACATTTTTTACTTTTGATCTTCGGACAATTTCAAATGGATTGAAACATTGTATATGCTTAACATTTAAAGAACCGTGAATTTCTAATTTAGCTGGAATGTCGTATTTTTCTTGAAACCTCTTAAAAAATTCAATTGCTTTATCTACCCTCTTCCTTTTTACCATTGAGCTGAGATAACCTATAGTTCTAAAATCTCTCTTTTTCTTTTTAAGAGGTCTGAATTTTTTACTCACACCTAAATTTACAATACTAACCTTTTCGCTACTTAAGTTGAAAAAATTAACCAACTCTTTTTTTGTTTGTTTGGAATCTGCAGTTATATGCATTGCTTTTGTTCCTATTTTCCAGAAATAATAAAAATAAAGTTTAGAAAAAAATGCGCGTTTTGCTTCAGAATGACATTTTGTAAACGGAATAAAATCGTGATAGGTAACTATGCTTTTCTTAATAAACTGCAGAAACAGGGCCTGTCTTGGTGTCAATGCGTGAATTATCTTTGATTTGTTTAAGATTGTCTTTATAGGCATGTATGAAATATCGCTAATATACTGCGGCAGTTTTAATCTTGTCCCTTCAACTAATTCAATATCGTGTTTATCTTTAAGCCTTTTGTATATCTCATACCCGTATCTTTCTATACCTAATCCAGAATTTTTACCAATACTGTGAGCTAACAAACATATTTTCATTTTGCCACCTTTAGTTCAATATTGTGCTGAGGTATTATTATTATCAAATTTATAGATTAAATGACTAAATTATTCCTAGAAATGCAATTATAATAAATATAATTTGTATTAAGATTAAAATTATTGTCACTTGCTTTTCGGTAAATTTCCCGGCGTTCATAATCAAGTGAGTCCAAGAATAGACATTTTTTCCATAAGGCGGATCAAGCTTCCCGTCATCACGTAGTTTGCCAAGGCAGCTAGCTTTGAATTTTGATCTTAACTTCAAGAAGAATTCGAGTATGAAAGGTATCATTATGAATATTCCAATCTTTTCCATGTTCCCTACAATGACTCCAGACGCTACTATAGCTCCAAGCAAATATGTCAAACTATCACCTGGTAGAAATTTTGCTGGATACCAGTTGTATTTTATGAAACCAGCCACAGCCGCAAATGCTGTTAAGAATATCGCAGCACCAATACTACCATTAATAAGAGCGAAGATACCAAGACCAAACAAATAAACCATTCCCATCCCACTTTCTGATCCATTAAATCCGCCAAGAAGATTAACTGCGTTACTTATAAACATGACCCCTATCGGTATTAGAAGAAGTGGGTATAATATCCCAAAGTTGACCATCCCTATAAAAGGTATAGACATCATAGTCTCTCCAGCATTTACAACCATCAAAGGTACAGCTGCAGGCAAAGTTAGCAGCGGCTTAGCCCATTGTGGGAATCCTATTCTTATGTTTAATCCTTCTTTAGTTATTACAGCACGCGCTTTCACATTCAAGTCGTCCAAAAACCCTACAAACATTATAATAAGAATACTAGAAATGACAGCCAGAAGATTTGTTATGTCAGCTAGCACACCATTGAGAAAAGTTGTAAATCCTATATATGTCAATAGACCCGCAAGTACTCCTAATGCAACACAAGTCCCACCGCTGGTTGGGAGCTTTGGTTTATTTTTTTTATGCAAATCCATGCCTATTATTCCACCAGCACGGAAAAACTGCATGAAATACGGGACAATAAGAAATGTAGTTGCAAATGAAACAAGCATTGAAAATAATAAAACCAACATACCATCACTTCATAAACTATTCATAAATATAGTATTTACTAATTCAGTATACTATTTCATAAATTATATTTCCGTCGCATCCACCTTGTTGTATGCATTGATCTAAAGGCGGCCCATTCTCGAATATCTTTTTAAAGTGATCTGGATTATTTTCCAACAACTGTACATAACTTATTGGATATTTTTCTGAAAGAGACTGTTCGCTTAAGCCGAATTTCTGGATGAATATATGACTTATACCAACTTTTTTAGTTGTTGACAAAATATGAGTGACATTATTGCTCAATGCCATATCAGCCATACTTCCTATAACACGTCTTTGACAGCTATAAGCAGCCCTATACGTCCATACTGTTGACAATAAAGAATTCTCTGGAGTATTTTCTTTTACCCAATCACATGCTTCAAAGAATAATGGAGAGAATTGTTTCACTTGAGCCATGCCAGCAAGTTTCGGAGCGGCATTTTGATAACCGAAATACAGCACAAGAATAAAAATAACCAATGCAAGATATTTCTGGTATTTCTTTATGAAGCTGTATACAGCTGCTAGGTACTTTGCTGCAACTATTGAAAACACGGGCAGCCACATCAAAGCATATCTGGAAGTGTCTTCAGCACGGGTTGTTGTTATGAAAAACAGCGGGATATAAAGTAGCAGCATAATCAGTAGTATCTTGTCTATTTTACCAATCTTGCTCAAAATCAAAAACACCCCTGCAAAAATCGCGAATACAACAAACCATATATTCCCATAAGCAAAAGTCAGATAGTTTACAAATCCCATTCTAAAAACATCAGCCTCGCTGCCAATCTGTTCAGTACGGCCTTCATATTCGTATTGAGGTTCGAACGTATCTTCCAAACAACCACTACGATCGAGAAGCTTGTCAGTTACGCTCGAGATAATCGGTATACCGTAACATACAGGTGTTTCGTAATATCGGTAATTGCGAATGAAAAACGTACTTGGTATCAGGATCAGCATCAAGAACAGCGGAGAGTATTTTTTAATCAAGGAGAAAAACTTCTTTTGCTTCACAAAATAGTACAGGAATATTAGCGCGACAAACGCATACACCACATATCCAGTAAGTTTGGTCATAAAAACTAAAGCACCGAAAACCCCGGCTGTCATCATATGGAGCCTCCTGCCTGTTTTAACAGAGAGCGAGAATGTGTACAAGAACATGACCATGAAGAATGTTATCAAAATGTCTGTGTAAAAAAGGACTGAATATGTGACAAGCGACGGCACAGTTGCAATTATCACAGCTGCTATAAGCCCGACCCGCCAGTTGTAGAACTTGGTGGCAAACAGGTAAACCGCAATGCCAATCAGCATTGATATCATTGGGACAAGAAACTTTACAATACCTTCATTAAAACCCAATATGAAAAAGAACCCAGCTTCCAGTATATTCCAAAAAGGCTGTCTCTCAAAACTGGCTCTTGAAACTGCATTCTCAGTGAACGGTACCCACACAGGATATTCGACATTTTGTGCGATCCATTGCCCCATTCTTGTGTGAAACCCCTCGTCGCCGAATGATATGGGTGTGCCAAATGTTACTTGCAGTTCCAAAACAAGAATGAATGTCAGGAACACAAGTAATACAGCTATTTCTGGTTTCTTTAGCTCCAATGTTATCTCTTTTTCAGCCAACTCTAACAACCCCAACAGCTAAATTAAACTTTATAACCTACAGCTTAATATTTTACCGCTCACACCATTCAATCAAACTCATTGTCCCATAAGTTCTTTGGTCATTCCGACAAACCATGCGATGCTTCTCAGAATTGCGAACAACGGGAGCGCAAGGACCTCCAGCCTTTTGCTTTTTTTATACAGCCTTAATGTAACTGGTATGCTGAGCAGGAATGTTGCGTATACGAACATACTGATGCTGAAATACTCCTCGAATATTTGCTCGTGTTTCCTACGATGCGCGACTCGATAACCTGAATGCTCAACACACCGTTTGAACCACTTTTTTACTGTGTCAGATCTGTGGTTGTGATAGACTTGGACCTTGTTGGTATGGAATATCTTATATCCTGCAGCTGTGAGTTTTCTTGAGAAATCCCAATCCTCACCAGTTGCTTCTTTCAAGCTATAATCTTTAAAACCGCCAATTGCTTTGAAAGCCTCTTTTCGGACTGAAAGACAGGTTGTTGCTGCTATAGTCACGTAGTTTTCACCCATTCGGTTGAAATGGTCTTCATATTCCAATCCTGTTGCGATTCCCAGAACATTCCCATGTTTTGGAGCAAGCGGTTTGCCAGATATTGCATCTGCATCTATTGTGCTGAACATCTTGACAAGCATGATTATAGCATCTGGCTTGACCGTGCAGTCAGAGTCAAGGAAAAACATTATATCGCCCCTCGCACGTTTTGCACCAGCATTGCGTTTTTCTCCGACCCCCCTGAATTTGGGATCACGCACACCCTTTATCCGTTTATCCTTGTCCTCCCATTTTACCCTGTCGCTTACTAAAATAATTTCTATGTTCTTATAACGCTGCCTTTTTAGCGAATCCACGCATTCCTGCGCTTGGTCCACATTGCCTCTAAATGGTACAATTACAGACACAAGAGGATTCTTTCTGGATTTGAGCGGTTTTTTAGCTAACATTTTTAACAACTACAACAACTATAATATATTGACAAATTATATAAAATAAAATCTTTAAACAAGGTTTGTAATGGAAATTTAAAAAGATTTAAATCTTTCTATAAAAGAGATAATAAGAGATTTGTATGCAAGTAGTTATATTATGCGGCGGTAAAGGTACGAGAATGTACCCTACAACAGAGGAACTGCCAAAGCCTTTGATGCATATCGGAGACAGACCAATACTCTGGTACATCATGAAGTTTTATTCTAAACATGGGCATAAGGATTTCATACTATTGCTGGGATTCAAAGGCGAAATGATTAAAGAATACTTTAGTAAGCCAGAGAATAAGGAATCGGGTTGGGATATAACGTTTTTAGATACAGGTTTGGAGACAAAGAAAGGTGACAGGATAAGAATGGCAAAGAAGCTTATTAAGGGAGATAAATTCTTGCTGGCTTATGGCGACGATTTGTGCGATGTGAACATAAATGATGTAATAAAATTCCATGAGAAAAATGGTAAGATGGTCACACTTACTTCTATTAAGCTTGTCTCAAACTTTGGAATAGTCGAAATGGATGAAAGCTGCACAGTAAAGCAGTTCAAAGAAAAACCAGCTCTCGATCATTGGATAAGCGGTGGATATCTCGTGCTGAACAAAGAACTGATAGAGCATATAAAACCAGGGATGGATGAGACTGATGCTTTTGAAGCCCTTGCATCTGAGGGAAAAGTCCAGGCCTTCAAACACGAAGGTTTTTGGAAAACGATGAATACGATTAGGGATATACAAGAACTTAACGATCTATGGAAAAAAGGCGAATTACAAAAGTATCTCGGAATTGAAACTTCTTAATTATAGACACTATCATTATACTAACACGAAAGCTTTATACACTACATTATGCCACGGGATTTTATTCCACCCTTAATTCTCCTTTGGTTTAGTCCACGACGGCTTTTTAACTGCCATGACGACCATCCTCTCTTGTAATGACTGTGGAAGTATGTAGTGCAACAATATTCTAAATAGTCTCAATGATATATAACGAAAATCGTTTCTGGCTTGGTCGCTGTAAGGCAAACAGAAAAACTTGTCGATGACCAACTCTTTTGAGACGAGTTTTTTCAAAGAATCTATCGTCTGTAATGAGCAATGGGATGGTGTCTTATATGTTTTGAACAGCCTGTTAATAAGACTTTTTCTGTTGTTTGTTGTAAGATATAAGATGCCATTATCCTTCAGTATGCGGTTTACTTCGCTTATAAATTGTTTGGTATTATGTAAGTGTTCTAACACTTCTACGCATATGATTAAATCAATAGAACCGTCTTCAAAAGGATAAGGGACGTTTTCCAAATCCCATTTTACATCTGCATCAAAATTTTCATTTATATCCACTCCTATTGAATTTGGATATTTCCTCTTCCCACACCCCAAATCAAGTATTTTCATTTTTTCACTGCCTTCTATCTCTTTACCAGATGTTAAATTTCTTAGGATGGTATAAAGCGATACAGTTCCTACCCTTGTAATTTCGGCATTCTGTTGATTAGAACTTTTAACCATTCGGGACACAATTAACTATTATTTTATCATGTTTTAGCGAAGTAGGCGGCGTACCATTCTATAGTTTTTTTCAATCCTTGGTCAAGTGTGAACTTTGGTTCCCAGGCAAGTAAGTGCCTCGCTTTCTCACTTGACAAATATTGTTTATCTATTTCCGCATCTGGTTTTCCTTTACCTCGAATATCAGGCTGCAGATCGGTTTTGCCAGAGACTTTGATTATCTTTTTAACAAGATCCAGCATGCTTATTGGTGCGTTGCTTCCAAAATTGAACGCTTCTCCATTAACATCTGCTTTGCCTATATTTTCAGCGAGCAAGACATATGCAGCAGAAGCGTCCTTTACATGTATGAAATCTCGGACAGGCGTACCATCGCTTCTAATTATTGGATTTTGATTTAAGAATATGGATCGTATAGTTCCTGGTATTATTCTTGAAAAATTCAAATCTCCACCACCATATATATTGCAACATCTCGTCATTGCTACGGGAAGTCCATATGTTGTGAAAAAAGTTCTTGCGAGCCTCTCTGCACAGGCTTTCGAGGCGTCGTATGGGTAAACCGCAAGAAGTGAGTGGTCTTCTGTTATAGGCAGCTTTACAGGTTCGCCATATACCTTATCTGTGGAGGCAATAATAAGTCGCTTGAGTGTTTCAGATGTACGTGCAGCCTCTAGTATGTTCCACGTGCCTTTTATATTGATATCGAATGTTATCGTCGGTGAGCTTTTCGCCACACCAACTATAGTTTGCGCGGCCAAGTGGAAACAGCTATCAATCTCATATTCATTGAATACGCGCTTTACGCTGTCATAAGATATTATATCACCATCTGCAATAGCACCAAGTTTATCATAAATTCCCATTGTTCGTAATGGCATATTCGGTATCTCATCACGCACAAAAGCTATTACGTTCGCGCCCCGTTCTACCAAATCTTTAGCAAGCCATGTGCCGACAAAACCAGTCGCCCCTGTTATTAGGACAGTGCTATTTTTCCAATTCATTGTTACCACTCGCTTTCAATATCACTTATTCGGGTATTTATTTAAATTCTTATAAAGCTTCTCAAATCTGCTATAGAATTTATCCCAAGTGTGTTTTCGTGCCAGTTTTTTATTTTTATTTCCTTCGGACTCAGCTTTAGTGGGATTTTTGATATAATATTGTATTGCATCAGCAAGGTCTTTACTACTTTTCGGCCTAACATTTTTACCAACTTGTCCTATGTTTATAGTCGAAACAATTGCGCAACCAGTTGTCATAGCTTCGAGCAAGGCCAAGCTGAATCCTTCATTTAGTGAACTGCATGCAAACACACCGGCTGTGTTATAAAGTCTCACAAGTTTTTTTGCACTTACAACACCAGTCAGTAAAACATTCTCAGGATGCCTAATTTTTTCTTTGAATTTGCCCACCAAAACGAATTTTACATCAGGCAGCATCTCGGCAGCTTCGATAAGATACTTTACACCCTTTGTTTTTATCGTAGGTTTGTCCATTGAAAAATTGCCAATAAAAAGCACATTTTTACCCCGCTTTACTTTTCTTCTCAACGTGAATTTTTTGCGGCCTATTCCAGGTGGGATAATCACCATCTTCTCAGGCGGTACACCGATTTCTATTCCAATCTGTTTGGAAGATTTGTTTTGGAAAACGTAAGAATCAAAGTTGCGAGTCAGAAAGAACCTCTCTGCGATTTCAAAAAGCCGTCCAACCACAAGACCTCTTATATCCCTCCAATATTTTCCAAATATATGGTGCACCCAACAACAAATCGGTTTACCAAGCAATTTCGCAGCAATATACGAGGGGAAGCACATGTTGCCGCTGCTTGTCTGTATTATGTCTGCATCCCAAGCATGCTCCAGAATCGTTGGCAGAGCCAAAATATTCATCAGATACCTATTGGCCGGTATCCGCACAGTTTCTACCTTGCCATAGTTCTTTATTTTCGGGTCACCGCTGGTCACAACTTTGACAGAATGCCCTTGTTTGACAAGATGTTGCGCAAGTTTCAGCACAAGCTTTTCTCCGCCGCCGGCAACATCTGGAGGAAACACTTCGTGTGTAAACAAAATTTTCATGCCATCAACTTTCCACCAACTTTTCACAAGCTTTTTAACTAACTTTTAATAGCTTTATTTATTTAATAGTTATAAAGTGTATCCTATGGAGTCTGGAGAAGAAGAACCAGTTGAGCAAGAGGCAGATGTTGAGCAGGAAACAGATGATGAGCAGCAGGTAGAGCCATCAGAGCAGACAGCTGAGGCAGAGCATGAGATTGAAGCGGAGCATGAAGCAGAAGAATATCGTGAAGTAGATACAGATACTGCTGCTAAACCTAAAACTAAAAAATTAAAGTTGCCAGACTTTACATTTTTTAAATCCAAAACTTTAGTTAGTACTGCAATCATAATAATTTCCATTTTAGCAATAATGTACATTGCAATCTATGTACGCTCGGGTACACTCGATTCACCGACTGTGCTTGATTACGACCCATGGTGGTTTTACAGGCATGCAAAAGAATTGATAGAAAATAATATGCAGATGCCAGTATGGGATGAATTGAGCCACTTCCCACCAGGCAGACCCTATGAACCATACCAAGGATGGGCATATACAATAGCCATTTTTCAAAAAATACTCGGACCGCTTTTGGCTTTTACGTTAACAGAAACTGCGAAATGGTCAACGCTTATAATGGCAGCATTCGCTGTAGTACCTGCATTCCTTCTCGGCCGTTTGTTGTCCAATAAATGGGGCGGGCTCTGCGTAGCTATTTTCGGTGTATTAGCACCCACGCTTATAGGAGTTTCAATGGCTGGTTATTGCGACAGTGATATGGTTGTTGTATTCTATACCTTCCTTTCGATATATTCGATACTGCTTGCGATGAAGAAAAAAGTTTCTTTAAAATCGATGCCATATTATATCTTTGCAATACTGGTTAATTTGGCGTTTGTTTTCACTTGGGGATATGGTTGGATAATATTGCTCTTCTTTACTGCTTTTATACCAGCTCTTTTCATTTTTCGAATAATAGAACAAATATTTCATAAACGAAGTTTTAGGATAAGTCTAACTGAATTGAAAGGCGAAACAAAAATTATACTCCCGCTATTGATAGTAATCATTGTTACTAATATAATTGGTTATTTTTTGAATTTAGGAAACATAATCGTAACATTCATTCTAGGATTCGCTTTTACCCAAGGGCAACTCCTCTTAGTCAACATATCTGTTGCAGAGCTCCAGCAAACAAGCATATTCGTTCAAAGCGGGTTTAATTCAATAGTGGACAGGGTTGGTCTAGGACCAACACTTTTCACAATCGGCGTATGGCCTGTTCCTATAATCACATCCCCATTAATACTGTTCATGCTTTTCAAGCTCTACAAAAAGAAAAAGATTAATCCGGCTGAGATATTCCTCTTTCTATTGTCGTTTGCAACATTCTACCTTATATCTTGGGGTGTCCGTTTCTCACTACTATTTTCCACTGCAGCTGCTATCACAACCGGATATATTGTAGGTAATATTCCAAAATACCTCAATAAAAAAATATTAAAAGTAACGCTCTTCGGATTTGTGGCAGTATTAGTTCTGATGTTTGTCTCAAATGCAATATCTGTTGGGTACGGTACAGGCGGTATGCGAATAAGCGGTAATTGGTATGACATGTTAGATTGGATTAATGAAGAGACTGATCCAAAAGCACTCATAGTCACATGGTGGGACCCAGGTCACATAATTGCAGGTTATACTGGGCACAGGGTAATGGCAGATGGTGCTCACTGTGGACCAGGATTAGGTGGATGTATACCATACAGCCACGATATACGAATCCAGGACATGGGTCGCGTATTCTCCATAAGCGACGAGGAAGAGGCAATTCCTATTCTAGAGAAGTACAAGGAGCTAACACCTGAGCAATGTGCAGAAGCTAGAGAAACATATGGCACTCTGGTTCCAGCAGATGCTTGCGGGCCAGTTCCTGAAATGTACATAATTGCGAGTAGCGACCTTATATCCAAGTACTATTGGCTCAGTTATTTCGGTACAGGCACAGGCAGAAACTATTTTCAATTGAGCATTTCAGATTATGACGAAGCTCAAGGCGTGATATCATACGGCGGTGGCCAGGTATCGCTTGTATATGAGAATGGTATATGGATCCCGATTCTTAATTTCCCAAATCAGGGCATAAGAAATGTGATAGTGAAAGAGATACTGTATTTCGAGAACGGACAACCAAAACATTTAGTTTCTAATGAAACTGAAGTAATAGATGGCATGGTCTGGGTTGACCCAGGTTACGGTACAGTCATTTTCATGGACGCAGCAATACGGGATTCATTATTCACTCAAATGTTTTTCTTCAATGGCGAAGGTTTGGAGCATTTTGATCTTGTTTATCAGAACCTGGAAATAAGGCTTTTCAAAGTTATATGGTAAAACGAATGGTAAGTTAATATGATAAACTGAGGAATATTAAATATGGACTTCCCAGTACTTCCGTTCGAAAGAATTCTAAAGCGTGCAGGAGCAAAGCGCGTATCATATGATGCAGCAGAAGAGTTGGCAAAAGTTATGGAAGATAAAATACTCAAAATCGCAGAAGAAGCAGCAGCACTCGCAAAACACGCAGGACGCAAGACAGTATTCGCAGAAGACGTCCGTTTAGCACGACGTAAGTTTCAATGATTTAAATTTCTTAATATAAGACAAAATAACATGGAAAAAGTCGTTTGCATCCCAACTTACAATCGTCCGGAATTATTACCAATTACAGTAGAATCACTTCAAAAAGACCCGACAAATCCTGGTTTACCGATATTCGTTGCAAGTGATAGTGGTCCTGAGTATAAAACTAAGGAAGTCGAACGTCTCAAGACTCTTTGTAATAGAGGCCCCTCAAAGATTTACTATGTAGATACTGAAAGATTAGAACCGTATAAAACACAATTGCAAAAATCGTCTGGTCTGAGCAGAGAAGTTATTGATATAGCAATGAATGGGGGTTCAGCAGGGGCAAACAGGAACAGACTTTTGTTATTGGCATGCACTTATGGTGCAGGTGGGGTGATTTTCTCAGACGATGATATGGAAGTAGAAAATGATTTCATTGAACATCATACTATGGCTTTAGGAAACACTGTCTCTGAATTTTCCTCTAAGTTGAAAAAAGAAAAACGTATAGAGGTTGAATCGAAAACTGGTTTAAGTTTGACAGATTTAGATAGGATTATAGGAGCTTTTTCTGCAGGTTGGGAACGTTGTCTTTACAAGACAGAAATCGATCTATATGAAGAACATTTCAGAAGCTCTGAATATTTATTTGAATCCATTGAGTTAGATGCGGCAAACCTCTCTGTAATGAGTTCAGTTTATACTACAATTCCGTTTCCTCTAATTCATATATGCGAAAATTATGTTTTTGGGAGGCATGCTAAAGAAATGTTAAAATTTGTAAATGGAATTGCACTAAAAGGTAGTTATTCAATAAGTGTTGAAGGAAGTTCAGAATCGACAGATCTTCAAAGGGAGACAGAAACTGACTTTTATGATCGTGGGCCTTTGATTAATATCTTCAAAGATGTTGCAAAAAATTTATCTGCTTCGTTTGGAGAAAACTTTGGGAGAGAAATGATAGAAACAATTGGTAAAAGAGTTCAGGATTTTGTTCAATCTAAGAAAAAAGAGGGAAGTAATTTACATAAAACTGGTATCTTATACCAAAACTGGCATAATTTAACAGATGCCGCAAAACAAATAGACCCTGGCATTCTTGAAGAACTTTTAGTTACAAAATAGTCCTTAAATTAATCCTACTTTTCTCAAAATTTAAGCCGATTTTTCGATAATCTCTGAACGTAAGACTTCCATTCTTTTGTAGAATCTGCATCTTTTACAGACTTTTCAAATTCTTTTTTAATATAAGCGACACATTCAGAAAAGATTTGTTCTGCCCCATGAGGTCCGGTCAGTGGGCCTGCGTCCCGTCTTTCTAAAAAGGAAGATATATCATGAGCAATTAGTTGTAGGTAATCTTGAAACACCTGACTATATAGTTGCGGAATAATCCTTCTCGATGAAAACTCTTCAGAATAGTTCTTAACTAATTTGTCAATCTCAGCAAAAGCATCTTTTTTAAATCCCATACAACTTGATTGCAAGTAAAAATATTAAAAGCCCACAAAAATATCCTAATTTAACTAATCCCACTCTGGGCGTTGAAACTTTAATTTCTAATTATACATATAATTTTATGGTCACGCTCGATGATATCCTAAGCAAGGTCGAAGCTGAAACAAAAATCAGCAAAGACGAACTTGGGGAGAGGATAAAAAAGAAGCAGAGTGATCTTTCAGGCCTGGTAAGCTTGGACGGTGCTGCCTACCTAGTCGCAAAAGAATTGGGTGTGAATTTGTTGAATAATGAAAAAAGAAAAATCGAGCTGAGGAACATACTTCCAGGCATGCGAAACGTCAGCGCAGCAGGCCGCTTATTTAAAATTTCAAGGATTGTGGATTTCACAAAAAGCAATGGCGCTGATGGACGGGTTGTAAACATATTCGTCGGCGATAATACAGGATTCGTACGCCTGCCTTTATGGAACGATCAGGTGAAAATAGTTGAAGATGAGATAATCAAAAACGGCGATGTCGTGCAAATCAGCGGGGCTTTTGCAAATGAGAACATCTACGGTGATGTAGAACTTTCACTCGGCAAATACGGCCGCCTGTTCAACATAACCGACGAAATTGCAGGCTCAGACATAGAATTCCCGACAATCGATGAGCTCTCAAAAGCTTTTCTCGGCCCGCAGACCAACCGCATTCTAATCAAAAATCTGGCGCCAGGTTCTTTCGAGACGCGTGCAACAATAATCGACCTCATGCGCGGTAAATTCCTTTTCAACACATGTCCGGAATGCGGTGGCAAAGCAGAAGAAGCGAGCGACAACAAATTCGAATGCAAAAAACACGGTGAGGTCAAAGCAAAGCCAGCAATGGTAGTTTCATTTATTGTGGATGATGGTACAGGCGTCTTACGCGTTGTTGCATTTCGCGATGTGGCCGAGCACGTTACAACCACTACAGCGAGTAAGTTAAGCAAATTAGATTTGGATGAGAGATATGAATTGCTCAGCGGAAGTTTGGTTGGAAAGGAATACATAATTCACGGACGCGTAAAGAAAAATACACAGTTTGAGAGACTGGAGATGATTGCAGACCGCGTGAAAAACTTAAATATTTCAGAAGAGAGTGAAAAATTAGCAGACCTTTTAAAAATGAAGTTGGGATAGTATATAGTGATAATATATGGCTGAAGTAAAAAATAAAAAAATAAAAACAACAGCATCAGATGAATCAGATGAGAAAATAGAGAAAACACCAGCAACCGAAGTAAAAAAATCTAAAAGAGACAGAAAGAAAATTAAGCTCGAGGGAATACCTGGTGTAGGGAGAAAGATTTCTGAAAAATTGGCTGAAGTAGGGTTTACAGATCTTATGGCTATTGCTGTTGCATCGCCAACTGAGCTTGCTGCAATAGCTGAGATTGGCGAGGGACAATCCAGGAAAATTATAAATTCTGTACGTGAGATGTTAGATCTTGGTTTTGAAAGGGCTGATAAGATTATGAAAAGGAAACTTGAAGCTTCTAAAATTACAACTAACGTGGAAGGCTTGAATAAGCTCCTTGGTGGCGGAGTCGAAACGCAGGCAATCACAGAAGCATACGGCCAATTCGCGAGCGGAAAATCTCAGCTCGGGTTCCAGCTTGCTGTGGGTGTTCAGCTTCCAAAGGAAAAAGGCGGTCTTGGGAAGAAATGCCTTTTTATAGATACAGAAAATACGTTCTCGCCAACGCGCATAGTCAGCATGGCAAAAACAATGGGATTAGACCCGGAAAAAACCCTGAAAAACATTTTTGTAGCACGCGCGTTCAATAGTGAGCATCAGATTTTCCTAATCGAGAAAGCAAGCGAGATGATAGAGGAAAAAAATATAGGCCTGATAATTATTGACAGCATCACATCACACTTTCGTGCAGATTACATAGGCAGGGGAGAATTAGCACGCAGGCAACAAAAGCTCAACAAGCATCTCCATGCGCTGCAGCGCTTGGCAGACGGCCACAATTTAGCAATATATATTACAAATCAAGTTATGGCAAGACCAGACATGCTTTTCGGCGATCCCACAACGCCCGTAGGCGGACACGTGCTTGCACATCAGGCAACATATCGTTTATACTTACGAAAAGGCCGTGCAGGAACACGCGTATGCAAATTGATGGATGCAGCAAATCTTCCAGAAGCTGAATGCATTTTCAAAATCACAGAAGACGGATTAATACAAGTAGAATAATTCTAAAAACATTTAACAGTTAAATTTAATTAAATTAAAATAAGGTTTAATTATGCGAAATTGGAGTAAAGATACATTAGTCAGAAACGCTCTCATGTCAGCATTAATGAGTAAGTCAACCTTAGTAAAAGAATTTGATGTTGAATGGCTAAATACAGGTTTTGAAAAAGTTATCAAATTAAATAAAAAAAATGTTGAAGAAAATCAAAGACTTTTAAAAAAATGGGAAGAATTATATAATGAATATTTGAAAAATAAAAAAGAATTTGTTAAAAAATATTACAATAAAAATAGAACATATCTTTTGAAAATTGCAAAGAGATATCCTATTACTTATGGAGTGCTTGTGATGCTATTAGATAAACTCCTTAGTGAAAAATAATTAATATCTAATTTTATTCTTTGCTTGAAATTGGTGTTTCTGAAAAAGTTTTTTAAGTTTATTGGTAAATTATGATTTGGTCGTGATGGACAAAAAAGAGATAAATAATTTGGAAAAGAAGCTTCGAATTGTAAAAGCAACTGAAGAGATGAACAATTACTTACTTAACATCATAAGAGAGTATAAAAAAGAAGCGAGAGAAGATGCATTCGAATTAACAAAGCTTAAACATAAGAGTAGATTGGAATTGGCTCGAACATTTCTATATGTCGGATTAATCTTATCTTTTGGACTTGTTCAATTTTATATTTCAAACGTTGATGATATAGAAATTGATTCAAACAGATTGATTATCTCAATATTATCCATTTCAATATTGATTGTCTTCTCTGTAGGTGGATATATGTTGTATAAAACTAATGAAATTGAAAATAGTCTGGATTCTCTAATTAGAGACCAAATAAAAATTCGTACCCAAACCATAGAAGACTTAAAAAAGATGCAGGCTGAATTTAAAAAATACATAGAAAAAATAAAAATTTAAATATAAACATCATTACTTAAGATATGCAGGAAATGCTAGGATTCTTAGAAAGAAAAGATTTGATTAAAGGAGTTGATAGTTGGTCTGACGAACCCTTAGATTTACCATTCGAGCTTAAACCAGAAGATTTTATAAAATTTGCCGAAGATGACTTGAAAGAAGATACAGAAAAAGCTCTAGTTAATTCACTTTCTAACATTAAAAGAAGCATAGATTGTAGAATAGAATCCCTCTTATACCTGTTTGGGCTGTATGAGAAAGCTAAAAAAGAGGGCTGGACTTTTCCAGATAAAATAGACTTCTTACTTAAGACTGGAATAGTAGCACCACGAATATTGACTAAGATAAATAGAAAAAGGAATGAGTTGGAACACGAATTCAAAAAACCTATACGTGATCAAGTCGAGGATTTTTTAGATGTGGCAAATCTATTCTTACTTTATACAGAAATTTTTGTTAAAAATACATATGAATACGCATTTGAACTAATATTGCGAGATCGAAAACTTGGAGACGATTGGATAGATATTAAGTTATCTGGAAAAAAAGGTTTAATCGAAGTGAACTTAAATAAAAAAACGGGTTCTAGAAAAATAGAAGTTACAATAGACGATAGAGAAAATTATATTAAATTCCTAAAACATTGGGCAGAGTGTATTTTAAACAAATAAGGAATTAAAAAATTCACAATTATTATATTTTCTCTTTAACTTTACCAGCAACTTTAACTTGCTTACCACAATAAGGACATCTTCGTGTTCGTTGGCCGAGCCGTATCTTCAGCCTGTTGCCGCATTTGTCGCAGTTTATGTAAGCATATCCCCACATGTACTCGCCGATAAAGGTTTATCCTATTACGAGGATATAAATCTCTAACTGTACTTATTAAATTATGTCAGGATTTGTTGAT
This sequence comes from Candidatus Aenigmatarchaeota archaeon, assembly GCA_030615205.1. Taxonomy (GTDB): domain Archaea; phylum Aenigmatarchaeota; class Aenigmatarchaeia; order CG10238-14; family SCSR01; genus JAUWZS01. The sequence goes on along the minus strand of JAUWZS010000001.1, from coordinate 167,017 downwards.
CCCAGACTTGTTGAAGAGTATGATGAAGGGACTGAGATCATTAAAAATCGCCGGACTGTAAGAGGCCCGTATGGTTCTAGACACTCGATGTTAGATGATGTACCGGAAAGACGCATCCAAACTATTAGAAGATATATTGAAAGTCGCAGAAGAAGATAATCTTTTAGTTTTCTTAAAAATAGAATGGTTAGAAAAGTATCCTAATTTAATCAGACTCTGGCCGATCAAATCTCTTAATATCATTCATCTTATCACGAGCTTCTAAGAATCCAACTTTTCTTGCAACTTCTCCAACTTCGAATGCTTTTTTCAAACGTCCTGAAAATCTGGTAACAACATACCTATAGAGGGGTTTGATATCACCCAATAATAAATATTCCCAACCACTAAGATATCCAGCTGCGAAAGCATCAAACTCTCTAAACCCTATTAAAGAACAAAGTGGGTTATCATCTTCATGAAGAAGACCACTTGTTCCGAACCAAACTTTTTTACCATTTCGATTCGTGTATACATCATTCCCTTCGTAATACAAACCCTTAACAATTTTATAAGCGGTGAATGCTTTGGAGAAAATTTCACTCGGAGTTTTCATACTTTAGATATTGATAGGAAAAGATTTAAATCAACCAGAATCAGATAGATTTTCACTCGATTTTTTAGTTATCTTACACTTTTGCTCTTGCAGTTGCATAGAAGAAATAAGCCACTTCGTCAGGTCTTCTACTACTCATTTCCTTCTTTTTTATTATTTTGATTTCTTTAAATCCAGTTTGTAACAATTCTTTTAGTTCTTTTTCTGTAAAATGGTGAGTGGCATACAAGACTCTCCCTTCAGAATCTCTTGATAAATAAGTGTACATTTCTCCAGTTATCGGAAAATCCTTTTTATATGTTTCTTCATATTTTGGGTTAATATCATCCGATACTCCAGAAGCAGAGAGATAAAGAATCCCATCAGGTTTTATTAATTTTCTACTCATCTGTAATAGTTTTTTTCTATCATCTACATCCCCAATCAACGATATCACTAATTGCATTAAAACAGCATCGAATGGTGCTTCTTCCAGTTGTAAATCAGTTATATCCTTTACATAAAACCTCAAGAAATTGTCGGAAGGTGGATCAATAATTTTTTGTGCTTCTGCCTTTGCTTTTTCTATTGCTTTTTGGTTAATATCCACTCCAACAACTGAATATCCTCTTCGATAAAGATCTATAGCAGACCTTCCAACCCCACAACCCGAATCCAATACTGTTTTAACTTGTTCTTTTTTTAATAATTCAAATAAAAAATCAGGCAATTTATTTTTGGACGGAATTTTATCTGCTGGATATTCTCTCCAGTCCTTTCGGAAATCCCTTTGCATAATCACTAATAGCTAACATATCTTTAATAACGTTATCAATAGAACCAGATAGATTTTTGTTCTTTGGGAATAGGGCTTAAATGTTTATTTATCTATCTTCTTTTTATGAAAGAACAGGAAATATTTCAAATGCATGTAGTAACTCAACCTGAGAGATATGACATTGCGAGAATGTTATTAGAAACTTCTGGAATGTTCATAGGTGAAATAGCAAAAAAATTAGGATATGATACAAACGTAACTAATTTCCACTTGAGGGTTTTAGAAAGATATGGTTTTATAAAAACTAAACTTAAAGGAACAGGTAAAGAAACTCCAGTGATGGCAAGATTTGCAACTCCGACAGAGCTTTTGTATAAAATGAAGACATTTATAACAGATTTAGCTTAACCTCTATGTCAGATTTAAATCCCACTTCCTGTTTTTGTTCTGGGAATAGAAAGATTAATAAATTTTACTTTTCATTATTTATTCTAGAGTGATAGAGAATGACCAGTTTGGGACACGTGATTTTGGAACCTGTGGAAGTAGATGAATTTTGTCACCCATCTACGATTATATGGGTGGGTGATAAAGATTATGGTTGGGGGAGCGCTATAGGAGACAACTTGAGTGTTAAACCATTAAAACTATATGACAAGAGAACATATGATGCCAAACCCTATATAGAGATGAACTTAGCTGGAATATGGAATTTGACAAAAAATTTTGAGGAATTCGTTAGAGAGTTTGATAAAGACTGGTTGGCGATGTATCTGCACCTTGATGTTAGATGTGAATGCACTGGCCCTCCTGTTGGTAGAGGAGGACTGCCTTTAAAGTATAAGGGACTTCATGAGGCCTGGTACTTGAATAATTTACTTGAAGTTGTTTATGGTAAGAAAGGAGAAGATTTACCTCTTCACCCTCCTGATTAAAATAAAACATTAAAATTTCTTTAGTTGAAAATACGAGTTGTATTTAAAAACTAATTCTATTAATTGATTTTATGGAAAAGGAAATAATCGCTCGTGGTGCTGAAGCAATACTTTATTTGGACAATTGGGAAAACCAGCGTGTGCTTGTGAAAGAGCGGATAAAGAAAGGATACCGCGTAAAGCAAATAGACGAAAAGTTGCGCAAAGAGAGAACGAGCCACGAGGTAAAACTTTTGACAGACGCGCGTACGGTTGGCGTGGCAACACCGCAGATTCTGCATGTTGACAAAACAGAATGCAAAATACTTATGGAATTTATTTCTGGCGAACGGATAAAGGAAAAGTTGGGACATGCGGAAAGAACGGAAATTGAAAAAATCTGTGAGAAAATCGGCAGTGCGATCGGCAGGCTGCATGATGCTAATATAATACACGGCGACCTTACAACATCGAACATGATTTTAGATAAAAACGGAAAAATCTACTTTATTGATTTTGGACTTGGCGGATACTCGAAGCGCGTTGAGGATAAGGGTGTTGATTTGAAGCTTCTGCATGATGCTGTAAAAGCAGCGCACTACAAGATATTAAAACTTTGCTGGCGAAATATTCTAATCGGATACAGGAAAGAATATAAGAATGCAGATGAAGTAATAAAAAAGATAGAGGAAATTGAGGGCAGGGCGAGATATGCTAAACGTAATAAAGACACTAAAGGACCTGAGAAGCGGAAATAGGTTTGAAACACTTGAGAATTATTCAATGGTAGGAATAATTTTTGGAGCACTCGTTTTTGCAGGCGGAATAGGACTGACTGCAATTACCACAAGCGGAATACCAGTGATAATTACAATGATGGGCGCTGTTATTGCCTTTTGCGCAAGTGTCTTTCTTGTATTCGTTTGGCTGGCCAAGGAGATTTTTGGAAAACGTGAAGAGTGAAAAAAATAGAGTGGTTAAATGGCAAGGATTTATTCAAGAAAAAAGGGAAAGCACGGAAGTAAAAAGCCGGTTGTACGAAAACCAAAGGAATGGACAGAGCTGAAAAAGAAAGAGATAGAAGAGCTTATTATTGAGTTGGCGAAAGATAGAAAGACGTCTGCGATCATTGGATTGCTTTTGCGGGACAAGTACGGCGTACCTGATGTAAAGTCAGCTACAGGCAAAACTGTAAGCCAAATAATGAAAGAGAATAAAGTTTATCCTGACTTGCCGGAAGATATGATGAGCTTATTGAGAAAGGCAGTGCTTTTGCATGAACATCTTGAAAAGCACAAACCAGACAAACACTCAAAAAAAGGTCTGGGAGATCTGGAATCAAAAATAAGAAGGCTTGGAAAATATTATGTACGAAAAGGCGATTTGCCGAAGAAATGGAAATATTCGTACGAGCAGGCGAAACTTATTGTGCAGAAATAGAACCAGCAGATTCCAGCGGATAGCGGAACTGTGCTCTCACTCGATTTTTATAATTCCGTTGACATTATTTAACAAATAGAGATAATAGGTGATAGGTGATAATCTGTTTTTTGAAGAAATAGAAAAAGTATCGAAGATTGTGAAGGCGCTGATCAGGGAAAAGAATGTGAAAGTTATTTCACATCATGATGCCGATGGCCTCAGCTCAGCTGCAATTCTTATAAAAGCACTCACACGCGAGGGCGTGAACTTCAAATTTCGCATATTGAAGCAGCTTACTGAAAATGATATAAAAGAGCTGGACATTGGCGAATCAGATTTCTTGATTCTTTTGGATTTAGGCAGCGGACAAATAAATGGTCTGAAGGATGTGCTTGACAAAACGCAAGTCTTAGTTTTAGACCATCACGATCCTGTGCGGAAAGAGCACATGAACCTGCTTCACATAAACCCTCTTGTGCTCGGCGAAGAAGAAATATCTGCGTCAATGATATGTTACCTCTTTGCAAAAATGCTCAACATTAGAAATACAGACTTGATAGATCTTGCGATTGTTGGCGCGATGGGCGACATAATGGATGAGAAATGGGAATTGAAAGGTCTTGGAAGAAAAATTCTGGAAGAAGCGGAGATGCTCGGCAAAATATCTATCGAACGAGGAATCAGGCTTTACGGTAGGAATACAAGACCTATTTTCAAATCACTTGAATATTCTTCAGACGCAGTTATACCAGGCATTACTGGGTCTGAATCAAACGCTGTACAGTTTTTGGCTGAGCTTGGAATCGAGCTTAAAGAGGGCGAGCGCTGGCGAATGCTTAAGGACCTGACATTGGAAGAGCAGAAGAAATTGGCGAGTGCAATAATTGTTGAGCGGTTGAAGAACGGACATGAAGACGCAGAAGACATATTTGGGGAGATATATAATTTGATTGGCCGGCCGAAAGATCTGCAGGATGCACGTGAGTTTGCAACTCTTCTGAACGCTTGTGGCCGAACTGGAAATTTTGGTGTCGCAGTGAGGCTTTGTCTGAATGATCTTACTGCACTCCGGGACTCGTGGGGAATATTAGAAAATTACAGAAAGATGATAAGTACTGGATTGAACTGGCTTCGCGACGGGAATTTTGAGGCTCGCAATAGCATAACAATAGTGAAAGGCGGCAAGAAGATACCGGATACTATAATCGGTACTTTATTGTCAATCGCTCTTAGCTCTGGTATAGTTGATTCTACGAAGATAGTGATAGGATTTGCTGATGATGAGGATGGCAATCTGAAAATTTCAGCCCGTATGTCAAGAAATTTAAACCTTAATTTGAGAGATATTATAGTCGAAGCAGCGCATAGTGTAGGCGGAGAGGCAGGAGGACATAAGTTTGCTGCTGGTGCATTGATTGCTGCTGGAAAGGAAGATGAATTTATTAAAGCAACAGAAAATAAATTAAGTAATCAGGTGAAATGAATTGGTCAAGAAAAGCAAAGACAAGAAATGGTACACAATCCTTGCTCCGAAAATTTTTGGAAGCGTGGAAATAGGACAGACGAGCGCAGCAGATCCGGATTCGCTAATCGGTAGAAAGATAGACGTAAGTCTGATGACTTTGATAAACGATTTTAAAAAATACTATATGAAATTCAAGTTCAAGATTGTGTCAGTTGACGATAGCAATGCGCACACAGAGTTTGACGGATCCCAATGCCTCAGTGATTATGTTTCAAGAATGGTTCTCAGATATTCGCGCCGTGTTGACACTGTGCAGGACTTGATAACAAAGGACGGTATTAAGATTCGCGTGAAAGGATTGGGAATTATACGAAGCAGAGTTAAGAGTAGCATAAAGAACAATATACGCATTGTTATGCGCGAAATTATTAAAAGGGAAGTCGAGGGGGGCACATTGGAAGGACTTATAAGAGGGATAATCTCAGATAGCATAAAAAATAAAGTTCTAAGAGAAGCAAGGAGGATTTACCCTGTCAGGAATTTCGAAATAAGAAAAACACAAGTTTTAACTAAATAATTTTCTGCTAGATTAAAAGAGATTAGTAATTTAAAAGAAACTACTAATTATTGAAGGGCCTACAAAGTTGAATATCAATAAAGCGAGCATAGCTATTGTGACTATCTTAACAATCGTTTTGGCGTGCTTCCTGTTAAGCTTCTCGGCAACAGCTTCGACCATCAACCCACCATCAAGTGGATAAATAGGCAACAAATTGAATATTGCGACTAGTTGGCTGAGCGTTGTCAACCACCAAATCAAAGGAAATGTAAATTCGAACATAACATCATTATCGCCAGCAGTTGATGCAACAATACCCATATAAGGTAATGAAGAATTTTCAGGTCTTCCGGACAGAGTTAAATCATATACAGTGTCATCAGCCTGTACTTTGATCGTCTGGTTCGGTTCGAATTGGTTGATTATGGCGCCGACTTCCACTCTTGAGGAGAAACCTTTCAAATCACTGCTTGTTAGATTATAACCTCTGAAAAGAGAATAGCCGTAAACTGCTACAAAAGTGTCATAATCTACATTTACATTATTACCTCCTATTTCTTGGATAACCATTCCTGGTTCGAGGCCTGCAGCATCAGCACCACTGCCTTCAACAACCCCAGTTATCATCACACCCGTAGGTACAACAAATGGCCATAACAAGTACTGTGTCAAAAGTATAACAACCAAAGCTATGCTAATGTTTGCAATCGAGCCGACACTGAATATTCTGAGTTTATTTATAAGCTTGGATTTTTTGAGTTGTTTCTCATCAGGCTCTACAAACGCGCCAGACCATATCAACAGCTGTATTAGGCCAACAGTTTTTATTTTGACCTTTGTCACGCGGGCGATCAGACCATGCGCAAACTCGTGTGGAAAAAGCACAAACGGCACTATCAATATCCAGAACCAGAAAGGCACGCCGATGAAACCTGTGCCACTAATAGGCTGTGCTTGCGGTACAGGGAGTATGAATTGTATGGCAGGTATTGTAATAGCCTTGGTAATAATCAACTGGGACGATAAGAACAGCAGATACAATCCATATGCCATAACGCCAAAAGCTGCAATCACGGCAATAGTTGACAATATCTTCCAAAGCCTAGGAGACGCATCAGCAATCCGGTATATAAAGCCCCTGCCGCGTTTTGTTTTCCTCATGGCTAGTACGTAGGCGTGGAACTCCACTTTCTTCCTGTCCTTGTAAATCAACGCGACCAGTATCGCAAAGAACACAACTACAGACCAGAAATACATATCAAACATAGAAAATTATTTGTTTTTGGGATTTATTAGAATTTCATGCGGTGCGAAATGTAGAGAAGGCAGGATACAAAACTAAGAAATATAAATATCAATTATAAATAGTGAATCGTATGAAAATTATTGCTATTTGTGGAAGCCCAAGAAAATGAAATACAGAATTTATGTTAAGAACAGTTTTAGAAAGAGCAAAAGAATTAGATGCTGAGACAGAGTTGATTCTTCTAAGGGAAAAGAAAATTGAATTTTGTGACGGATGTCATATTTGTAAAGGCGGAAGCAGAAAATGTTCTATAAGCGATGATATGGATGAGATAAGGAGCAAACTTTTGGAAGCGGATTCTATAATTTTTGGTTCGCCGATATATTATGATGGTGTGACAGGTTTGTTGAAAAATTTTATAGACAGAACTAATCCTATTTACAATAAATTAAAGGGGAAAAAATTTTCATTTGTAATAGTTGGACAATTGAAAGGAAAAGAAGGTGAAGTATCGCGAAAGTTTGTCATAGATTTTCTTAAGAATATTTGTGAAATACATGGAATGGAGTTTGTTGATTATGTTTTTGCCATAGCTTTGGGACTAGAAGAAATTGATAATGATAAAAGTGCAATTAAGCAATTGAAAGAACTTGGTGAAGATTTATCTAAATAAATGTGGGAGGTGGGATTTGAACCCACGTAGGAACTAATCCACTGGGACCTGAACCCAGCCGAATTGACCAGACTATCGGACCCCCGCTGAGTTTATTGCACTCCTAAATTAAATTTACTTCTTTTTAACTATTTCTGCGAACTTGTTTAAATTCAACACGTCGTTCACAGGAATCCAATATTCTGTTGGCAGAAGCACTTTTAGCATCTTGCCACTTTGTGCTATTTGTTTTAGCACAGTTCGCTCGATCTTTATTTCCTTGTCCGGTTCCAAAGCCTTGACTAATGAGAACGTTTCTTCGCTCATGCCGAAAATACCAGTGTTTGTGTCTTTTGCTATAAAAGGTTTCTCAACAAAATTAGCAACCTTACCATCCTTGTCTTCAATAACACCATACGGATATAGCTTTCCAGGAACACACACAATAACACATTGATACCCGGCTCGCATTGCTGATATGAATATCTTTGCAAGATCATCCGCAAAGTTAGGATAATTCACTATCAAATCGTCCGGATAATGGTTGATGAAGGGTTTTGTTATTGTGCCGGTTTCAATAGCCAGCCTTATCGCACCACCAGACGCAAGTTTTGTATGTTCGACCGAATATTTTATCTCAGCGCCGAGCTGCTTCCCATCTTTATAATGATCTGCTACGCTTTTTCCTCGATGCGTGTTGTCTATCAAAAAACAAAAATTGCTGAACCCGCTACCCAACCATAAATCAACAACATATTTGCTTATAGGTTTGTCGTTAACTTGTATCAGATGCTTAGAATATTTGTCTTCTGTTATATGTTTGAGCCTAGTTCCGATACCGCCCATTGAAAAAACGATTTGCAGACCTTCTTTTTCTCCATCACCTACAGCCGTAACAGCTATTTCTGAGCCTGGCCTTACATATAGATGTTCGCCTACTTTTGTGTAGCTCTCCATAAGCATTTGTTCTGTGTTTCCCTCGTGTACCATCTCATGCATTTTTATCAGCTCATAATATCTTGAATTCTACGCAGACTTTGTATCGTCCAGGCGCGTATGGAAGCACGATACGCCTGCCAGTGATTTTATATTCCCTATTAACCTTTTTTAAGCTTTCGCCAATCGCCTTTTCAGCAGCATCGTACAACGAATCTTTTCCGCCCCAACTGTAAAAATGGATTGTGGCACCAGGCTTAGCACACTTGACAGCTATATCTAGAAAGCTTTCTGCACCCAATGGAAGCGGCATTACGATTCGATCGCATTTCCCATACCACTTGTTGCAAGCTGTACGAACGTCGCCAAGGACAGGAACAACTTTATGGGACATCTTGTTGACTCTAATGTTATACTTCATATAGTCTACAGCCTGGTGGTTTATTTCGACTGCAATTATTTTTTCTACGTCCGGTTGTTTTTTTGCAATTGATATAGCATAAACACCTATGCCACTAAACATCACCATAACAAACTCACCTGCTTTAACCTGCTTAGCAATACGCTGCCTTTCTGTACCTTCTCGAACAGAAAAATAAACTTTCTGCGGATCGAGCTTTAGGGTGTATCCATGCTCTTTGTGCAAAACTTCTGTATTTTTTTCGCCAGCGATGAGTTTGTATTTGCGTATTCTGTATTCACCTTTGCGTGATGATTCCTTTTTCAGAACAGATTTTACGTTTTTCTGCTTTTGCAGTAGAGCTTTTGCGATTTCTTTTTCTCGGCCTTCGTCTTCATCGGATATTTCAACTATAGCTATGGCTTTTTCCTTGGAACCAATGACATCAAAGCTTCTAGACATACCAATCAATAAAAATAATATACTTTTAATAGTTATTCTTATATCGAATTTACTATTGGTTACTATTGGTGAATTGAATGTTGACATTGGTTGGACTTGGTTTATACAATGAAAAGGATCTGACATTGCGTGGAATTGAAGCAGCCAAGCAAGCAGATACAATTTACATTGAGCTTTATACAAGTGTTTGGCATGGAAAGGAAAAACTCGAAGAGACAATCGGCAAAAAGATCGAAGAATTGGAACGTGAGGATTTAGAGCAGCATGCAAATAGAATCGTCGAACAAGCAAAAACAAAAAATATTGTAATTTTCGTTCCTGGGGACCCGATGATTGCGACCACGCATATAACACTCATTGAACAAGCAAAGAAGGACAATGTTGAAGTCAACATTGTACACAACGCATCGATTATATCCGCGATCGGCGAAACATGTCTGCATATTTATAAATTCGGCGCAACTGCGACTGTGCCGTTTCCAGAAAAAACCAAAGGAAAGTTGCCTGAGTCAATATACGATGTTATAAAACTGAACAAAAAAACCGGGCTGCACACTCTGCTTCTGCTTGATATAACACCGGAGCGCTGCATGACTGCGAACGAAGCAATGAAGCTTTTACTGACCATAGAAGAACAGAGGAAGGAGAGCATATTTACTGATGATACAAAAGTCGTGGTTTTTGCGCGTGCTGGCAGTGGCGATTCGTTGATAGTTTTTGGGAAAGTGCGCGAGATGAAAAATAAGGATTTCGGCAAACCGCCTATGGTTCTGATTGTTCCAGGGATTCTGCATTTCAGCGAAAGGGACTATTTAGTCACTTACGAGTAGTGAAAAATAGAAATGTTTATATACCCCTTGTTTCAATAGTTAACTATGGCAGAACCAATCCCACAGCCAGCAACAACAGAACGACCATACAGAGTAAGCGGACCAACAAAAAAGGGACTTAGAAGCATCGGCTATGGCCTTAGTGTATTAGCCGGATTTTTGACTGGCGGATTCTCGACTTTAATCGGTGTTGCAATACTCGGAGCAGCAACCATATACAGCGGTACAAAATCTGCTATTAGTTTATATAAATCGTTTTCTAGAAAATATAAAGAAAAGTCTGGCTCTTATTTTGGTAGAGGGTTGAGTTATCTAGGCCGAACTTTTGGTACAATAAGTTTTCCTTGGTTACAGGGGCTACTATCTCTGTTATCAGGAGGAGAAAGAATACGAAGGAATGAATTTCATCCATATGATTATCAGGACATACCTCCATTTGAACAACATTTAAGGCAAATAGAGGCTGAAGCTGCGACACAGCCATCAACAAACACAACAGAAGAGGAAAGAACAGTACACTAATAAATAATCTAGAAAATTCTTAATCGATAATTATCGTGCTACGTTGTTGCTGCTGGTTTTTCTCCCTTGCCTCCCCACGTAACATAGAATATTATTAAACCAGTGATTACAACCAGGAAAATTATTGCTAAATCTTGTGAAGCTAATCCTATTGATGGTAGTGCGATAGTTGGAATAGATGGTACTTCAAAACCAGGGAGAACGAAGCCTGGAAATATTGCTGTACCAGAACTAGAAATATAGACACTTAAAGCAAATATTATCGCTGCTAATACAGTGAGTGCTGCAAGATATTTCCATTTTGGTGTGTCTACAAGTGGATCCCCACCTTTAGCTACTGACGCTGCAACATAAACAACAGCTGTGAATGCAATTATTGTAAGTATTACCATGAATGTTCCACCAAAAAGTGCAGATAGAAATGTAGCAAAGCTCAATCCTATGGCCGTATTGGCCATTATATACAGCGAAGCGCCCAATGATATGATTAAATTGATACCTCGCGCCATCCTTGCTTGTTTTTTATCGTCGCCATACGGATCTCCGAAAAGTTTAATCTTTGTCAAAATAGCCCAAAATACTGCAAACATTATTACAAATGGCAGATAGAACTCGAATATTCCAAACTCCTTTCCAGCAGCGACCAGATCTGCTATCAGCGTGAATCCTGCCATTTCATTACCTATATTTATTTTCTTTTTTATTATTCAAATCCTTTTTGCACGTACCAGATTATTTTTTAAATTGTTTTTATCTAATCAAAGCAACAATCAACACAATTGTTATCACTAGTAACAATACGACTCCTAAAGTCATAATAGCATCTTCAGACAAAACTGGTAGCCCAACCCCCACACCATCTAATCCTAACTGAGGGAAATAAATAGTCATCAAACCGCTTGATATTGCTAGTATAACCCCAGCCAAAATACCGCCGATAAGAATGGCCATCCAGACTTTGGGCTTGTCTTTAAAAACTTTTTCGAAATGTGCTGGCAGATTAGGAGGTGCAATCATGCCAACAACCATCAAACCCACCATAACTATGAGTGTAACACTTATACCTTGAACAAAGAACGATGCGAGATGCATTTCTATATCCATCCCAAGCAGTACTGGCGCTGACCACACCATGAACGATGCTACAAGTGCAATAACTGCGTTTATTGTGACTGAACGAACTGGTTCTCCAAAAATTTGTGATTTTCTGAGCAAACCGTAGAATATTGCAGAGCTGAGCATAAATGGCAATAAGAATTGGAACATCCCAGTTTCTCTCATGTTTAATATGACTGTTTCAAATGGACTTGTCATTTTTATCCCTTTGCAATCGAAGCAGCAACTATAATTAATATAATAAATATTATCACACCAGCAGCAGTAATTACTGTGTCAAATGGTAGTTGAATACCTCCTGCTCCTGGCGGAGTTGCCCATAAGACACCTATCAACCCGCTTATAATTACACTTACAAATCCAATCGTGATTGCGATGCTTATCATGCTTCTGCTGGTGAACTTCTCAGCCAAGAATTTTGGCAAATCCGGATAAAAGAAACTTGCTATTAGAAAACCAATAAAAAATACCAATATCCAAACAAAGGACTGTGTGAAAAACGACACGAGCGGCAGCGTGAGACTAAACCCAACTATTACCGGAAAACCGAATATTAGAAAAGCTATGGAAAACGCAAGGACAGCATTTACAACAGGTGACTCTCCTAGAATCTTTACCTTTCTTAGAATAGCATAAAAAATCGTCAGCGAAATCACAAAGATTAGAAGGTCGTAAAAACCAACTTCTATGAGTTTTTGCACAACAGTCTCAAACACGTTTGCCATTTAACCCACCAATAAGCCAACACTAAATTAATTTTCGTTTGCGAGAAATTTAAGTTTGTCTGAATTTACTTTTTATTCAAAAACTATCGTCTGTATTTTTCCCTCATTCTATGTTCCCACTGTCTTTTCTCCCTTTCCAACGCTTCTGCAGCTTGTATACGTCCTTTTCTCCTCGCCTTTTCTATTTTCTTTTCAAGTTGCATAATCTTCTTTTCCGGCGCAGCTTGCTCATAGTATATGTCTCTGCCCCGACTAAGTGCCCAAACAGCTGTACCACCGATCAATAAAATTCCAAATATTACAAGCATACTAGTTCCGCTAACTTCTGTAATGTAAGTTGAGAACATTGTAAATGCAGGCGTAGTAGCAAGCAATATGCTTATTCCGAGAGAGATTATTATGTTTACTTTTTTACCGAATACATGGATCCTCTCAAGGACAACCCAAAGGATCACAAATACCAAAATAAACGGCAAAAACACGTTTCTCCCAAGTTCGTACGGTGTCATATTAGCAAAATCAATTGCACTGGCGCCCAGCAGATCGATATCGAATAAAGCCATATTTAATAATTGTTTTTTAAAGGTAAAATTATAATTCGACAATCTCAATTCATCCGAAGCTGTGATACAGCAAAGGCATCTCCAAAGGTTTAAATATGTTACTATTTATTAGTAGTAGTATGGATTCGTGTTGGACTGAGATTACAAATTACCTGATGTGGTCTGATGTGTCTCCAGAAGTACGGAGACTAATAAGGGCCGTAAGAAAGGAATCTCTTCTTGAGCATGACAGAGAAGAAACTAGACCTATCTATTATTCTGAACTCGAAAGAATAACAGACATATTCTATGAGCATATAGAAGAGGGTCGCACTTATCTAATGGAAGGCATAAAACCGAAAGAGATATACGCAGTAACTCAGGAAATGCTTGGCGCTCTGAACTTGGAGAGCGTCAGAAAACCGATTAAACTTACGACACCGGCCGAAGCAAGAGGAGCGAGAACAGAAACAAGAGCAGAGCCAAAAAAAGGTGTGATTACTGTTGGTAGAGCTTGGCAGATACTCTTATACAACATCTATACTCCTGCTCGTAGACTTTTCGGATATGAAGATAATCTTGTGGAAGGTATAAACGAGGGACTGGAAGGCAAAAAGAAGGGGCTTTTGAAAACTGGCGATACGATTGAAATAAATTCAGGGTTGCCAGGTGGTTTTGCAAAATTCAAAGTTGAAATAGCCAAAGATACTGAAGAATTTGCGGCTGATTTTTTTGAAAAAGATTTGAGATTGGAAATGGATCCAAAAGACGTTAAAAAGATATTCGGCAAAAAAGATGCAGGAGGAAAACCTATTGGCGATTTAGGTAACGACCCCGGATGGTTTAAATACAGAATACGAAAAATAAGAGCCATTCCAGGAGATGCCGGAACTGCAGGCGACCACAGAGTTGGTCATTAAATAATAATAAAATATTTTAACTTCCAGCACGATGCTCTTCTGTTATTTTTCTTTTAGCTCTTTCCCACTCTCTAATCTTTTTTTCTAATTTATTGCGAAGCGGTGTAACAGGCGCACCAGCAGCTCTGGCTGCGTCTAATTGTTGCCTAATTATGTATATTTCATCTTCCAAACGCCCAGCTTTACTGAAATATTTTGAGAGAGGTTGCCCGAATCTAATCACACCACTAAGGAGCCAGGCCCCAACTCCAATAAAGAATAGAGCAGCAAATGCTATAAATCCCCACCCGCCCATAAGCACAAATACTGTTCTTACAAGCCATACAAGTCCACCTGTTGGGCCTGCTATTACAGCAATCAAAAACGAGAGCAGGCTATTAAGCCAGTTTTGATAGCGAAAGATTCTAAGATTTATTAATATACCGAAAAGCACGGCCCATAGAGCGATGAACGGGAATATCAAAAATTGTAGAATTTGTACTGGATTTGCCGTATACGCCTCAGCACCTGGGCCAAAGAAAACTTCCACTACTGTAATGAGCCCAGCGCTTATATCAGGTGCCTCAAAATCATTTGCTGCTATTGCTAAGCATGGCAGCGAAAACAAGACAGTTAAAATTGTAAGCAACTGAATTTTCTTAAACATCTTAACTAATATTTATTAGGGTCTTAAATTATTAAACCTTTTACTAAAATAGTCTATCATCTATCAAAAGGTCTGATTTTATAAAACTAAATTCATAACCCAATTCATAACCAAAGGATAACCCCATTGAATTAGTATAAAAATAATTCCGGTGATTGCGAGCCTCTTGAGCGTAAATCTACCCATCACTAAGATGGCACATCCGATAACCATGCTGACTGTCCAAGACGGAGGGAAGATGGCTATTACCATTGCACTGAAAAAAGATATCATAATTGCTATTATCAGATTTATGCCAGTGCTCCTGAATATTCTTAATTTTTTATTGAGCAGAGTGTAAAAAAGAAAAACCAATGCGATGAATGGGATTATGAAATAGAATATAGTATCTGGAAATTTGAAGAACCTAGATGGTAAATTGAATAATTGTGAAAAGAAATTAATTACATCGTATTCTTCCATACTATAAAATTGTTTTTATAAAATTAAAGTCTAATCTAAATCTAATATGCTTAAGATTCTCAAGATTCTCTTTTCAATCTCTGGACAAGGTCGGTCAATGCACGCACAGATTCTATGAGTGCTGGAAGTGTTTCTTTGAATGCCTTTTCTAAACTTGCCATTCGGATATTTACATCGTTTACAGTTTCTTTAAGTGTTTCTACGCTGCTTAAGACCTGCTGCTGTTCGTTGGCTCGACCCTTTCCGAGCTCACGAACCCGCTCGTTCATTTCCTTTATCCTATTTTCCAAGTCTCTGTTTCTTATTGCGAGTATGTTCATCCGCTCAATTATATCTTGTGTCCTCTCTTGAACAGCGTAATCAACGTACTCTTCAGTTGGATAACTTTGATAGTATTCCTCAGGCAATGATGTCTCAGGCATGGACGGCATACTTCCTTTATGCGGCTGAAGTTCTTCAATTGTCGGCAGTTTTAATACAGGCCCTTCTTCGTTCCCTTTCTCTTCAGATGCCTCTTTTCTTGGTGGAAAACTAGGTGTCGGTCTTTCTTGTTGCCTGAACGATTGATAAGCTTGATCAAAATCCTGGGAAGACTGGACTGGTTGCATAGATGGTTCAACAAAACCGCCAGTTCTAAGCCCACCAGCTCCTCTGCTATTGCCGACAACCCCTTCTTTCACAGCTTGTGTGAGAGCTTTATCTATCTCATCTGGCGAAAACCCTTCGCGTCTAAGCGCATCAATCGCGTCTAGCTCAGAAAAACCTTTACCTGTTAGCTCCCTTACTCTATCTGTAGGAACATAGCCTCTGCCCTTAGATTCTTCAGCTTTCTTTTTCCCAAAAAAAGGCAATTGCATTATCTCACTCTGATTATTATAAGCTTTTTTTCAGCTATCCACAGCTGCTCACATCTATCCGCTTATTAAATTTTCTTTTTTTATCAATATATTATAAGCTTTTTTCTTTATTAAATCAGCCATAAATCAGAGCTACAATTTTAAATCAACCACAAATCAGATTTTTCTTTTTAATCTTTCGTCGAGTGCCCTTTCAAGTTCATCCTTTGTTATAAATTTCGATGTGATTGGATTCACAAGATCTATAAAGCTCTCGATTTGTTTGAGTTCAATTCTTGTCGCACTTTTACTTGTCTGTTTATTCAACCTGGCTATATCGCTTTCTATCATGCTTAGTCTTTCGGCTGCTGATGCAAGCTTGTTATTAATGCGATCAAGACTTATTTTCAAGTCACCCATTTGCGAAATGACAGACTCTTCAATAGAGCTTAGGTTTTGTTCTACTCGGTTGACGCTCTGCTCTATAAGCCTGATCCTTCTTCTATCTTCGTTTATTCTTCTGACAAGCTCAGTAAGTACATTTGATTCTTTGGATTGGGGCGCCAATTAAAACACCAACAGCTCGGGCAACAGTCCGGATATGATTTATGATTTAACAAACACTTAATAAAGAATTTGTGTAATCGAAGATAAATTTAATTAGGTTTTACAGTATGGTATGTGAATCTGAAATAGTGAATAATACTTTGCGTGTGAACTGTTTAGGATGCGTATATGGATCAAGCATAGAAGACTTTGAAGCGTGCATGGCAACAACGATTGACAAGCTCATAAAGAATAAAGGCGTCACTCGCATCGTGCTTGCAGAAACAAGAGAGAACGAGTACGACTTTGAGCAAACGAAGATGCTTATAGAAATAGCAGATGCATTTAATAGGATTCTCAATGTTGATAAGCTTCTTTCATTAGATAAACTTGGACCAGCCGGGTGTGAAGAATTTTATCCAAGAAGACTAGCTGAACTCCAGTTCTTGATTTTAGAAGTTCTGCGTAAAGATCCGATTGGAGCTTACTTGCAAATAAAAATGATGATACTGCGCGAAAAATCAAGCATGACATCTGCTCGAAGCACAAAAAGAAAGCAGTGCTATGCATACTACATACAGCATGCCTTAGAGCCAATAAGAATAATTTTAGAATCGTGTAAACTCATACAGCTAGCAAAACCCACACTTAAGACGCGTAAACCAGGAGACAGATCTATATACAGAGATATTTTCCATCCTATTGTCAGACCGAATTTCATGCTTACTCGTTTCATGCTTGTCCCACCGAAAACAGGCAGGCTTGTTGAAAAATATTATATCGGAAACACGCTAGTCGAGATTTTTAAAGTACCCACTCGTGTCAGATACATATACCACATAACCCCTGCTGAATTCAAGCTGACAGAGGAAAAGTATACGATCCTTGATGCAGCCCGCCGTTACCTCGCAGAGCATAGGCCGAGCGAAAGAGAGATCGCAGAACCAGAACAGTCGCGGGCCATATTCAAAAACATCGGTCGAGATCTTATACATGAACTTGCCAGAAGAATGAATGTTTCATTAGACGCTGAAGAGATCGAAGAACTGGCAACAATACTCGCACGCTACACAGCCGGATTTGGTGTGCTCGAGTTACTATTGAGCGACGACAAAATACAGGATGTCCATGTAAATTCGCCAATCGGACTTACACCGATATACATTTACCATTCTGATTTTGAAGAATGTGAGACCAATCTTATTCCTACAAAGGAAGATGCAGAGGCTTGGGCAACACGTTTCAGGCTTTATTCAGGCCGGCCGCTTGATGAAGCAAATCCAGTGCTTGACACCGAACTGACGGTGCCAGGCGGTCGCGCACGTGTAGCAGCGATAACACGTACACTTTCGCCTGAAGGACTTGCATTTACATTCAGACGCCATCGAGAGAGGCCATGGACTTTCCCACTGTTTTTGAAAGTGAAATTTTTCGATCCGCTCTACGCTGGATTGATGAGTTTTATAATCGACGGCGGCCGTGCATGTTTGATAGCTGGAGGCAGAAGCTCTGGAAAGACCTCGCTGCTCGGCGCAATGATGTTAGAGGTTATGAGAAAGTTCCGTATGATTGTGCAAGAAGACACTTTAGAGCTTCCTGTTGTTCAGATGCGTCAAGCGGGCTATAATATTGAGCGGTTAAAGTCGCGGTCTGTTATAACGCGTGTGGAAACAGAACTGCCGGCTGATGAAGCCCTGCGCACTGCTTTACGTTTGGGCGATTCTGTTTTGATTCTCGGCGAAGTCAGAAGCGTGGAAGGCAAGGCATTGTTCGAGGCAATGAGAATTGGCGCGCTTGCGAATTTCGTTGGCGGTACAATACATGGCGAGTCTGCCTATGGTGTTTATGATCGAATTGTGAACGACCTCGGCGTGCCTAATACAAGCTTCAAAGCAATAGACCTTATCACAATATGCAGTATGCTTAGAAGCCCAGACGGTCTGCATAGATTCCGCCGGGTTACAGCGCTTACAGAAGTAAGGAAAAATTGGAAAGAAGACCCAGATTTAGAAGGCGGGTTCGTGGATTTAATGAAATACTCTGCAAAAGAAGATAGGCTTAAACCGACGCCTGTGCTTACAGACGGCGAATCAGAAGTGCTGAATGGAATTGCTGAGCGCGTCCGTGAATGGCATGGTCGGTGGGATGATATTTGGGACAACATACAACTACGTGCGAAAATAAAAGAGGCCATGCTCAACTATGCGAATCGTTTGGGCAGACCGGAGATACTCGAAGCAGATTGGACAGTAGAGGGCAATGAAATGTTCCACATAATATCTGAGAGCGTTAAGAAAGAGATCGGAAGCTTGGACTCGAAGATAATTTTTGAAAAATGGGAAAACTGGTTTAAAAAGAAATTGAAAATATAGTGAGGGAAATGGCAACAAGGGCAAACATACCTGCTATGCACTCCAAAGAGTATGAAGAGTTTTTGAAAGGCGAAGCGAAGGTCATATCACTTTCACTATATGAAAAATTATGTGGCATTTCTGAAAAGATTCTGCCGATTTCGCCGTGGAAAAGCTTGATAGACAAATATTACGAAGCAATAAAATTCAGCCATTTGAAAATTAGCCCACGCGGTGCCTTTTCATTAATAATTTTGGCAACAATCTTGGCTGTTGCAGTACCAACAATCATAACTGTTTTTCTAAATCTGTTCTCATTAGCTACGATCATGGTTATAGGTGTTCTTGGCGTAGTGATATTCTACTATCTTTATGATTATCCATTCCACTTTGCAGTTATATTCCGTATAAAAGCCAGTTCTGAGATGGTTCTGTCAATAGTCTACATGACAATATCTATGCGGGTGAGTGCGAATATAGAAAACGCAATCAAGTTTGCAGCAGACAACCTCAGAGGTGCATTAAGCGAAGATTTACATCAGCTGTTATGGGACATTTACTTACGCAAATTTGATTCTGCCTCAGTCGCACTAGATAGTTTCATCAAAAAGTGGAAACGGGAAAATGATGAATTCGCAGAAGCGCTATACCTTATCAAAACATCGACAATTGAAAGTGCAACTCGGCGTGAGCGTGTTCTGGACGAGGCTGTATCAGTTATGCTTCAGGGCACACGCGAGCGGATGAAGCATTACGCGCAAGATTTGAAAACGCCAGTGATGGTTTTGAATGCATTGGGCATACTTCTTCCTATTATTGGTTTGGTCTTTCTCCCAATGATGGCGGTTTTCATGCCAGAAGGCATACAGCCAATCTTCATAATAATCGGTTACAATATAATGCTCCCTCTTGTGGTTTATTGGATCATGAAATCGTATCTTGACAAGAGGCCATATGGTTTTCACCAGCCGGACATAACTAGGCATCCAAAGTTCCGTGCAGAGAAGAAGTGGTTGTTCCCTGCTATAGGAATAGCAGTGGCTGTTCCTTTTGTTGCGTTTGGCGGATACCAGATACTGATAGCTACAGAATTTTTCGGCGTAGAGCAGCTTATCCACTCTTTGATTGTCTCACTAGGGATAAGCTTCGGAGTAGTTTCTTATTGTATTCTATCAGCCATTAGGAAAATCAAACTGCGTACAGAGGTTGTGAAAATCGAAAGCGAGTTTGCAGGGGTGCTCTTTCAGCTAGGAAACCAAATAAGTCGGGGCATACCTCTTGAAACAGCATTGAAAAGTATAACTCCACAAATCAAGAACCTGAAAATATCAAAGTTTTTCGAAAAGATACTATACAACATAGAGACTTTTGGGATGACGCTTGAACAGGCAGTGTTTGACAAAGACTCCGGTGCAATTCGAGAATACCCATCAAAGCTCATAAATGCAGTGATGCATGCGATTGTTGAGATTTCAAAGCGTGGCATGGTCACTGCTTCAAAAGCGATGATAACGATCTCCAATTATCTAAGGGACTCGCACGATGTGGAAGAATATCTTAAAGAAATGCTCGGAGAAGTCACGTCAACAATGCAGATGCAAGCAATACTTCTTGCACCTTTGTCATCAGGCATAGTTGTTGCGCTTTCAGCCATGATAATGAGAATGCTTGTTATGCTCAAAGGCGTTATAGAAAAAATATACGGCAATCTAGGAGAATTTGGTCCGCTTGGTGCTGCAGGCAGTGGGATGTTCACTTCTATTGTAAATCTTGACAAGATGATGTCTGTCCAGACATTCCAATTGATCGTGAGTATTTACATGATGGAAGTCGTTGGTATGATCGCGATCTTTCTTAGTATAATAGAACATGGTGATGAAAGCCTGCTGAAACGCCTGCAACTCGGCAAGACCCTTTTATTAGCCATCGCAATCTATTCAGTCGTAATGGTGGTATGTTATTCTGTTTTTGTGTCGCTTATACCAATAACAGGTTTAGTCTGAGGTCGTATCGCAATGAAGTTCGGATGGAAAATTGTCGGAAAAAAAGGAGATGTGGACCGCTACATACTTTATGCCATAGTGCTTTTGATTTTGATAGTAGTGATAATCGCTTTGTTTTTTGGCGGGGCCCGTAAGCTGATTGAAGCCCTGTTTATTAAAGAAGTTCTAGGATAAAAATAATATTATGGGTTGTACGAGCATGCAAATGAACGTGCAGGTGCAAATGGATATGCGACCGCTTGGCAAAAAAGGTGTGAGTGGAAAGGTATTGACGATGGTAGTCAGCCTTGTCTTTGCTGTTGCAGCTTTGATACTGGTTTGGTTGTTTTTAACAGATACGATGCCTCTAGTTACTAATGCAGTAGAAAATTTGATTAGCGGATTCAAAAGAATGATATGCAACCAAATACCAGTTTTGAATTGGCCGGTTATAGGACCTCTTTTAGGGTGCTAGAGCAAGTCCCGAGGTCGGTAGACATTGAAAAATAAAAAGATGCGTAAAGGAGTTGCAACACGTTATCTAGTATTTCTATTCCTTGGCATAGTTATTTTTGCTTTTGGAATATACCTTGCTATTTTTTACGCGCCAGGTTTGGTAGATGCGGCAACGCGCATATTTTATGCATTAGGAATACCAGGAGAAAATGGAGAAGGGAATGGAGAATGGGCATCTGGAGAGGAAATGGTAGAAGCTATAAAATGTTCTTATTACAGATGCACGGAAGGATGCGATTATGTTAACGCTATGACATGGCAGCATTTAACAGATGCTAATTGTCCATGTTCAGAGTGGTACGATGAAACGGCGAAAGTTTGTGACGATCAGGCCAAGGGTCACCCTGTTAAGGTGCAAGTAATCGAAGAAACTGCAGTTTATATGAATGAAATCGAATTTACAGATTGTTTGATGAGCCAAGTGGATTATACTAATGTTTTAGGAGGTGATCGAATAGTAGTAATAGTTGATAAAGATGATGTAGAGCAAGAAATTGGTAAGGGTATATGCCGAGGGCTTCATATGATTGGTGACAATTATGAATCACTAGTAATAAAGCCTGGTACATATTACGTTTGGTCTTGGAGTTATCCATGGGGCATATTAGGAACAAAAGACACCTCTGTTACTACCGAATCTCCTGCAGCGTGCACTGATACAGATGGCGGAGATAATAAATTGGTAAAGGGAACCTGTACTGATCCAACCGGTTCTTACACTGATACTTGTTTACCCGCTAATAATATAGGAGAATACATGTGCAACCCGACTGGCGATTCATGTGTAGGTTCGGCTGATACTAGTTGTCCTGCAGGAACAATCTGTGTTGATGGGGCGTGCAGCCCAACAGTAACCTTACCATAGAGCGATAGACTAATTTTTAATAAATCCAAAATTCGAATTAATATTAGGCGTATGAGTTTGAAAAATAAAAAGATGCGTAAAGGAGTTGCAGTAGCAACAACTATTTGGTTAGGTCTCATAATTGGAGTGTTATTACTTGGGTTTTATGTTTTTAACAACGTAGGGGCTATTACAGAATACATCAAAGCCTTGCTTGGAGTAGAATATAGGGACGAATTTACAGAAGCTATAAAATGTTCTTATTACAGATGCAAGGATGGATGCGCTGTTGCAGAAAATTCAGTCGATAGCGATCTTTTAGATTGCTCAGATTTTTGCAGCGCACTTCCTGCAGAATTTAGGCCAGATAATAAAGTATGTGGGGAGAATGCCAAGCGGTTTCCAATTGAAGTGACTTTAGAGGATAGTGTAACAATAACAGATGCATGGTGGGATGTAGTTACTGGAAATAGTCACAACACGTTATTTAAAACAGATTGTACTGTCGGTCGTGGATATAGGTATAGTGATGATAACTTAATTTTTCCCGAAGATTCAGAATGTTCGATAAAAACTGTTGGCAGAGAAGGAGTAGAATATGATAGTTGTACAATATCTGCTAATGGGCTTTTCTATTTATGGAGCGAAGATCACTATTGGCCAGATGCTTGTAGCGCAGGTGTTACATGCATAGCTACTATGATTTGTGATCATACTCCTTGTGATATAACCCTCGAAAAAAATGTAGAAAAAGAAATAAAGCTTCCGGCTATAATGGATATAGGTACTGCTGATAGAGGAATATGTATAGAAGACTCTGATTACAAAGTCAAGTTCACTTACAAAAATTGGGATGCCACTTCCCGTAGTGTCGCTGTTCTGATAAATGATAAAGATGAAACTCGGATATCGTACAAGTATAAACCACCGATATCTCATATTTGGTATCTAGAAGGGGGGTATGCACTCAAAGTGGCTTTTATTGGTATGGAGGGATTACCATTGGGAGGGACATTCATTTTTAGCATGAAATATACTTATGTCGGGGATCGTCTTTGGTGTGATGAAGCAATAGCATCTTGTTGTTGTGGTATATGTCCAGCATGCTGGGATTGCCATTCTTGTACAGTAGGAGGATCTTGTATTGATACAGGTGAACCATTTCCAACCTGTAGTGTATGTTGTGGGTGGGGGTGTGTGTGTGGTAATCCCACAGCTACTGCTAACTGTTATCCAGATCCGGTAAAATGTCCAGTAGTTTTATCTTGTGCAGATGTCGGTGGAACTTGTGATCGTCCTAGCGATTGTACAGATGGTTATGAATGCTATGAATATCCATTAGATTGTACAGAATATCCAGCAACATGTTGCTGTGTGCTACAATGAAAAATGATTGGATAAAAGCAATAAATTAAATCTTTAATATACTAAAATACAAAATTAATTTTAAGGTGAATTAAAAGATGAGCAAGGGAGCAGTTCCAATACCTTATATAATAGCTTTACTGCTTGGCATAGCTGTAGTAGCAATCCTCGGCTATTGGTTCTTCGTTCTTGGAGGCCAATGGGGAGGAGAGGTAACACTAGCAACTTGCAGGACAAGGGCACACACTTACTGCGCCGGGTGGCAAGCTTTAGCATATGCTTATGATGAAGATACAGGCGAACCGACTGTACGTTGGTTCTCAGACAACTACCCAGCATGTAACTCCTACAACGCAGCAATAGGCTTTAGTGAAAAAGACGATGCAGATACAGACAGAACAGCATGTGAAAACATACTGACTACCACATAAGGGTCACTGTTCAGAAAGCAATTGTTAATAAAGATATAACCCTAGGCGTTTACGTGAAGACCAACAACAAAGGAGCAGTTCCAATACCTTATATAATAGCTTTACTGCTTGGCATAGCTGTAGTAGCAATCCTCGGCTATTGGTTCTTCGTTCTTGGAGGCCAATGGGGAGGAGAGGTAACATCGGAGACTTGCAGAACAAGAGCACTCACTTACTGCACGGGTTGGCAACTTGTAGGGTATGGCTACGATGACGATACAGAGGAGCCTGATGTTCGTTGGTTCTCAGAAGTCTATCCAGAATGTGAATCATACGAGACAACACTATATTTTAGTGGAAAAACAAATGCAGAGACAGATAAAGCAGCATGTCAAACAATTCTAACTGGTGGGAACGGCGGAACAACAACCACGACATCATCAGATACAACTACAACAAGTCCACCAATACCATCGCCATAAATTATCACCAAAATCAAATTTGAGGAATTAATATGAAAATGCGCAAGACAGGTGCTGTACCAGTACCGTATATAATTGCTTTAGTTCTTGCGATAATTGTAATAGCTTTAATATCCTATTGGTTTTTTGTACTTGGTGGGGATTTCGGCGGAATAATAACAGAAAAAGCATGTGAAGCAAAGAAACTGGCTTATTGCAGTGAATGGAAAACTACAGGAACGGAACCAGATCCAGGAGAGTTTACGACAACATGCGGTTCGATAACTGACACTAATAGAGAGAATTACTATGCACCTGAATGTTGTCGGTTCCAGTGGGCACGTGAACTGAATGATGTAGCCTGTGGAGTAGCATAAAACTAGTTTACAAGTCTGATTTCTTACTCTAATTTCTTATAAGAAAACAGAATATAATTATGCAAAATTTCGTTTTAAAGTATAGCTCTGAAAAAGCAATAGCTACACATACAATAGTCCTTGTAATAATGATGGCCCTTTTTGCAATTTTCAGTCTTTTTATGTTCTATAAATTCTCCGACACTACTAATATCGAATCTACTGCAGCAACTTGTGCGTTCAAAAAGATTATGTACTGCACTGATTGGAAAGTGAATAACTATGGTGATGAACCATGGAATTGGGCAGACAAACCGCCGGCAGGATGCAGCGAATTCGGAATAGATAAACCAACAAAGGAAGAATGTGAAAGAATGTTGTAATGTTGGTATAACAGCGAAAAACAGTGGAAAAAGTTAAATAAAAAACTAAATTAATCTGAGCCAAAACAAAATATAAAATATGCCAAAACATCTAATCGGAAGCAAAGGACAGGGTGAATGGTCAGATGTCCTGATTACAGTTCTATTAGCCGCCTGTATTCTGTTTTTACTTTTTAAAGTACCTGAGATTGTGGGAGACATAGTTACAATGCTTTCTATTGCTTCAGGTGAGGCAACAGCGCGCGATTTAGGCGGACTGATAACAATTAGTGGATCAGCTCAGGACAGCATAACAATAACATACGAAGGCGCAGACGAGTCAATATTTTATGATGTTGAGATAAAAGATAGGGTCGTTCATATAAAGGGGATTAGGAGGGAGGCCGTTGATATATTAAGTGCGAAAGGGGTTCTTGGCGCCACTATAAAAACCGGTTGGGGGAAGACTGCAGTCGACGATCTTTCTGAAGAGTTCGAAGATGTTAATATTTTTACGATTACAAAAAACAGAGTTGTTGAAGAAGACGAAAGTTATGATGTTTATGATGTTTCAGCGTATTGATGCCACAAAAATATGAGACGAAAGAACGTGAGGCGAGAAATAAATGAGAAATCTGATTGGGATCAAACATGGCAGAAAAGGGATAGCAACCTGGATACCGCTCGTGCTCACAGCTCTTACTGCTATTGGTGCTGTAGCTCTTCTATATTTTCTTTTATTTGCTAGATACTTCGATATACAAGCAATCATACAAAGCGCTGAAGTGCAAAGGCATACCATAAACATGGCTCAAGTTCTGCTTAGCTCGGATAAGCTGGTTTACGAAGAAGATATTGTTAGAAAATATGAAGATTGTGAAGACGCTGGTGGGATTTGTGATCGTCCTAGCGATTGTATAGATGGTTATGAATGTTACGAAGATCGATTAGATTGTACGGTGTATCCAGCAACGTGTTGTTGTGTGTCTACATCTATGACAACTACAAAAAGATTCCACCGTGCTGTGTTCGACAAAAACAAGCTTGATGAACAATTAATAAATGAGGCTTATTTTGATACTCACGAATCTACCACAAAGGACAGCGAAATACAAAGAGAAGTTAGCTACCCAAATACATCTACTGACATAGTTGTCTATGATATTGATTCAGGTACTAAATGGATCCTTTCATTCGGTGATGATAATCTCCAAGGTCGCAAAGAGCTTTTAGACTGCTTGTATAATAACATAGATAAAAGTTTCTTTGGGATATTACCAAACCCGTTTAACGTATTTCTTCTGTGGGACTACTGGCAAGCAAAAGCATGCTTTGATACGTACGAAACAAAAATAGGCGTCTTTGAAAAAGAATTCCCAGTTTTAATTAAAGTCGGTGAAGAGCTGCATGTCGGCCGACTTCTCATACGCTTAATGGAATTATAATTATGAGTCAAACGAAAAATCGTGGATTAAATGGAGTGAAGCTGGTTAAATGAAAAATCGAAGACTAACGATTGATGAGAAGGGAGGTATTGGAATAGCAATTGCAATAATCATCGCAATTGTTTTGGTTACGATTGTATTAACAATACTTATTCCGCTTATTTTTCTGAAGATCCACCTTGTTCGCGTTGTCGAGATTCAATATGGGTATAGCACTGCCGATTTAACTTTGCTTGCACTGCTTTCAGACACTGATATTTATGAAAAGCTCAGTCTTTATGTCGCAGATTTTGGAGACAACGCAATTGAGGGATTCAATCGGGATAATGTGAAATCTGAGGTCGCATTGATATTAGACAAATTGGTTCCAAGTGAAACAGGCACTAGATGTTATAAGCTTTCTTATGCTGGCGGAGTAATCATACCTCCAGAAGATTGCGATACTGAGTTCAGTGCAAACGTGGATATACTTTTGCCTTATGGAAAAAATAAAGAAAAAATAACATTGGAGATAAAATGAGAACTGGAATAAAAAAAGGCGTGATGGGGATGAAAATGGGCCGAAAAGGCGTAGCTGTTGTTGCGATAGCCGCAGTTCTGATCACTGCGGTTCTTATTATCGAGGGAATAATTGTTGCTAATTTTGTAGCAGACATAGAGATAGTGAAAAGGACAACTAGGGAGCTTGCTGTAATAAACGCTGTTGATGCAATAGAATTTGCAAAGAAAGCGTTGCAGCAGGCAGTTCCATACAGCTTCTATAAAGCATCTTACGATGTTCTAGAAAAAGGCGGATATTGCGCTTCTGATGACAACTCTTGCGCGCAACAATGCAAAATACCATACAGCATACCAACACGCGAATGCGATCCTTGGTGGAGAGTTTACGATAATACATATGAAATCGATTCATCGACTTTCGAAACATATCTATCCAACCGAATAGCTTCTATTTATGATGATTACGCGAGCCTATTTTTTGGTCCAGACTATTGCCCACAACCTCCTGGAAATGTAATAACAGAAGATAAAGGAGAATACAAAGTTCATGTTTATATTACGAACATCGAAGGCGGTGTTATAGAATACAAAAGTGATAATCTTGAGATAGTAGAGCATACTGTAGGTTTTAATGACGGGTTCGATGCATCAACATTTGAACTGTTCGAATTCGCTAAGGATACGTTTATAGATAATGATAAGATAAAGTCGGACTTCAACAGTGCAGATAATAAAATGGCAGATGAAGGTTGTAAGAACATATATCTTAGAGATTTCTGCGAAAGTGATGTTGGATTATCTGAAGAGAGCCATATTCTATTCTGCGAAGAGCAATTGTCAATACATTGCTCTGAATCAAGCAGGAATGATCCTTGTGACTTTGATAATGACAATACTATAACTGCTGATGAAAAATACAATTGTAAAGTGCGCGAGGAATTTGAAAATCCTGTGCTGAACAACGACGGAACGTTTGAAGCATCTGCCTCGATAGACGATTGTATAAAGGTTGGACACGATGCTCGTTTCTCAGGCCAAAAGATAGAATTTGGAGACGAAAGATGGGTTGAAGATTGCGATTGGCCGTCATCTTACATAGATGTTAGATGTGATTACGATTATTTCGGTACTGCAAGTGCTGTTGGTCAAGTAAAGGATGTTAAAAACAGCTATCCTATAGATTCATCATGGACTACTAT
Source organism: Candidatus Aenigmatarchaeota archaeon (assembly GCA_030615205.1). Classification (GTDB taxonomy): domain Archaea; phylum Aenigmatarchaeota; class Aenigmatarchaeia; order CG10238-14; family SCSR01; genus JAUWZS01. Next base: position 138,672 of record JAUWZS010000001.1, on the reverse strand, counting down.
CACTGCTTCTTTCCGTATTGCATCTGGAAATGTGGCAGAATGTGGCGGCCAGGATCCCATAGAAACATCTGAATATGTAGAAGACGAAAACAGCCTGTGTTGCCCAGCCATAACAACAAACGAGCTAGACAAAGCAGCAGGGTGTAAAATTCAAACAAACCTACCAATACCTAGTCCATAGGAGTTCACAAGATATTATATTCGTGAATACTCCTCTTCTTTTACTAGGATATTTCTTTTTGTAACGGTTTTTGCGTAGCTGTAATTTGCACGGACTATGAAAGGTATTCTTTCACCATCATCTCCGACACTGGCTTTATTGATTGTATAGGTACAAATATACGTATGGGTTCTTTTCAACTTTTTTGGACCGTCTAAATTCAATTCTTCAGTACGATCAGAGATACTTGATAATCCAATACCCCCCCAAGGGGCAACGCAACCCTCGCTTAAAGGAGGACTAAGAACACCATCGCTTAAACGCGTTATTTTTATCTTTTCTTCTATACTGGCCTCGCCTACTTTTTCTTTTGATAATTCAATTATGAGAATGACCTCTGGCTCGATTATAGCCTCTCTAAGTAGATAGGCTGTTGGCCCGAACGATACTTTAATATCTACCGGTCCATCTGATTTTGTTTTCGGAGCCCTGCCTGATATCAATGCCCATAATGTCTCATAGGAATTTGCAACAACAAAATCGAATTTCCCTTCACCAGCATAATCGTATGAAAACTTAACTCTTGCTTCCACTTCTTTTGTTTTTCTATCATCTTCTGAAGCGCATTTTTCATCTCCATCTTCATCCTCTACCCATTTACATATATCCCGCAGTTCACAGTCAACTTTGTATTCAAGGTCATTGCATTCAATAGGAATGGCTTTCAATGTCAACCTCAATATCCCTCCTGGTTCTATATCACAATATTCCTCGAATCCTTCCGCTGCTTCATCCATGCACTCACGACCCAATGTTTCGAGATTAGCTAATTTTATTTTCTCCGAGCTTTTTACAGCTCCACTGCGCACGAGAGCTGTGTCTTTGTTCCCTAAAACTTCCTTATTATCATCTATAATTTTAAAATTCTTTATAGTTATTTCATCGCTTGGATTCTCGACAACCAGTTCTATAAAATAAATATTTAAAAGTAGCTTTAGCTTACCATCGACTTCTGTTTTTGTTATAATATTCCCTGTATGTTCTGTACTAAGACTCACGCTCAATACATCATAGTCGCCAACTTTTGTAGCATCTGGATCATCGAACCCACCGGTTGATTCTATTTGGCAAGCAGCCATTGCTTCTGCATCTCCTGTTAGCAGATAGTCTTTATAGCATACGAGGGTGCTGAGAGGGCCACTCGCATAACCCAATTCTAAATACTGTGAGACAAAGGGAAAAATAAGTGTAATAGCGAGTATAGTCCCCCAAACAGCTATACCTGGAATAGAAGAGTTATAGTACCAAACAAGAAATGCGACAAAAGTTATGAGTAATAAAGATACTAGTAAGACAGCCGTCTCCCAAATATCGGCTACGTTAGGCGCGAATATTGCAGTCAGTTCCAATAAGTAATCCTTTAGAGGCGGGAGCATAGGATTAGCAAATAATACTATAGCTGTAATCGCAATAGCTGCAATTATTTTAAAAGTCCGTCCACTTACTTTGGTAGGTTGTTCAAAAACGAGTTTTTGTTTTATTCTACCCCAACCGCCTTTAGCTTTCTCAGCAGCTTTTTCACCAGCTTCCTTTTTCTTACCTCCATATATTTTCTCAGTCCTTTCTTCAGCAGCCTTCTTTCTAAATTCTTCAAAACATTTTTTACAAATATAATTGCCCTTCCAATAACGACGATCCCTAATATTAAAACGATTATGACATCTTGCGCATGTAAATTCTGCTCGCTCTGCCATATTTATCTAAATCTTAATTGTATTTAAGAAAACTAAAGTTTATCCAATCGTTCAAAAGCTCTCAGAAAGCCTGTGGAGAAAAGGATTTAAAAGCAACGATTCAAATAAAACAATTAAATGCTTTTGCAGTCTAATATTAGACAAGTTAATCGATTGAAAACTTGATTGCAAACAGGCTAAAACAAGATTTCGAAAAAAACTTAACTTGAAAAAAAAGCTTTAAAACGGAGGTGCAAAAATGCCAGAAGAAGTTCAAGGTGTTCAAGAAGGAACTCCACAACCAGAAAAGAAAATTGAAGTAAGGGCCGACGAAAATGTCGTATTCGTTGGACGAAAGCCGAGCATGGCGTATGTTCTCGGAGTTATAACCCAGTTCAACGAAGGCAACCAAGAAGTGCATATAAGAGCACGGGGCAAAGCCATATCACGGGCTGTGGACGTTGCAGAGATTGTCCGAAGGAAGTTCCTTAGTGGCGTGCAGATAAGAAGCATAGACATTGGCACAGAAGCGCGCGAACTTGAGGATAAAACAAAGATAAACGTTTCCACTATAAACATAACCCTTGGAAAATAAACCGAACAGAATAACAAAATAACTTACAAAACAGACTTTGCCTTTTCTTTCTTTTTCTTATTTTCTTTAGCTTATTTATCTTTCCAGTATGAATGATTTTTTGTGCACAGGATACTCTTTTACTTCGTGTATTAACATTTCTCTGCGCTCGCCGACTCCTACAGCTTTTTCCTCTGCGAGCACTGATTGAGCACGCTTTAATTTCCTAGGCTTATCTGCATAAATTGTGAAAAGTTTTTCATCTTTCTCTGCACGGTCGCCAATCTTTTTATAAAGCAGTATGCCCGCTTCCTTATCTTTTGGAGCGCCGGCTGCACGTGCAATTGCTGCTAATCGATGGTTGTTCATCCAAAGCACGTACCCTTTCCGGTCTGCATGTATATCTATACCATATTTTCCAATTTCTATGTCCTCTGGTTGTACTTCTGCGTCCCCACCTTGCTCGAATATAATCTGCCTTAATTTTTCTTCAGCTCGGCCAGATTTCAAAGCTTCAGCAACAAGCTTTTCTCCATCTTTCCCCACAATCTCCAAAAGCATCCTTGCAATGTGCTTTGTTTTGTCAATCAAGTCAGGAACATTACGCTTTCTCATAATAACTTCTAATGCTTCCCTCGCTTCAAGTGCTGGTCCGATTGTGTACCCTATAGGTTGTTCACCGTATGTTACTGCGCATTCAGTTTTTATGCCTAATCGCTTACCCATTTCAATAAAGTCTTTTGCCAACAGGTTCGCATCACCAATTGTTTTCACTTTTGTCCCACGACCGCACGGTATGTCTATCACAAGATATTCTGCACCTACTGCTTTCTTTTTGCTCATTATTGAAGGTATCATAAGAGGGTCGATGGAAATTGGGTATTCTATACGGATGAAAATATCATCTGCAGGCGCCAAGTCCAACGCTCCACCCCACACAATACAGCCACCCGCTCTTTTCACAACAGTCTTCATTTTCTCTATGTTTAAATCAACTGGCATAAACACCTCTGCTCTATCAGCTGTTCCTGCAGCAGACGTTATTGCTCTAGAGGCTGTTTTCGGCATTGTGAGTCCACATGCAGCGATTATCGGTACTAAGAGCAAAGAAGTTTTGTCGCCCGGGACACCACCGATTGAATGTTTGTCAACGATGTATGCATTGTTCAGTTCAAGTTTCTTCCCAGTTTCGACCATGGCCTTTGTCATGCTTACAGATTCTTCCAAGTCCAATCCGAAATTATTGAGGGCTGTTACAAATGAGGTCAATTCAATCTCGTTCAATTTATCATCAACAGTATCCCTCACAATTTCCAATATCTCATCATAAGTCAATCTCCTTCCTTGCAACTTCGCCTTTATATGGCTGATGGAGTTCGGGAATTCAGATACAATTACATCCACACGTGCACCTTCTTTCAGCTCCATATCTTCAACTATTTCATCAAAGATTCCAACCTCTCCACGGCCGACAACTTTTTTTGTTGTGTTGAGAATAGCAACTGATGTTTTTTTTCCATATCTGATCAGGACCCGGCCAAGACTGCGAATTCCTAAATCCTCTGCATCATCTTCGTGCAGCACAGCTATAGGTTTGTCCCCTGCATTTATTCCAAGAATTTTTACTCTTAGTTTCATACATCTAGCCCCATTTTTTTATTGCTGCTTTCAGTTCTTTGTGATTTACCGCATATTTTTTTAACGATACTTTATTTTCAATCGCGTGTAATGCCTGACGGACTGCCATAGCACCTGCACGCGTACCACCCGGATGGCCATGAACTCCACCACCCATTTGAATTATTACATCCTTTCCGAAAATTTTTGTTACTGCCGGAATAATTAATGGATGCAACCCACCAGAAGCAACGGGCATAACTTTTTTAATATCATACATTTTGTCCGTTAACGCGTGAATATTTTCTAAAACTTCTTCTCTGCTTTCGTTCATCTTTCCTACAGCCGTTCCCACATGCAATTGATCCACGCCCACAATTCGCAACAGTTTTGCAAAAACCTTCATTGAGATGCCGTGCCTGGGATTCTTTGTTATTGCAGCATGCATTGCACGATGGGCATGTAAAATCAGGCCAAACGAGTGCTCGCGCAGAGTTTGCAAAGCAGACCAACCAACAGTAAGTACATCAACCATTGCATACCTTCCGCCATGTTCTTTCACATATTTCGCCCATCTTATCATGTCATCAGTTTCTGCAGTTATGTTCGGGAGGTATGCTTTCCGCTCTCTGGTCTTTCGTTCAGCGAGGTCACGCATCTTTAATGTAGCATTAACTCTTTTAGAGAATCTGTTAAAACTTTGATTAGCCAGATTTTCATCATCTTTTACAATATCACATCCGCCGACCCATGCATTATAAGCGGTTTTTGCATGATGGGCAGTTCGCAAACCAAGTTTAGGTTTTATGATTGTGCCGATAATCGGTCTGTTTTCAATATCTAAAATTCTTCTTATTCCGCTTATGCCATATCTTGGACCTTTGAAACTTTTCACAAGTTTTTTCGGCAGTGTAATATCGCTCAGCCGCAGATTCTTTAATTCCTTTAGGCCGAAAACATTGCCGGCGATGCTGCTCAAAATGTTTGGCATATTTCCAAGATCGAACAATCTGATCGGATAAGCTATTTTGATAGTTGCTTGTCTTTTGTCGCCTTTAATCTCAAAAACAGTTGCGGCTATCTTTTCAATATATTTATGCATAGTTTTTAATTCTGTCCAAGTTCCAATCGAGCTTTCTGCTGCCACACCACCAGCAGCATATTTCGTACTAACTCTATTCGGCTCAAGATAAAAACTGCATATCACATCGCTCCTCTTTGGTTTGTAACTTTTGTTTACAAAATCTTCATATTTCATTTGCTCCGCCTTAACATCTTCTTTATTTGTGATGGTGTATAAACCCCTCGTTCGGTTATTACTTTTGAAACGAATTTCCAAGGCGTTATGTCAAATGCAGGGTTTCTTATTTTTACTCTTTTGAGTTTCCCGCTCTTCAGTTCCATATAAACTTCTTTAGCTGGCCGCTCTTCAATCTCGAATTTTCTCCTTTTGTCCAATTTTAGTGTATTACCAACAACATAGAATGGTTTATTGTATTCTTTTGCAGCAGTCGCATAAAGTCTAGTGCCTATTTTGTTTACAACACCTTTTTTTCTTATTGCATCTGTTCCGACAATGACTGCATCAACATCTGGCATGAAATGTCCAACAGCAGAATCTATTATCAATGTGACAGGTATGCGTGCGTGTGTAAGTTCTTTTACTGTTCTTACTCCTTGCTTGAGTGGCTCTGTTTTTGTGGCAATAACAGATATTTTCTTACCCTTTCTTTTTAATTTCTTGATTACAGCAAGTGCTTCATCAGAATGGCAATGCGTGAGAATCATATATTTTTTCCTTTTGAACAGCTTTAACCCGTTCACAGCGATTTTTTTGTTAACATTTTCCAATTTCTTCAAAAGTTCATCAATAGTTTCCAAACTTTTCTCCTCACGTATAATCTCTAAACAGTTGTGTAAAACCACAGCAGTTGGTCTTGCATTTTCCAGCTTGCTTGCAACGCGTCTGAAGTCTTTTCCAAATCCTTTCTTTTTGCAGAACCTTCGCAAGAACTTTAGCGAATAAACAGCAATCTCCTTTGCTCCTTGGATTTCAACAGACTTGATTTTTTTAACAGTCTTTGACAAAGCAGCTCTCCACATAAAACAAAATTCGTTTTCTTAGCACTTAATTTTTTCAGAAGCCCTCTTTTCAACTTTTTCCAGTTCAGTCTTTGTATATTCAATCATCTTCAACGAAAACCTCAATACTTCTTTGGAGACGTAGTTATTGGCATATTTGTCAGTTACAATATGTATAGCAGCGGATATAGCGCCTTTACATCCATCCTCAAAAAGTCCGATTAGACCGGCAGAAATAGGATCATGGTAAAGCTCTCTGTGTCCGCGTCCCATTTCTTTCACTGGTGCATCTATTGCTGCGTGCGTTTTCTCACACGACTCGCCGAGTATAAGCTCAGATAATTTTTTATGTATATATCTGTCAGGCATTCTCCTCAAAATTATGAAGCCCTCAAAATGTAATCATTCTTTACAACAACGCACGGTGGTTAGTTCCGCAGCCTTTGTTTTGTCTTTTATGCACGGCATGTAACATTTAAATAAGGTTAAATTTAGTTGTGGATTATGAAAAAGCCGAGAAAAAAACAAGCAAAGAAGAGCGACAGATTCGAAGAAAAAAGAAAAGCTCTAATCAAACGGCTAGAGGAGTACGGATACATAAAAAATCCGAAAATAAAAAAAGTAATGCTAAAAATAAGGCGCGAGGATTTTGTTCTGTCCGAATATAAAGAAAATGCTTATGACGATACGCCGTTGCCTATACCATCAGATGCAACTATATCTGCCCCGCACATGCACGCTATTTATCTTTCTGCTGCTGATTTTAAATCCGGTGAGAAGGTTCTTGAAATTGGGGCTGGCTCGGGCATACTTCTTGTTTATATGAAAGAACTTGTGGGTCCGAGAGGAGAAGTAGTCGGTGTGGAGATCATCCCTGAAGTCTATAGTTTTGCTAAGAATAGTTTGGAGAAGTCCGGCTACGCTAAAAAAGTACAGCTCATACTTGGCGATGGCTCTAAAGGCATTGGCCTGGAGAAAAAGAAGTTTGATAAGATACTCATCAGCGCGACTTGTCCTGAAATACCAAAGCCCTTAATCAAACAGTTAAAGAATGGCGGAATGATAATTGCGCCTGTTGGTGAACCGTATGGGCATCAAGAACTTGTCTGCGTGAAAAAGACAAAACAAGGTAAGGTTGTTATGAAAAATCTTGGCCCGGTTGTGTTTGTTCCGCTACGAGGAGAGCACGGCTGGAAATGAATAATTATTTTATATTATCCAAATTACCGTTCAATACAATCGGTTTTACACCTGCTATCTCTTCGTGAAAAGCAGACAACCATTCGTGTGTTGGTATAGGATTTAGTAAAAATATTTTTTTATTGAGAAAGAATGCTACCATTATTTCTGCGAATGTATTACCGCCAATATAATTTTCTATTCCTTTTTTTGTTTTATTAACAACGAGTATAGCATCGCTTTTAGCTATTTTATCAAAGTGGTCGCGCATGTAGATAGGTTTTATTTTCATATAATCTCCTTTATCAGATTTGAAAGCGTCAGTGTCATCAGCGTTTCTAAGCGAGAATTTTGTTATGGCTTCTGGTAACAATGCATTATGCCCCATACTTTCCAATTCTTCCTTCACTTTCAGAATTTCGTCGCAAAGACTCAAGCTGCCACAAAGTGCAATTTTCATATAATCACAAAAAATTGAAAATGGGGTCGGAGGGATTTGAACCCTCATCGACAGGTTTCTTCTTATCATTTTTGGAATCAATGCTCCAAATTCAACAAACCTGGAGCCTGTTGTCCTGCCAGGTTGAACGACAACCCCTTGTGCGATTGAATACTAAATTTCTATTGTTTCAACCTTTTATAACTTTTGGAAGCGCCTTGATTAAATCTGTTGCTGTCAGAGCCTGTTTAAGTTGCTTAGCTGCAATATCACCAGCTTTTCCGTTTATGTATGCAGCCGCGCATACAGCTGTAAAGCAGTCAATACCTTGTGCAAGCAACGAGCCGCAAATACCAGCGAGCGTATCGCCTGTTCCCCCAACAGTCATGTAAGGAGAGCCAGTCTTATTTATCGCCACTTTTGCGCCATCCGAGATTATATCGACGTGTCCTTTAAGCAGAATTATTGTTCTCATCTCTATTGCAACTTTTTTCACAGCCTCAATTCTTTTATCCAGTTCAGTTGTAGGTTCGATTCCGGACAATGTAAAAAACTCGTTACCATGTGGCGTGATCACACAGTTTTTCAGATTTATTTTTTTATTTGTTGCAATAGCATGTATCGCATCTGCGTCAACAACGCATGGCAGATTTATATTTTTCATATATTCGACAACAGTGTCTAGCACGGGCTTTATTCTCCACAACCCGCTGCCAATAACTACTGCTGTTTTTCCTTTTGTAAATTTGAGCAAATCTCTCAGATGCCGTGCATTCAAGTAGGCTCCTCTCAACGGATAGGTAACTAAATCTGGGGAGAAGGATGCTGCTATGTTCGCCGCACGCTCAGGCGCTATTATTGTAACCAAATCAACGCCCGTTCTTAACGCTGCTAAGCCTGCCAGTACAGGTGAACCGCTGTATAATTTGCTACCGCCAATTATCAGCAAGTGGCCAAAGTCGTATTTATGCGACCACGGCTTTCGTTTTTTATAAACTTTTTTGAGAATGCCTTTCTTTATTTTAATCATACTTAATGATTAATTCTTGAAATAAAATAATTTTAGTAATTCACTCAAGTACTTTATAGTAAACAAAATGGAGTGATGACCATACTATTGCATACGTCAGAAACGGATCGGGCCAGGTTACATTTATATAAGTCATCAAGTTATTCGGACTTAGGATAAACAATTCTGCTATAGTACCAAGTGAAGAGAGTATTATTACGTCGATGATACTACGCAGCAAATTGGGCTTCTTATGCAAGTGCAAAAACCAAGCTGTTGCACCAAAAAAGGAGAGTAACAACAACTCTATGGGGCTCCCATAAATTAAAAGTAAACTGTATTGACTGGAAATGGTGTAGATGCCCATTACACTTCCGTTGTAATTTATTACTAAATTAAATACCACTAACACTATTCCAACAACCAAAGCTTTTTTAATCCTATGTCTGCCTCGATCTTTCCAATTGTTTTTGAGTTCTATGTAAAACCAAACAATCGCTGGAATAAGCAGCATGAACCAAAAAGAAGATGGTGGAAGCATAGGCAGAATTAACCAAAACAGAATTGCAAAGAAAGAAAATATGATGAGGAGTTTTATAATTTGCGGCTTGAAAATTTCATTGAATCTTATTTTCATTATTACTCCTTCTCTAATATCTTTACTTCACATTTCGCAAGTTTTTCAAATCTGTATGCGTCTTCCTTACTGCCTATTATGCTGCCTATGTGCATAGGTATCGCTACTTTCGGCTTTATCTTTTTTACGGCTTCTGCAGCTTCTTCAGCAGTCATAACATATGTACCACTTACTGGCAGCATTGCAACATCTATATTTTTTACATTTGTCTCCAATCCAGGTATAAGGTCAGTATCACCAGCATGGTATATGCGTACATCGCTCATAGTTATGATGAAGCCGACCTTGTTGTCTTTTTCTGGATGATACGGAACGCCAGGCGAGCGGAACTTATCAACATTATAAGCAGGTACAGCTTCGACTTTAACGCCGTCTATAGAATATGATTTACCTGGCACGACCAGCAAGAATTGAGCATTTACTGTCCTGAGTTTGTCTTGTGCAGCCGCTGTTGTAACAATCACAGTATTCTCTTTCAAAGTTTTTCTAACGTCTTCTATGCTACAGTGATCGTAATGTTCGTGTGTTATAAGAACTATGTCAGCAGGAGCAGCAGCTTTTATTTGGAACGGATCGATATAGACGACTTTATTGTTTGTTAATCTGAACGCAGCATGCCCAAGCCAGCTTATCTTTACTCCTTTATATTCGAACACAACAGCACCTAAATCTTAATAGGGTTGGAAGAAATAAAAAGAGTGGATAAAAGAAAGCCTCAGGCGAGATTTGAACTCGCGACCTACTGCTTACAAGGTTCAACTGATCTTTCGATCATCAGTTGCTCTACCAGCTGAGCTACTGAGGCATAACCCTTTCAATAATTAAATACCTTTTATCTAATAAGCTTAAAACTTTTGTTATCTATACGTTTTTTAATGAATTTCGATTACGCATCAATAGGTTCAAGGTTAGAAGAACTCGTCAAAGTCTCTAGGCAGGATTTGGAAAAGATTCCAGAATCACACGGATGGCCACATATTTCAGACGTAATGGGTTATTGTGTAAAGATTGGGAAAGAAGAAGGAGCAGACTTGTCAATACTTTTAGCAGCTGCATTGCTTCATGATGTGGGATTTCTATACGGAGGTAAGTCGAGATACCATAGTAAAATTGGCGGTGAAGAATGTGTACCATACCTAGAAAAAGCTGGGTATGAAAGTCATGAAATAAAGAGAATACAGCATTGTATAAAAGCGCATAATGTACGATATGAAGGTATAGAGCCAGAAACTATAGAAGCTAAAGTCCTTATAGATGCTGATACACTTGACAAAATAGACGAGGGTTCATATGAAAGAGCTTACAAGTATATGGAAGAATATAAAATGAGTGAACAAGAATTTGCAAGAGGACGAGTCGAATCGAGAGAAAGATTACTAAAAGAAGGAAAATTGTGGTATACAGAAACAGGAAGAAAATTAATTGAACCTTTAATAAAAAAGTACCTCAAATACTGGAAGAATAAAATGTAAAATACTTGAGTGACAAACTATTGTTTATGATTCCTAAAGAAGCGGTTAAAAGATTTACAAACGCAGGCTATAGGATAGTTGGCAATCATTCAGCAGTCGCTATTTGTCATTGGACTAAAGAGAGCTTGCGCAGAAATAGAGTTTGTTACAAAGAAAAATGGTATGGAATAAAATCACATCGTTGCCTTGAGCTAACTCCGGCAATCACATGGTGTACGCATCAATGCCAATTCTGCTGGAGGATGCTTGAGTTTACAATGAAAGGCGAACCTAAGCCGGACGAACCTGCAGAAATAATAGATGGTTGCATTGCAGCCCGACGGCTCTTGCTTACTGGATTTAAAGGCAACGAAGCTGTTGACAAAAAAAAATGGGAAGAGGCGATTAACCCGACGAGCGCAGCTATAAGCTTGGCAGGCGAACCAACACTTTATCCACGAATAGCCGAGCTGATCGCAGAATTCAAAAAGCGCAAAATGACAACGTTCTTGGTTACAAACGGTACACGACCGGATAGATTGAAATCACTAACAACCGAACCCACAAATCTTTACATAAGTCTTTGCGCACCAGATAAACAGACTTACTTGAAAGTTAACAGGCCGCTTATTCCTGATGGCTGGGAGAGATTGAATGAAAGCCTAGAGCTTATGAAAAGTTTCAACTGTCGTACTGTTTTACGTTTGACACTTGTAAAAGGACTTAATCTAAAATCGCCTGAGAAATATGCTGAACTTGTGAAAAAGGCAGAGCCAGCTATAATCGAACCAAAAGGCTACAGCTGGGTAGGAGAATCGCGGCAAAGACTCGGAGAAGAAAACGTGCCTACAATGGAAGATATGAGAAAATTTGCGACCGCGCTGGCAGATGCGACAGGATATAAAATCGAAGATGAAGATGAGCCAAGCAAAGTATTTCTTTTAAAACATTGAATTCAAATTTAACAATGTAAGTTAATAATGTAAGGTAATAATGTAAGGTGAAAATCATGGGGAAGAAAACAGGACAAGAGATGACTCGAGAACAAGTTGAAATAGCAAGAATAAGAATGCAAAGAAAAGGCGAATTATTGGGTGTAATTGAGACAATGCTCGGGGGCGACAGAATACGTGCAAATTGCTCAGATGGTAATGTCCGTGTGTGCAGAATTCCCGGTCGGCTTAGAAAGCGTGTGTGGATGAGACCGGGCGATCTGATTCTTGTAAAACCATGGGTTGTACAAAGCGATAAGCGGGCAGATGTCATTTATAGATACACAGCAACACAAGCCAACTGGTTAAAAAGGAAGGGATACGTTGAGGGAATTTCACTAGATTAGATTGATTTTCAAACAAAATCTGAAAGTTCTTCTTTGTAGATTGATGAAACTGCACGCTCGATTTTTTTCGGCATGGTTTTTGATTTAAAAACTGAGAAGAATTTTTTACGCAGTTCATTTTCCCGTTCTTTCGCTTCTTCTAAAAACTTATTTTTGAAAATTTCGATCAGTCGGCCACGTTCACCATTCTCGTGCGCCATCAAAAATGCTAAAAGCTGTTGATCTCTTGCTTCTTTGCTTTTCTCGTAGCAGTCCACGTCCTTCCCGCCAAAGAGGGAGAACAGTTTTTTATTTTTCTTATCTAGGAGCATATTTCTTAGACCCACTCGTTTTGGATCGATGCCGAATGCTTTCATAAATAGCACATTCCTTGCGCACTTGTTGCAATTATGGCACCATCTTTTTTCATCGCTGGCGTCAAGACAATCACAACTAACTTGATACTTTCCAAATTTCGGATAGCGCATGTGTAAAATTTTTGTAAGAGCTATATTTGTCACTGGTTCGATAACACTCATCACTGCTGTCCTATTGCCGGTCGCTTCTTTTATCATCTTATTTTGCTTTAACATCCACTCGCTTGTTTGATCGAATGATGGATAGGTCATGAACCCGTTTTTATTTTTGAAACTAAAGTTCATGTCTTGCTGATTTCCAAGAATTATATATTTTGCACCGAACTTGTGCACAAAAGGCAAAGATATGAAGCAGAATCCTGTTACCATATGCGTATATCCAATGCATGTCTCATCAGTTTCCCAAAATTCGAAATCGTTCAACTGCTCTAGCTCGTTTCTAACTATAAAAATATTTATTCCGAATCTTTTTGAGAATTTTTTGGCGCGGTTTAATTTGAGTTTGTTCTCTCTGGGAGATACTGTGTCATTTATGTAAATTGCCGTCGGTTCTAATCCAATTTCTGCGCATACACCTAGGCTCGTTAGGCTGTCTTTTCCAAATGAAAGAGGGCTTATAGATTTTTCGCTGGGCTCCAAATCTTTTTCGTGTGTAAATTTTTTATCTGGCTCTCCTGAGAATTCGTATTTTATTTCTGAGAACTGCTTCAGTATTTCTTCTGTGGGCCTCGCGTAGTCTTCAACTGCATGTGGTAGGCTTTTTCTTACAACTTCGTCGAAGAATGGTTTGAAAATCGGTTTTGCCGTGTTGTATTTTACTTTTTTAGCTCCAGCTACTAGAGGTGCGTTTATTGTAAGTAGATGTGCAAGATTATCAAAAAGAGCTGCTTTTGTTTTTTCTGGATAGGCTCCCCAAATACCAGCTGGATAAATTAGAAAGAATTGTTTCTTATTCAAATTCGCTACGATTCCATCCTTTGTTATCCCAAAATTTATATTCAAATCCATTAAAACATTTTTATTTTTTTGAATTTAATAATAACAAAATTAAATTTGATTTTATTGGTTGATTTTATGATGGATTTTGTTGCAATACCAGATGAACGGATGAAAATACTCAGAAAGGAAAAAAAGCTTGTCAAAAAGTTGGAAGATTTGACAGGCGTAAAAATAAAGCTTGCTGAAAATGTGGAAATCGAATGTGAAGATTCGATAAAGTTAATGCGTATCAAATCTGTTATAAAGGCTTTCGGCCGTGGATTTGATTCTGAAGACGCGTTGTATCTGCTCGACGATAAATATGAGTTATGTATAATAGACGCAAAGGATTTCGCTGGCAAATCCACGAAAAGACTAGAAGAGTTGCGAGGCAGAGTCATAGGAACAAAAGGAAAATCAAAAGCCATAATAGAAAAAATAGCAGATGTTAAGCTTTCAATTTACGGTAAAACAATTAGTATTATAGGGGAATGGGATGGCGTTCAATGCGCGCGTCAAGCAGTCTGTATGCTTCTTGAAGGTCGCAAGCATGGAGGCGTATACAAATTTTTGGAAGAAAATATAAAGAAAACAAAATACTAATAAAAAGGTAGGAAATTAACAGGTGAAAAAAATTGGCAGTGGAACAAAGAGTGGCTGAACGAATGGCAAAGGATATGAAAGAGATAAGTATATCCGAATTCTTCGAGAAGAACAGGCATCTGCTTGGGTATGAGAACTCGACAAAGGCGCTGATAACCATTGTTAAAGAAGCCGTGGACAACAGCTTGGATGGGTGTGACGAGGCTGGCATATTGCCGAATATAGTGGTGACTTTAAAACAGATCGGAGTGGACAGATTCAAGATCGTGGCTGAAGATAATGGACCAGGCATAGTCGAATCAAAAATACCATTCGCATTTGGAAAAATGCTTTTTGGCTCCAAGTTTCACAGACTGAAACAATCACGTGGCACGCAGGGCATAGGGATAAGCGGGGCTATTCTTTATTCGCAGTTGACAACAGGAAAACCGGCTAAGATAATTTCAAGCACAGGTGGTAAAATACACGAATTTGAGTTAATGATCGATACTGTGCAAAATGAGCCTAGTGTAGCTTCACATATAACCCATACTAACAAAGAGAGATGGCATGGAATAAAAATTGAGCTGGAAGCTGAGGGCAATTATATTGAGAGATACCAATCCATACCCGAATATTTGAGGCAAACAGCCATAGCAAACCCATATGCACATATAGTCTATAATGGTCCAAATGGTACTTTGAAATTCGATAGAACTACTAATATTGTGCCAAAACAACCAAAAGAGATCAAGCCGCATCCATACGGAATTGAGTTGGGCATTTTAAGACGAATGTTGGCAATGACGAGGACTAAAAATCTGAGGGCATTTTTGATGAGAGATTTCACGCGTGTGGGTAGCCGTTCAGCAGAGCAAATATTCAGACTGGCAAAGCTCGAGTCCAGTCGCAAACCTAAAAGTCTAGACGCAGAAGAATCTGAACGATTGCACAAATCACTGCAGATGGTAAAGCTCATAGCACCGCCGACCAATTGCCTATCCCCGCTCACAGAACAGCTTATAGAAAACGGATTGAAAAAAGAATTAAATGCTGAATATTTTGTTGCTGTTACGCGGCCACCGTCTGTTTATCGTGGGAACCCATTCCAAGTCGAGGTCGGACTTGCATATGGCGGCGATTTAAACCCAAATTCAGCAGCGATTCTCTACCGCTTTGCAAATAAAGTTCCTTTGTTGTATCATCAAAGCAGTTGCGCTATTACAAAGTCTGTTGAAGCAGTGGATTGGAAACGTTACGGGTTTCAACACCCCAACAGCAGTGTACCGGTCGGCCCTCTTGTGATTTTAGTGCATTTTGCGTCTGTTTGGGTACCTTTCACATCAGAAGGAAAGCAAGCCATTGCCACATATCCAGCTATTATGAAGGATATCAAGTTGGCGCTACAAGATGCAGGTAGGAAGTTGGCAAAGTTTGTCAGACAAAAGAAACAAGCAAGGGATAAACAGCTACGCAGACAGCTTTTTGAAAGATACATACCAGAACTCGCAGGCTCGTTAAGCAAGCTCACTAAAAAAGAAAAGAATTCGATTATATCAAATCTTGAAGAGATTATTAAAGCTGGTGGCAGTAGAATCTCTGAATCTAAAAAAATAAAAAAAGAAAAAGAGGAGTAGAAAATAATGCCGAAAAAGAGAACTGAAAAAAAGCTAGTTGGATTGGGAGAAGATGTTTTGAAAGATATCAAGCAAAAAAAGAACCCAAAAATAGAGATACCTATACGCTCCTTGTCGAATGTCGTATATGATGAGAAGACAAAGTCATTAACATTAGGAGACAAAGTGTCCAAGCGCTTCTTCTTCAATGTCGCTCATGCTAAAAAATTCATGCAAACTATGATGGTAGCTGCATTCTGCAAAGAGCTCCTGAATGAGAAAATACACACGAGCCTGAGAGACATGTATTACAACTTGAAACATACCATATCCAATTCAGATGAAAATACTTTTGACGAGCAGCGCGAGAGCGATCCGATAGTTATTGATCTAGAGGTTGCTTTGGATGTGCTACGTGAACAGTTGCATCTGAGTGCTGATGTGCGTGGTCGAGCTGTGGGGAATGTCACTATTCTTGATAGAGGGGATACTGTCAATTTAGCTAAGCTTGGATCTGGAGGTTATGCAATTCCAAGTAACATAGAAGATATTAAATTTAAAAAAGTCAATGCAAAATATATTCTTGTCGTAGAAAAGAACGCAGCATTTGAGAGGTTGCACGAGGACAAGTTTTGGAAAAAACACAATTGCGTTTTGATCGGAGCACAAGGACAGGCTGCGCGCGGAGTAAGAAGATTGATACAACGTCTTTCAAACGAATTCAAGCTTCCAGTATATGTGTTTTGCGACTCTGACCCATATGGCTGGTACATATATTCTGTTATAAAATTCGGTTCAATGTCACTTGCGCATGTATCAGACAGGCTTGGGACGCCTCATGCGAGGTATATTGGTCTGACCATTTCAGACATAGAGAAATTTGGCCTTAAAGATTTCACAATAAAGACAAGAGACGTGGACATCAAACGCGCAAAAGATATGATGAAATACAAGTGGTTCCAGCATCCGGCATGGCAGAAAGAACTAAAGTTGCTGATAAAAGGGAAGAGGAAAGCAGAGCTGGAGGCTCTGTCCGGCCGTGGTCTGAGGTTCATGACAGAAAAGTACCTGCCACAAAAAATTAAAAATAAGGAATTCCTACCATAAGTCTGCCACAAACACTTAATAGAATGATGCATCAATTAGGTTTTATGAAAAATATTGCAAAAAATTGTGCAATAATACCGGCTTACAACGAAGAAAAAAACATAGCTGAAGTCGTGAAAAGGACAAAGAAATCCAATCTCATACCGATTGTTGTGGATGATAATTCTGAAGATCGGACCAGAGAGCTCGCTAAAAGAAGCGGCGCTATTGTTTTACGACGTACATCCAACAAAGGCAAAGGAGGGGCGATTAAAGCAGGTATAGAATATGTTTTAAAAAAGCTACCAAAAGTAAAAAATCTGGTTTTTATAGATGCGGACATGCAATATTATCCAGAAGAAGCCCAAAAACTGGTTAGGCCACTAGAACGAGGAGAAGCGGATATTGTGACCGGTTTCAGGAACTGGTCGGCAGTTCCATTTAGGCATAGGCTTGGAAACTTTGTATGGAGGACTGGTTTTAATATTCTTTTTGGCACGAACTTAAAAGATACCAACTGCGGATTCATGTCGATGACAAAGAAATCAGCAGGGCTTGTGAAAGATGCGCTTGGAGGA
Organism: Candidatus Aenigmatarchaeota archaeon; assembly: GCA_030615205.1. GTDB lineage: Archaea > Aenigmatarchaeota > Aenigmatarchaeia > CG10238-14 > SCSR01 > JAUWZS01. The sequence continues at coordinate 121,256 of JAUWZS010000001.1, read as the reverse complement.
GGTTATATTATAGAAAACGCTCTTCTATCATATGCAATTCAAAAAAACCTAATAATAAAACAAGTTCCTATAAAAGTCACATACAAGCATAAAAGCGAAGTCAAACGTGGCATACGTATGGTTGCTGGTATATTTCTTTTTATCATTAAAGAAGGGTTAAGATATAGGTTTGGAAAAAAGGGACGATAGGTTAAAAATAAAAAGATTTAAATCCTTAGTAAATTTCTATAAAGAAATAGGATTTGATAATCAGACAAAACAAAATAAATTAATAAAAGTATTAAAGATTAAAGGGTGGAGCAATAAGGGACAGTAGCTCAGCCTGGATCTTTAAAAAAAGAGGGTATGAGAGCAATCGGCTGAAGACCGATGTGTCGTGGGTTCAAACCCCACCTGTCCCATTCTGGATTCCTTTTAAATTCTTTGCAATCAATTTATGATTCAAAAACAAGAATAAAAATTAGGAAAAGGTGCAGAAACATGGCTGGAAAAGAAAAAATATTGGAAGGTGAGCTGCTGGAAAACAGAGTAGTTATGTGGGACCCGTCAGCCATTAGTCTATACGATGAATCTGGGTATGGAAAGCCGCTACCCGAAACAAAACCGAACAGGATTGAACTTGAGTTGACTGAAGCTCTTTATCTTCTAGAAAAGGGAAAAATAAAGATTTTTGTTAAAAAGAAAACCAGAAAGATGACACTCAAATTCGAGAAGCTAATGGAATTTGCTGTTAATGCTATTCCACAATTCCAAGCGCAATACGCGGTCTACCGTGATCTACGCGAGCGTGGATATCTTGTCAAAACAGGTTTCAAGTTTGGGACTCATTTTCGTGTTTACGACCGAGGAGTCAAGTTGAAACGGGGTCCGAAAACACCACGCGAACACACGAAGTGGATTGTGCATGCGGTTGCTGAAGAGGCTGCATTTTCTTTGCCTGAGCTCTCACGCGCTGTTAGGCTTGCACACAACATACGAGCAACGATGCTTTGGGCTGTAATCGATTCCGAATCGGATGTCACATATTATCTTGTTCAGAGAATTACGCCCTAATTCTAAGAGTGAATCGAGTGATTAAGAGTTCGAGTGATTATATGGGAAACATAAAAACCTCTTTTATTAAGCGGATTGGGAAGAATCTCTACGAAAAAAACAAAGATAAGTTTACTCTTGATTATTCGAAAAACAAAGAAGTAATAAAAAGCCTTATAGACATAAAATCGAAAAAGCTGAGGAACGTAATTGCTGGATACGTTACTAGTCTTAAAAGACGAGAAGGAAGATAATTGGAAACATTGCCCATATGGACGCGTAAAAACTGAAAAATAAAACATTTTAATTTCTTCAAAAGATAATTAAGGATTAGATGTTGCTGTAAAATTAGATATTGGTGTAAGATTAGGTGTTGCTGTGCCCGCTGTACCAAAAATAGATGAATTTGCATTTGTGCTACTGGCAGGTGTTCTTCTTATTTTCATACTGGCGTTTGCTTGGACAACGCCTACTGAAGGACCACCAGTTCTGGACAAAACACATTTTGAGATAACTGCCGATCAAGGCGAGACAACAACATTCGATTTTGCAGTTAATGGTACTACGGCCTTGACCTCTGTTAATATTACTGCATCTGGCGAGATAGCAACGTGGATGACATTCAATAAAAACGATTTCGATGTACAAGGAGGCGAGTCCACAACTGTTACAACCACCTTAAAAATACCAAGCGACATATCAGTGGGCATTTATAAAGGTCATGTGAATGTAAAGAGCAGTGGCGGTACGGATAGGTTTTCTGTTTATGTGGACGTTGTGGAGGAAAGAATAGAAACTTCAACAAGGCCAATATTTCTTGGAGATTTCTCTGTCAGTTACACAAAAGGAGCAGATGTTCTGGATTCCAGAGAAGACGTTAGTGTGTCAAACGGCTATTTCTCAGCCCGTTCGATGGCGCTTACAGGTTTGATAACCGCCGAAAAATTGTCAATAACCACTGGCGGTAGCGTGCATCTTATAATCGAAGACACGAACCGAGTCGGCAGCCTGATCGTATCAATTAACGGTCATGAAATTTATAACAAAATAGTCAGCGCAGGTGAGATTTTCATCCCTATAGAAAAAGATTTGATAGAAAGATCAAACACTGTCACAATAAGTGCCGGCTCACCTGGTTGGAAATTCTGGACTAGTACAGTATATAATATAATGGCAGCAGAGTTTAGTCTTGATTACGATGGTGCATTTGCTCAGACATTCGACATATCGATGACAAAGGAGGAAGTCGACAATTTCAAACAATTCAATCTCTATTATCGGGTTAGGGGCTATGACGTACCGCTTTCAGACATGATGATAAAGATTAGTAACCAGATTGTTTATTGGGATACACCACCGCTAGCATTCTTCGATATGTCGCTTAGTGAAGACATGTTTGGCAATCCATTGTATCTAAGTGAAGGTACAAACACAATTACATTCCTGTTCGAAGAAGAGGCGCTTTACACCATAGCAGACGCGATGCTTACGATTGAATATTATGTTTAGACCATTGCTAGTAAGCTTATGAAATCTCTAGAGCCCGTTGCTGCGCCAAGGATTCCTATGACAAGCTTCAAATAATTGTTAAACTCCTTATCATCCGACAGCCTGTCAATCAAAATGAGCACAATAATTATTGCCACAGCTTTCAAAGGTATGAACGAAAATGGACCTAAAATGTTTATGAAAGCGGTTGGCAGCACATGCTGTTCGTAATAACCAAAAAAATAGAGTGCTACAGCCGTAGTGGTAGCATCGAATATATGAATGAGCGTGACTATTTTATTTTCCTTAGACCATTTAGAAAGTTTTGATAAGATCGGAGATTTGAAAATAATGACCCATGGAATGAAAAATAGAAGAACAAGTACAGCTCCGTAAAAATTTGAGAAATTGAGTTGCAACAATGTGAAAGGCAATAGCAAAATACCAAAAAGAAACATAGTTTTGTAATACGGGATGCTGAATTTTTTCTGAAAGACAAAAGAAGCTAGCAGAGCGGAAAAAATTATTCCAAAAACGAGTATGTGTATTCCAGGCGTCATGAAAAAATATGAATTAACCACACCCGCGTCCTGCAAAACTCGAATCGCCCCACCAAAAACAACATACGGAGCTACTGCAATCGCCAGCCTCTGGTCTATCTTTATCTTAAATTTTTTCAATTTATCTTTGTTTTTCTCGTAGAGGATTTTGTATATAAAATAGATAGCCACCACAAGAATGAGTGCATATAGCAGAGTTTTTGTAATGTCATAGCCAGTTTGCTTAGGTGCTAAAAAATAATCTAAATTTTCCTTTGCGAAGAAGCGTGAAATATCAATTTTTGAAATATCAACCATTGTAAAATTAATATCTATCCAAGTTTAAAAGTTAATCAATGAAAAAAGCTATTTTACTGTTGAGTTTAATTTTACTAGTAGTTTTATTTTCTGGTTGTGTGATAGATGGAAATGGAAATGGCGGTAGCCTTCCTTATAAAAATGACATAATAACAATTGAAGACTATTACGTGTCTGACAGGAATCCTTATGAAGGCGGAATTGTAGTACTCGAGCTCGTGTTAAAAAATAATGGCGAAGAATCCGCGCCAAGAGTAGAAATTGGGTTTGACACTCCTGGGTTTTATATTAAAGAATTGAATTGTGATGGAACAGAAGCAGTGATCTCAGATGAGGAAGAAGGCAGTTGCGTTTTTGATAGAAATAGCGCATTTGGACCAATTGAATCACTTGATAATGGAGGTGAACGTAGGATAATTTTAACATTACAAGTGCGCAATATAGGTATATTGAGGCCACATACCTACACAATAACTTATTATATAGAATATGACTATTCTGGGTTTAGGAAGATGGATATACCGATCATAGATGGTGTAACTCTAAAGACGCCTTTATCGCAATATTCTCAAAGCACGGCAACTTACGGGCCAATACAGCTAACATTCAAACCTCCAGAGCGTGGAGAGAGAGTTGAAGGCGGTCAAACAATAAAAGAATATTGGGGAGTACGCGATAGTCCGTTTAAAGTGGAGATGAGCTTTACGCATGTTGGTAGTAGCTCTATAGGAAATATAAGACAACCGAAAATCGAAGCTAGTGGGGTTAGACTGGATTTGAGAGGTTCGTTAGAAATAGCATCTGTTGGTGAAGAAGGTGATGAAACTATGCTGCCATGTCAATTTTATGTCGGTGATGGAGATTATTTGTTTTCAGACAGATCTATAGATATTCCAGATGAACTCATGTGCAATTTCCAGTCAGTTCCTTTTAGTGACCCAAGCTTCGACGAGCCGGAGACGAGCGCCACGATTTGGACAGATTTTAATTATACCTACCGTTATACAAACTCCCAAGATTTTGAGATACAACCTTTGCCCGAAGAATCTCCAACTACCACTACAGAAGAAACAACTACAACGACTGCTCCAGCGACTACTACAACAACCACATTACCAACAACTACAACAACTAATCCACCACCACCACCACCATAGAAACATAAAGAATAATTTTAAATTGATTAAAATTGAATTATTATCAAGTAGATTTGAAAAAGCAGGTCTGAAAAATGAAAAAACACACCTTGGTTCTATTAGCATCACTATTTGTTGTGGTAGTGGCTTTCTCAGGATGTATAGAACTACCCGGAATCGGTGTAGGTGAAGGGGGAATATCTACAGGTGTTATTATTAAGAGCTTCGCTCCAGACATGTCTGAAATATTTTCTGAGGATGAGGTAACATTTTCTTTAACTGTTGAAAATATTGGAGGAGAAGACGCTACAAATGTTAGAGCTAAGATCTTTGGCTTGGGAACAGACTGGACTGGAACCGATTGGGATGACATAGCTAAAAGGACTAAAACTATAGGCTTTCTTGAAAAAAGTCAGCCAGAATATAAAGTTCCGGGTGGCGTTGGTGATGCGCAGTGGGGTATTAAATCTCCAGTAGGTCTAAAAGTCGATAATACTTATACTGCCAGTGTGAGACTAAATTACTCTTATAGTACAACTGCTCTAGCAAATATAAAAATATATAACAATGATTATTTGAGAAGCAACCCAGAGGACGCAGAAACAATCATGAGAGCCTCTGGAATAGAAACTTTTTCTGTAACAAACGCTCCAATTAAGGTTGCATTGGCTGGATTAGCAAGACCATTGATTTATAGGGGTGAGGGGCAGCAGGCTTCGATTACAATTCTAGTCAGCAACATTGGTCAAGGGAAACCATATAAAAGCGAGGAAAGTGATATGACGATAACTGTGGATAAGATAGAGGTCAACGGTGGGAAATGTGAAGGAAATGGAGAGGACGATTACAGACTTCCTAGAACCGGTAAAAAGTCGATTCCTTGCAGATTCACATTACCATATATTGATTCGTACACAACCATCCCAGTAGAAATAGAATTAAGCTATAATTATTTCTTGGACGGCACGACTAGCATAAAAGTTTTGAAATCTATATACATAAGTGGAGAGACAACTACCACTACAGAAGAAACAACTACAACAACAAGCCCAACACCAACAATGCCATCGCCTTAAACTATCGGTAAAATCTTTAAGACTTATTCTAAGTAGACATACTAACAAAATTATGGACGAACAAATTTACTAATTTCATATAAGATTCTTGAATTTGAGATGGGCCTGCGCGGAATTGAACCACGTTCTCCACCGTTCTTAGAGCTCAGGTTGCTTTCGTGGCCCGTGTGAGGGTGGCATCCTACCAGTAGACTACAGGCCCGTATATTTGATTGGACTTTACTTTTTAAAATCTTTTAAACTTCGTTGCTCTTTTGCTTTTGAAATTTGCTTCTTCTTTAGCTTCTCGTATTCTTCGTGGGAGAAGACTGGAATGCCGTATACACCGTCGTATCCTGGAATGTACTTAACTTCGCCGTTTCTTGTTTTTATTATAGCCTCTGCAACTTTTTCATTCGTTGCTTTGAGCAACTCTTCTTTTGGGACATTGAGCAATATGTTAAATTCATTGTCGAATTTTGCGATAAGTGCATCTTGCTGTTCGATTACAGCTCTAGAATAGAGCCGGTTCACGCCAGTCGCGGACGATATAATTTCATAAAGCGGGAGCAGGGATTTGAAAGGTATTAGTAAATCGTTTTTTGGTTTGAATCCTTCTGGTCTGTCTGCTAGCTTTTCCACGCGTTGCAGTACGCCCACGGTCAGCTTGCGTCTGCAGATCGGACATTTGTTATCGAATTTTAGGGCTTCTTTCGGATGCAGATTAATTCCGCATTTCCGGTGGCCGGTAAAGTGGTACTTTCCATACGATGGCTCAACTTCGATTGTAAATTTCAGCCGCTTTGGGTCTTTTTTTATTATTGTTTTGTTTATTGTATCATAAGTCAGTTTGTCAGTGTCAAGATCAAAAACATTTGCCTCACGGCCGATTCGCCAAACCCAGGGACTGTGCGCATCTGAGTTGCTAAGCAGAGTGAACTTATCAAGGCTTGATACACGCCAATTCATGGCCGGGTCGCTGCTCATGCCAGTTTCAAGTGCGTGTATATGATGTATCTGGTCTTGATAGCATTCTTCCAAGCTGTCAAAACCAGAGAACTCGCCAAGAACGCCGAACCAACTTGTCCAAGCATGCGCAGGATAAATTAAAATTTTGTTTGAGATTTCCATCAAAATTTCTACAAGCTCGGCTGATGTTATCCCTGTCAGCATAGGTCTTCCATCAGCCTGCAAATTGCCATATTTCTGCAGAGCTTCGTTTATTTGTTCTACTATTTCTATACTTGGTGCGTGAATGACGTGGTGTACTTTCCTTGTTTTACTGTCTTGTGTATAGATTGTTGCAACTTCACATGTTAGAATCCAGTTCATCCCGTCAAACTCAAAAATACCAGAGCCACTTTCCATCTCTTTTCCCACGAGCTTCTCTTTTATTTGCGTGAGCCATGCCTGATGGGTAAAATCTCCTGTTCCGATTAAACTCAAACCCTTTAACTTGCCGTTTTTTGAAATCTCATCTATGTTCATGCTCTTGCTCGTTGCACGACTAAGATAGCTATGTATGTGAAAATCGGCAATAATCTGCATACTTTACAGTTATTGCTCTTATAGAATTTAAGTCCTTCTGCAGAGCTAACTCAAGTCCTTCTTCTGTATCGCCAATGCGTTACCCTGCCGATTGACATTTTGTCAGTGAAAAAATCCAAAATCAAGTGCGCTAAAAATGCAGTCAGAAAAACAGCAGCTAGTGAACTGATTGTGCTCATGATTGGGATCAAAAGACCTATAGCGATTAGAGTACCTAGATTGTGGAATATTAAAAAAGAATATCTATATGATCTTACAGTTGTTACAAATCTAAGAAAACTTCTGAAATTTTTGAACTTGTATTCAAGCCATATGTTGATGTGGTCTATATCTGGTGAGAACCCACCTAATAGAGCTATAACTAAAACATCATAAGCGTCAAGTGAAGAGTCGATCAAAAGAAATATAGAAGATATTGCAAATGGTAAAGTAATGTGCGTTAAATTATGTAAGATATAGCTACTTCTTGACATCTTCATTTTTTTCACTAAATAATATTAGTGATGGCTGACGATTAAAATTAAGGTTGATGTTCAAAATTAAGTAATTTAGACTAGTAATTTAGCCCAGTGATGCCAAAAGCGGCCCGAAGATATGCGATGGTATAAGGAGGAACAAAGAGGCTACTATGAGGAAAAACCAGATTAATGGATTCCAAAAGAAAATTTTGCTGCCGTCAAGAGGTTTGACTGGCACTAGATTGAAAAACGCGATCCACAAGTTTATTGATGCAAGATAACCAAAAGTCGCGCCTAATGCTGTGCCTAAGAGTGCACCTTCAGAGATAATTTTGAAAGCAGATGCCAATATCAGATTTGTGAGCGGGCCAGAAACTGATATCAATCCAATCTCTCTCATTGACGGGTATTTGGATTTCATTCCCCATCTGCCGAATTTGTACGTGCTTATTACAACTGCGCCGACAAGTATTAACTTTACGCCTATTAACATCATCAACAACCCAAAGATGATGCCAGGTATCCATATTTTATATACAGCCGAACAATGCAACCTTTTCGCTACAAAACGGTGTGCAAGTTCATGAAAAAGAAAAGCAGTAACTACAGCAAGGAATGAAGAAGGGATAGCATCTACCGTCGCTAGCGGAGCTCCCCAGTTGTATGCGAAAATAATCGTGGTCACAGCAACTGCAATAATTAAGCTTAGTAATTCATTCGATTCTACAAGTCTGTTTATACTAGTGAAGCTACTCATACTGGCAAGCCTATTCTTTCTATCAGGCATAATTACATTTTATTTTAGGAAATATTTTAATGCCTCGCCTATGTTAGATACTTCTTCCATCGCTATGCCAGCCTGCTCCTCTATGTCAATCGTTTCAGGTACATATTCAGTAGTACAATAAGTTATTGGTCCGATTTTCTCGCAAGTCCGCTCCTGCCTGTAATAGGTCTGTGTCGCTTGTCCTGCTGGTACAATAAATAGGGAAGCACCGATGTCTTTCGCTGCGGTTGCTTTCTCAAGTATGCCACCTACTGGTCCAATGCTGGCATCAGGGGTTATAGTGCCTGTTATCATAACGGTCGAATTTAATGTTTCATTATAGATTGCAGCTATTGTAGCTACTGTGAGCGCGGCGCCAGCAGACGGGCCTTCAATCAAGTAAGCTTCTGTATCTATTGAATAAACTAAATCGATCTCTGACAAGTCGACATCAGTATAATTTTCTGCAACCAATTTCGCAGTTTGTATGGAGTATTGAGTATCTACCCAAAACAGCAGCTGGTCTATGTTTACCAGCGTTCTCCCTTCTCCAGCATTCGAATCGACTGTAAGCGATGTCACTACACCATTCCCTTCATTATCTACTGCTGGTACTCTTATCGTTGCTGAGCCGTATTTTAAGGCCGCTGGCGGAGTTTCAGTATATGTAGTAATGTTCGGCTCGAGTTCAGCGCCAGGCTCAGACTCAGGCCCAGGCTCGCCAGGAGTTTCAATACTGGTCTCTGTGTTGCTTGAGAAAAATGTTGATACTCCAATCAGGAAAACAATCAAAAGGATTAGAATAATAGCATTTTCTTTCATACGTTCACCAATTCGTGCACTCGCCTTTTGATAAAAATAAATCTTGCATAAAGATAAATGGTGCAGAGGGCGGACCTTAGATTGATGCGGATTCTATAAGCCGGTTGTCCAGGCTCCTTCCTCCACCCTGCTGATCCTATAGCGTTTGAATGACTACTAACCCTTGCTGCATTCCTGCCCTGGGGGATTCACAGCCAAGCAAACCAATAGGGACAAGGCTTCGCAGTCCAGAGCTTGGGTCGATTTACAAAACCCACGCCGCTCAAAGGATTTCGGCTCCACCATAAACCGGATTTGTGGTTACAGAGAACCGGTAACTCCCCAGCCTAGCCCCCTGCAAAAGAAACTATGTGCGATACTGATTTAAATATTTACTTGAGAAGCTTCTCCATTCTGTCCATAGCTTCTTCGATTTGCTCGTACTTTGTCGCGTATGAGATTCTGACAAAACCTTCACCATGCGGACCGAATGCCGAGCCTGGTATTACTATAACATGACTTTTTTCCAGCACATTGTTTGCGAAGTTGTGAGAGTTTTTATCGAAATTGTCGCATCTGGAAAAAGTGTAGAAAGCGCCTTTTGGCATTTTTGTTGGTAGGCCGATTTCGTTCAACCGTTTGACTATAAATTTTCTGCGGCGATCGTATTCTTTTACCATACTTTGCACGAATTCTTTACTTTTTGGATTTGTCAATGCTTCCAATGCAGCATACATAGATGGTACGCATGCGCATATGTGCCCAAAGTAATTATAGTTGAACACATGTTTCATCAACTCAATCGGACCGGCCGCGTACCCCACACGTAGGCCTGTCATAGCATAAGATTTTGAAAAGCTATTCAGCGTTATCGTGCGTTCTGAAATATCGCTATCAAACGAGCCAATGCTATAATGCTTTGCATCATCGTATATGATGTTCTCGTATACTTCATCTGTTATGACTATTATGTTTTTTTCGATTGCGAATTCTGCAATTTCTTCTAATTGTTTTTTTGTGAAAACAGCACCAGTTGGATTGCAAGGAGAATTAACCATAATAGCTTTAGTTTTATTTGTATAAGCCTTCTCTAACTCCTCAACAGTCGGGATAAAATTGTTTTCTTCATATACAATCGCAAACTTCGGTTTCGCGTGCATCGAGCGTATAATCGAGATGTACTTCAAATAAGTCGGGTCTGTAACTATTATTTCTTCACCTGGTTCAACTATCGCACCAATTATTGCCTGTAGAACTGGTAACGAGCCTGCACCGACAACTATTCTGAATTGAGAATCGATATGAAGACCGTTCTCGTTTTTTAATTTGTCAGCAATAGCTCCATTTAATTCCGGTATAGAACCAGATACATAATGAGTCTGATTTTCTTTTATAGCACATATCATGGCATCTTTCATGAATTTGGCCATATCAAAGTTCGGCTCTCCCCTACCAAGGCTGACAACATCATCGTACTTTTTCGCTTTTTCTATAAGCTCAGCAATAGAATCGTTTGCAAGGCTTGTTAAATCTTTTGTGATGAATTGCTTATAGTCTATAGTGGCCATCAATTAATCTTAGTCTAATCTAGTAAATTAAGTTATATGCTGAGAATTTATTCTATCAAATCGAAAAAATATTAGTGGTCGCATGAAAACTAGAACTCCAAGAGCGAAAATAATAAAAAAACCAAAAAAATTCTTCAAAAAGAAACCTAACCTTGAAAATTATGAGAAGACTTACAGAAAATTCAAATGGAGAGATGTTTATAAAGAAGTTGCCTGGCTTGGTCATAGATTGAATGTTGCATATGCAGCTATGGACTGCCATGTTAATACATGGAGAAAAAATAAAGTTGCCCTTTATTGGGAAGGTGTGGAAAAAAGTAAAGAATTTACATTTGTGCAGATTTCCGAGCTCTCTAATAAATTTGCAAACATTCTGAAGAGTCTTGGTGTGAAGAAGGGCGACCGTGTTTTTATTTTCCTCCCACGCATCCCCGCATTGTATATTAGTTTTCTCGGTATACTCAAACTTGGCGCAGTGGCCGGTACGATGTTTGCAGCATTTGGTCCAAGCGGAATAAAAGACAGATTACAAGATAGCGCAGCAAAGGTCGTTATTACAGACGACACATTGAAAAAAAGAATTTACAAAGTCAAACGCGAGCTACCAGACTTGAAACATATAATAGTTGTTGGCAGAGCAAGTGGTAAAGAGATAAATTATGAAAAAGAGATGGCACGTGCTTCAGAAAAATTTAGAATAGTCAAAACAAAACAAACTGACGATGCGTTTATGCTCTATACATCTGGCACTACTGGCAAACCCAAGGGAGTAGTACATGCGCACAAAGCTTTGATACAAGAGCATATGACTGCAAAATGGGTTTTAGATTTGCATGGAGACGATGTTTATTGGTGCACTGCAGACCCGGGATGGGTTACTGGTGTTGCATATGGCATACTTGGTTGCTGGTCTAATGGCACATCATCTGTTGTTTATGAAGGAAGATTTAATCCAGAAAAATGGTATTCGATAATAGAGAAATATAATGTAACAGTCTGGTATACGGCCCCTACAGCTATTAGAATGTTAATGGCTGCAGGTGACCATCTGGTGAAAAAATATGATTTAAGTAGCTTAAGGCACATGTGCAGCGTCGGCGAGCCGCTGAACCCAGAAGCCGTAAGATGGAGTCTGAAAGTTTTTGGTGTACCATTTCACGACAATTGGTGGCAAACAGAAACAGGAGGTATACTTATTGCGAATTATCCTTGTATGCCGATCAAGCCGGGCTCAATGGGCAAGCCACTTCCTGGGATAAAGGCAGCAATAGTAGATGACAATGGTCGTAAGTTGCGCGTAGGAAAAGAAGGAAATTTGGTTATAAAGCCTGCATGGCCATCGATGATGAAGAAAATATGGAAAAGGCCGAAAAAGTACAAATCGTATTTTGTTGGTAATTGGTATATGAGTGGCGATCTAGCATTTATGGATAAAGATGGATATTTCTGGTTTGTCGGACGTGCTGATGATATTATTAAAACATCTGGTGAACGTGTCGGGCCATTTGAGGTTGAGAGTGCATTAGTAGAACACGCAGCGGTGGTTGAGGCAGGCGTCATAGGAAAACCAGACCCACTTAGAGGGGAGATAATAAAGGCATTTGTTGTTCTTAGAAAAGACTATAAGAAATCAGAAAAGCTGAAGAATGACCTGCGACAATTCGTAAAAAAACATTTAGCTGGTCATGCCTATCCGCGTGAGATTGACTTTGTTGACAGTCTGCCCAAAACTAGGTCAGGTAAAGTTGTTAGGCGATTATTAAAAAAACTAGTTGTAGGTGAGAAGCTTGGCGACGTCTCAACACTGGCCAACCCAGAAAGTATTAAAGAAATCAAAAAACTTTTACAGAAATAGTTGACTATTTTAGAAAAAATAATAAAACAAGTGTTGAGAATTGAAAATCTAAAAAAATTATATTTTAATTTTTTTTATTATTGCTCAGTAAATCCGAGCGCAGCTTAACAAAAACTTAAATATCTTGCTGACTCTTTACACAGTAAATGTAATTGGTGATTAAAAATGATCATCGAAGAAAAAATCAAAGAAATGGAGTTCGATGATTGGGACGATGACGAATTCGAATAATTTTAGAATTTTTCATATCCTTTTTTATTTTCTTTTTCTCAATTCTAAGATATGTTAAATCTAGAAGAAGGTACATTACTTGTAAAATCAGCGAGAGGCATCGTAGAAAAATTTTATAAAAATAAGAGCTTAGAGCTTAAAAAAACGAAAAATGGAAAATTGAATGAAAAGCATGGTGTATTTGTTACAATAAAAAAATTTCCTTCTCGCATACTTCGTGGGTGCATTGGTTTTATGTCCCCTACATGCTTATACGAAGCTGTTCAGCATGCGGCCTTATCGGCTGCATTTGAAGATACGAGATTTCCCTCACTGCAAAAAAAGGAGCTCGGAAGTGTAATATTCGAAGTTTCTGTGGTGACCGAGCCCATGCTCGTTTCAGGTGAAAATTTGGATGAATTAAAGAAAAAAATAGAAATAGGGTGCGATGGATTGATAATTTCGAATGGACCTTATAATGGATTGCTTCTGCCGCAAGTCCCGATTGAGCAGAAGTGGGATGTTGATGTGTTTTTGGAAAACCTGTGTTATAAAGCAGGCATGACACCGAATTTTCTAAACGATGAAAATACAAAAATATGGAAATTCCAATGCCAGATATTTGTCGAGTGCGAACCTAACGGAAGAGTTGAAGAGATAAAATTAAGATAATATTAAGATAACATTTGATCGAAATTGATTGAGTTGATTAAAATAAAATTGATTGAATCAAAATCAACCAATTTTTGGTTGTTACCACTTCTTAAGAGTATGCTTTAAATATCTTGGGAAAGCTTTTATACCTCATATTATCGAAATTTTATTTAAGGTGAATTAAAAAATGTTTGAAGCAACGCTAATCGATGTAGGAGTAGCGTTCCTATTAATAATAGCATTTGCCGAATGGGCAAAGATAAGAAGGAAATCAGAAAAGGGATTCGGATGGTTAGCTGCTGCTGGAGTATTTTTCCTATTCGCAGGAACAATAAACGCGGCAATCATACCAGGCCTATACGGCTATATAGGCGATCTATGGCTTGACACACTCTTTGCAACAATCGGTTGGATTTTGGCCTTAGTAGGGACACTATTCATAGGATATGAAACATTGCTGGAAAAATAAATTTAAGTTTTTTAATTTTTATTTTTTCCAATTCTTTTAGTTTTTTTTATTGTTGGTTATGTTTAATTTTATGAGGATAAGATTCTTTCCTTTTGTAAAAATTTAAATTATAATAAAATGCAGGGGGTGGGATTCGAACCCACGAAGACACTAAGTCACAAGGTTGCCCATTACGCATTTTGCTTCGATTTTCGTCATCTTGTTATCTGCGCTCAAAATCTTGTACAATCTTGAGCCTTGCGCGTTTGGCCACTTCGCTACCCCTGCTTGGCAATTACATGCTGATACTAACTAATACCCAACGATTATTTAAAACTATAAAGATTTAGGCAACTGTCTCGACTTCTGATTTCAAATCTTCAATCTGCTCTTTCAAATCAACAATGGTGCTCTCCAAGCTTTCCACATCTTGCATCTGCATCTCTGGTATCCCTTCTACATATCCGGATGGTCGCGTGAATTCTGAGTCAAGTTTGCGTAACTGATCACTTAATTTCTTTATTTCTGAATTCAGCAACTTTAAATTTTCTTCTTTAAGTTTTTCCAATTTATTCAGAATAGAAAGTTGCCTTTTTATCGAATTAACACTCGTTTTCAGATATTTCAATGTGCTCAAAATTTCTCTAAATCGCGTCAACTTTACAAATAGAGGCGCAAATGTTGGTCTCGATGGCTCCCTTGTCTTATATTCTTGTTTCTGTTCGGATACAGGATGTTTCATTTCTAACATATCTGAAATTTCTTTTACCTCAACCGGAGGAATGAATCTCTTCTTTTTAATCTTTTTTATCCTTCTCCGTCCAAAAATAGCCATGTGTCTCCCTCAATAAACCCTACTAAATTAATTTCTGTTTATTTTGAATATAAGTTTTCACTATTTATCTTATTCTGCCAGAAAAAATGCGGTGAGCGGGATTTGAACCCGCGTCGCGGCCGTGGCAGGGCCGAATCTTAGACCAGGCTGGACCATCACCGCTTTGTGATTGCCACGTAATTCAACCAAGTATGTTGCCAAATCCCTCAATTGCTTTATCTTCTTCTTCTTTTATCTTTTTTAGTATTTTTTCTTTTTCCTCTCCGACTATTTCTTTCGCTAATTCATTTCCATCCTCGTCTTTTGTTAGTTTTATCGCGCGTTTGCATCTGTCTTCAGTGCCGCTGAGTATGCAAAAGTAGCCGCTATCCTTACCAAATTGCTTCGCATCTTTAAAGACAATACTAGCACGATTTACGATTTCGTCTCCAAGCAGTTTTTCTTTAAAATTTGTGAACTCTTTACCTTTAACATGTAACACTATCTCCATTTTTAGACCTCCGATGTTCTTTTGCCTTTGTATTTTTAAGCCTCAGGTGGGCATTGAACCCACGACCTCCTGTTTACGAGATTCACCAAATTTATTTTTATTTCAGGTGCTCTACCAACTGAGCTACTGAGGCGTAGTTAATCTATATTACTATGAAGAGCCAATATAATATTTAACTTTGTTGGTGGTTTGCCTGTATGACGGTACTCTGTATGACGGTTTGTTGATTCTTAGCTAGTACTTAGCTAATACTTAGTTCTGTCTGGCGATTAAACAGGTAACTAGGTCGAGCTTTCAGGCGATTCATAATGGTTAAAGAAAAGCTGCAAGAAGCTATGTTGTGGGCTAAGGAAAGAAATGGTGTAAGATGTAATCTTTGTGCTAGGCATTGCTTCATCGCAAAGGGTAAAAGAGGATTCTGTCGCGTTCGGATTAATAAAGACAATATTCTTTATACACTAAATTATGGTAAGCTGGTGGCTGTTAATGTGGATCCTATAGAGAAAAAGCCCTTTTTTCATTTTTATCCTGGCTCAAAGTCTCTTTCCATAGCCGCGGCCGGATGCAATTTCAGATGCCAGTTTTGCGATAATTGGGAGATAAGCCAAAACATAGATGAGCAGGGAGAGATTAAAGGCCAGACCTACACCCCAGAAGATATAGTAAAATTGGCTGAGAAGAATAACTGTAAAAGCATAGCTTATACTTACACAGAGCCTACAATATTCTTCGAATTTGCGTATAAAACTGCTAAACTCGCAAAGCGCAGCAATATAATGAACGTCTTTGTTACGAACGGTTATATAACTGATGATGCGATTAAGAAAATATCGAAATATCTTGATGCAGCAGTTGTAGACATAAAAGCATCGTTAGATCCAGAGTTCTATAAAAAATTCATGTCTGTCCCAGATGTCAAACCGATATACGCTGCATTGAAGCGAATAAAGAAACAGAGGATATCCCTTGAAATAACAAACCTCATAATACCGCAAATAGGAGATAACATAGAGCTTTGTAAAAAGTTTGCTGAGCACATAAACACAAACTTAAGTTCGAGTATACCTTTCCACATTATACAATTCCATCCAAGCTATAAGCTTATGGAACTGCCAAAAACACCAGTCTCGACCCTTGAAAAATGTGTGACAGAGGCCAGTAAGATGGGGCTTCGGTATGTGTATATAGGGAATATACCTGGACACGAGTATGAAAATACATATTGTTACAACTGTAGAGAGCTGCTGATAAAACGATTCGGGACAAGAATAGAAAAAATAAATCTAGTAAAGGATAGATGCCCATATTGCGGTGCCAATATAGATATTTTAGTCGAACATTAATCCTTAGTAGAAAAACAATAAATAGCAATAGCTCATTAGTTTATTTCGATACGTCTCAAGTGTCTTCGATAAGAATAAAAGTTAATATAAAAGTTAATTATACACATTTTATATTTAGTGGGTTGATCAATCGTGAGCAGCAGAAAATTAGCTGATATTGGAATAGTATTCAATCTTTTGATACTAATTTTGGTTATCTCGATTACTCTTCTATCCGTATCAACTTTGGTTTCTGCTAGTTCAGATATACAGTTCTACAAAATTGATATAGAACTTGATGAAGAAGGCAAAAGCGATATTCAACTTGTTTTAACTTTTAGAGAACTGGAAAGATATTTTTCATTCAATGTTATTGGTCGTATTGAGAATTTTGAGGCTACGAGCAATGCTGGTCCAGTTGATTGTAAAGTTGACATAAGCGGGACGAGTTCAATAAGTTGCGAAATGAATCTTACAGAAACAAAAAAAGAATTGCAAATAAATTTTACGACAACTGACTTCGTTAAAACGCTTGACGATAAATTCTATTTTAGTGGAGATTTGAGTCCGCATATAGCTGTGGCAGATGTTTCTGCAACTCTTAAGCTTCCACATGGCGCTCTCCTTGTCGGCGAAGATATAAGCTCTAGCGTACTTTCGTATCCAAAAAGTGCATCTGCACATATCGTAGGCGATACTATAATTGTAATATGGAAACTTTACAATATTCCAGCAGCAGAGCTGCTTAAGTTTGAAGTTCTTTACGAACAAGTTACACCTCCTCCTTGGTTTGAACTTAGGATGAGACATTTCATTCTTTTGGGCGCAAGTTTTGCTGTTGTCATAGGATTTATATTCGTTCGTTATCTAAGAAAATCGGAGAGTCTGGTCCTTTCAGTGCTGGATGAATACGAGCGTAAAGTGATAGATATAATAATAAGAGAGGGTGAAGTTAAGCAGAAGCGGGTAGTCCAACTAACAAATCTATCAAAAGCAAAAGTTAGTCGTGTTGTCAAAACCCTAGCAGAGCGTGGGCTTTTGGAAGTAGAAAGAAGAGGAAGGACGAACAGATTAAAGCTGGTCAAAAAGAAATTAAAAATTTGATTTTATTCGAAATCTGTGAGTGACGGTTGTAAATTATCGTTTCAGAGGAGATTTAAAGAAAGCTAAAATTTAGGAGATTATGAGCTATTTAACCCGTTATTATTGAAAATAGAAGCTTAGAATACTTTTAGAAACTATTAGGACTTTTAGAAAGCTATATTATAGTGTTTACAAGGCTTTGATGAAACAGTTTCAGGGCTTCGTAAATCGTTTCATTCAATTTTTATATACCATGTAAAACGAATTTTATTTTAGAAAATCCCAAGCACAGTGGGTTATCGACTTCTGAGCTTATGCTCGGTTGGCGAAATCTCGCTGTGGTAAAGGAAAAAAAGGTAATATAAAAAAAAGGTAATATAAAATGAAAAAATTAATCGCAGGATTTATGACTGCGTTAATGACACTACTAACAATAGCAAGTCCAGTCCTAGCAGCTACAGCTTTGGGAGACTATCCAGGTTTCCTAGCAGGAACTGACGGGACTTTGGACGCGTACGTAGTAATAGGTTCAGATGCTGCGGTTGACGACGTTGTCGGTGCAGTTAATCTTGCTTCAAGACTTGCAGAAGTCGGCGAGAGCACTGTAAGCGAGGAATGTCCAGGCACAGCTGTAACAGTAGATGGCGTTACGAAAAACACAATAGGCATAAAAAGAAGTTATCTAAATGACTCCTTTGCCAGTGCAGTAAGAGGCTTCCACTATAGCGCACTCGAAACGAGTA
Organism: Candidatus Aenigmatarchaeota archaeon; assembly: GCA_030615205.1. Classification (GTDB taxonomy): domain Archaea; phylum Aenigmatarchaeota; class Aenigmatarchaeia; order CG10238-14; family SCSR01; genus JAUWZS01. The sequence continues at coordinate 102,907 of JAUWZS010000001.1, read as the reverse complement.
CGTTTACATGGGCTAGCAACAGCTACGACTATTACGAGGCGATATCTCTTAGCGCTGAGTCAATATATACTACACACGACTTTGGAACAACAGGCATAAACGGTACTCAGTCATTAGTCATTCCGACCAATGTCCTAAGGTATCAATATGTCTTCAAGAAAGCATTAGATCTGGGATCGAAAACAGCCACTTACGGTACCCTAACTAATCCAGAATACACATATCCAATTAACATCGAACTACTTGACAAGGCCTTCGTAATCGTTGGTCTTGGAGTGAACCAAGTAAAGATGTTGACAGGAGAAGTTGGAACAGCTACAGCAACCACACCAGTTGTATATGGAGATTACTCTGTCTACTCAGATTTGGGTAACAATGATGGTTGGGCAAGAGTAATAGTCAAGGATGCAGCTGATAACACGGTTGACACTTTGGTAATCAATCAGGGCAGCGATAAAACTTCAACTGCCGCTAGTTTGACAATCAAAGTAACAGCTGTAAGAGCGTTGCAGGATGGAACTATCGTTGGGGCCGACTTAGTTGTCGGTGAAATCAACGCTGTAGAAAAAATCTATCCAGCAACTTGTGATATATCTGGGACTGGTACAAGTGATTTCAGGTTCCCAGGGGAGACTGAATGGTGCATACAAGCGACAACTATAAATACAGCTGGAAACATAACAGTCAACGACAAAATAGAAGTCGTGTACAAGCCTACGTCTATAAAGTACATCAAAATGACAGATTCCGATCCGAAGATAACGTTGCCAAACGATTTCGCTGAGATTGGATTCCTAGACTCAGGTTGGAATTACGACACATTCGTTACTCTAACCTTTAGTGATGTATCTGGCAAGAGTGCCTATTGGGACGATGGCATGACAGGAGCGACTAACTCAACAATAGCAGCTTCAAACCTGAACGGTATAGAGATATCAGCAGATATAGCTGGAAGCATAGTGAAAGGAACCAACGGATATAACAAAGCGTATATTCTGTTCAACTACACTCTTGCTAATGGCAGTTACCCAGTAATGGTAGGATTCTGGGACTCGGTCAACAGCAGAATAGCAGTGGATCTTTCAGATGGTACGTACTATAAACCGATCACAAGCGCCGTCGACGATGGCTTCGAATTCAACTTCACTATAAGCTACGGTAACGGAGCAGCTGTAGGAGACAGACAGTATCTGTACGTAAACATAACGACTCCCGGGAACTCAACTACTGTGAATGGCGCTCTAGCAAGCTTGTTCCAGAACTTTACGCTTGGTCCAACAGGTGGAGCCAATGGAAACGCGAACTCAGTGATGATTAACTATGTGAACAAGACAACTACGTGGAGTGCATCCGCTGCACCAACATTCAGGTTGTATTCTGCTACTTCCGGTGAAGCTAAGGACGTTCAAGTCTATTCAACAGACTTAGACGGAACAGCTCAGAAGGTAGATATAGGAGTAGCATCACAGGATGTTGTGACAGACGGTGGAAACATAGTATTAGCTCCAGCTTCATATTCACCAGCACAAGATGTGAAGGTGAAGGTACCAGCACAGACTTTGAAAGTCAAGGCCTACATTGGTAAGTTGACTGGAGAAGCAACAGCCGCAGGTACTGTTGAATACACAGACTATCCATCAATACCGATAACATCAGCAATAGCCAAGCTAGACACAGAGATGACTGCTTTGAAAACAGCAAAACACGTCATCTTAGTCGGTGGACCATGTGTCAACGATTTGGTAGATGAACTGGCCGATGCAGACTTGTTCGACTACACATGTGATTCATGGCCTGGAAGAGACTTTGGTCTCATCAGCGCTATAGATGACGGATTTGCAACAGGCAAAGTAGTGTTAGTAGTAGCAGGAACACGTGCAGAGGATACACGCGTAGCAGCATCTGCGTTGCAACTGTACGATACTAAACTGGCAGGCATAACAGCTTCGTCAGTCGAAGTTACTGGTACAGTTGGAGCACCGACTGTTACTGCAGTGTAAACTTACGCAGTCTGAAGGAAAAGTTTGACAACTTTTTCCTTTTTTTTCTTTTTTCAAAATTCAAAAACAATTTAATTTTGAGAGTTCATTATAAGGTATAAGATATATTAGTCGTTTGGTTACGCCCAACTAAATTAAGGCTGATTAATATGGCCAAAATAAAAATTAAACTTTCAAAAAAGATTTTAATCTTCATAGTTGTTTTAGTGGTTATAGTCAGCTCATTTTTTTATTACGAATTTTTCGTGCCAAAACCGATAAATACTTGGAATTATAAAGGACTAGTGCTTACTTTTCGTGCCGACTTACGCGAAGCGAATAAGGTTCCTGTTTATCCAGGCGAGACACAGGTCTACCTCGATACAATGCACCCATTAGTCAAAAATGTGACAATTGCTTACAAAGATGCAGGCGAATATGGTTATTATGCAATAGAGGCTTTTGAAATAACGTACAAAATGAAACTTGCTTATATGAGCTTAGTCGGGTCAGAAGAAGGGAGCACGTTCGAAGTGCCAACATTTAATGTTGAAACTGTTGAGCAATATGCGCACCTACCTGGTAAAATACAAAATCCAATAATAGCTCTTGTGCACCCAATATATGCAAATGAAACTGCTGTCCGGAATGAAGGACATGTCACCTACATATCTGGAAAGACTTATGAAGAATTAGATTTGGCGACAATAAAGTTCTTGATGATTGTATTGGGTATTGAACTTGAGTAGTTTTTGAGCTTGTAGTCTAGATTTTGTCAAAAGTGGGTAATAAAATAACTTTTTTAATACTTTAGCTGAATATTAATCTTAGTTGATAAAATGATATTTGACATAGTTTACCTGGTATTGTTGTTTTTTGCAACATTTTTCATAATGCTTCATATTAACCTTTGGTTTGAAAATAAGGGGAAAATCTTTCTGAAGAAGAAACTTAAAATTATACCTCCCATTAGTTTGATAATACCTGCTTACAACGAAGAAGAGATTATTGAGGAAACTTTAAGAAAAATAAAAAATATAAATTACCCTCGAAATAAGCTTGAGATTATTGTTGTAGATGACGGGAGCACAGATAGAACTTACGATATAGTAAAAAAGGCGATAACGAAATTCAGAATTAAAGGGTTAAAACTTTTCACTAAGAAAAATGGCGGGAAAGCATCTGCTCTAAACTTTGGGATTAAAAAAGCCAAAAACGAGTTTATTGCAGTAATGGACGCAGATAGTTTTTTGGATAAAAATGCTTTAAAAGAGTGTATGAAACATTTTGATAGCGATGAAGTTGCTGCTGTCACTTCTCATATTTTATGCAGCAGAAAAAAGAGTTTCTGGGAAAGAATGCAGAACATTGAACTTATGATAATTTCTGTTACAAGAAAATTAGAAGAATATGCAAATGTAATTTGGGCTACTCCAGGACCATTGAGTGTTTACAGAAAAGATGTTCTGAAAAAAATAGGCGGGTTTGATGAAAAAAATCTGATTGAGGATGTTGAAATTGCTTGGAGGATACTTAAGAGCGGATATAAGATTAAGATGGCTTTCGGTGCGCTTGTTTATAGCCTATATCCAAATTCCTTTAAGAGATGGTGGAGACAAAGGGTTAGATGGTCAATTGGAGGGATTCAAACGTTTTCAAAGTATAAATCAACTATAGGCGGCAAGCATCATGCTGTTGGCAGCTTTTTAGTGCCGACCTCCTTTATTGGTTACTCGTCATCGATAATAGGGATTGGCGTTTTTCTTTATTTGCTTATATTGAGAGCATTTGACTTTTTTGCATATTCACTCAAGTCTTTTTCATTTGGATTAGACCCATTTTCGAGATTGGAATTCGCATATTACATAGACTTTAAAATAATTCTCGGGCTACTTGTATTTTTTACTGCCCTAACTTTAATAAAAATTTCATTCAGCTTGCACAAGTGGAGAGCTAAATGGTATGACATCCCAATATTTCTTTTTATATATCCAATACTTTATTCATTTGTTAATTTACATGCGATTTATAAATATTATAAAGGAGAAAGGGGTTGGCTAACGAAATGAATGTTTACACTAGATCACTTGTTTTGACAATTTTCATCTTTTTAATAGGAGTAATGATTGGTGTGTTGATAGACAATGTTAGAATAAGTGAGATTAAAAAAGGACTTGGCGAGAGCGAAATAATATGGGAAGATACAAGACTGTTGAATATCTACATAGGAAAATTGGGCGGGGATGAGTGCGAATCTGCTTTTGAAGAGAATCTAGCTTACAATGATAGAATTTATAGATACGGCAGCGAGATTGAGAAAGAAATAGAAGCGACAACTTTTACACCCGAGGTTGAGCAGGAGTGGAGGAAGTATGTTTTGCTTCAATTTCAGTTTTGGCTTAACTCAATCGAATTGAAAGAGAAATGTAATTTTGATTACTCTAACGTAGTTCATCTATCCAAAAGAAAAGATTTGACTAATGAAGAAGGGATAGAAAATGAACTACAATCTGCAATATTACTCGACCTTAAAGAAAGATGTGGGAGAGGTATGATGTTGATACCACTTACAGCTGATGTTGATTTAGAATCTATTAATCTAGTTTTAAGACAGCATGCTATAATGAAATTCCCTGCGGTAATAATCGATGAAGAACATGTCTTTCAAGGCCTAACACCAGCAGAAGATCTTGAAAAGCATATTAAGTGTTAACTAAATGTTAAAGTAATTTCAAATTTTTTGTTATTTTGTCTATTTTCTTTTCTTCAGCCGGTCCGATGCTGATGCACGTAACAGTCCCTTTCTTTATTTGTGTAAGTCCAGCATCTCTGACAACAAAGTGTGACAGCTTAGCAGAAACTGCTTTTCTCCTAATGCCATTCAAGCTACTCAAACTACTGATTTTCAGAATAACTTTTTTTGCTCCTTCGCTCTCCCACTTTTTAACAATTCGTCTATCAGTTTTTTTCATAGCACCTAGAGAAGCATGGCACGCCTGTGAAACAGCTTTACCAAATCCCAATTTCAAATCTTTTCTGAGAACAATTACTTGTTTGTAGGGCATTTTATCCGCCAAAAACACTTAAAATAAATCTTATTCCGTAATAACCTCCCCAAGCAAGTGCCAGATTCATTACAATTTTGCCTATGAGCGAAGCTACAATAAACTTTTTTAAATCGTAATTAAACATCCCACATATTACACCAACAATATCATCTGGCAACGGAGTCGCAGCAAACAAAATGATCAAAGGAAATACTCTATCTTTTTTGAACCATTTTCTGTATTTTTCAGTTTTTTTCCTGTACTTTTTTTCTAGGATTTTCCCCCCACCTTTTCCCAATGCGTAACCAGTCAGTTCGCCGAGCGCATTGCCGATTCCAGCCGTAAGTCCAACTAACCATGGGTTCATCACTGCTCCAAGAGTAAAAACGAGTATAAATGAAGGTATTGGAAAAATTATTGTTGCTGCGCTGATAAAACTTATGATAAATATGCCTAAATAACCCATTGAGAGACCTAGAGTGTTCGCCCATATTGCGAATTGGCTGCCTAGTTCGATACCAACCATAATTAGTTTTATCTTTTCTACTCTAAATTAATATAAGCTCAAGATATCTTTATAGAAATTAAAAATATGAGAATAGGAATAGCCCCGTAGTCTAGTGGTCAAGGATATCGGGCTTTGGACTTATGCGTCTAAAGCGCTGATTTCAAGATGACGAAAAGAAGAAGGAAACCCGAAGACAGCGGTTCGAATCCGCTCGGGGCTATATCTGCAATTTTAAAAATTCAAAAATAAAATTTAAACTTTGGGTGTGAGAAAATTGTTTGAAACTGCTCTGATTGCTTTGCTCGAAACATATGGCAAACTTGGTCTAACGGCTGTTATGGTGCTGCAGACTATAATAGCTCCAATACCGTCAGAAGCGTTACTTATGTTCGCAGGAGCAGTCATGAACATATCAGACGTTCTTATCTTCGGCGGTACTGGTTTGATAATAGGCTCTGTAATTGCATTTTTTATAGCGAGGCGTGGTGGTAGGCCGATTGTTATAAAAATGATTGGTGAAAAATGGATAAACAATGTTGATGCATGGGTCTCGAAAAACGGTGCAAAAGCAATACTTTTCACAAGACTTGTCCCAGTAATCCCTTTCGATCTGATAAGCTATGTGAGTGGCGTTACCTCTATGAAATTTCGTGATTATTTTATAGCAACTGTAATCGGCGCAATTCCACGCTGCTTGGTTTTGGCTTATGCAGGCAGTATAGCTGGTGGGATTCTAGGCTCTTTGGGTTTTGGCATAGAGATTCTTTTTACAGTTGCTATAGTGGGCCTTATTATCGTGCTATACCTTGAAAGAAAAGGCTACATAGGCAATCTAGAAAATACTATTATAGGTAAAGTCATTAAAAAATTCTGGAAATGAATAAATTTTTCGAGGCAATGCTATGCCAGATTGGGAAGGTCATTTAATCTTTTCTCTTTTTCTTGTTATAGCTTGGATTTCAATTTTCTATTTTGCAAATTTTCAAATGAGCTTTGAAAGCCTAATTGCGCTTATTATTCTTACAATTTTTGCATCGCTGTTTCCGGATGTTGATATGAAAAGATCGAAAATACGTGATGTGTTTTCTTTCATGATTGCTGCTATTTTAGTGGGAGCATATGTTTTCTTTTACACAGCAACATGGTATTACGCACCATTCTATTTTATTTTGCTATATCTCATTTTGAAATATCTGCCGACAAAGCACCGCGGCATTACACACACGTTTAAATTTTCTGTTTTGTTTTCTCTTGTTATAGCATCAATATATTTTGCTTTTGTGCGGGTCTCAACTGAGTTCTTCCTATTCTGGTTTTTAGTCTCTTTCTCAAGCTACAATTTACACCTGCTTCTGGATAAGAAATAGAGAAAAAAATATAGAATAAAAAATTATTTAGCTACTTCAAAAATCTTCTTGTTCATTTCAAAATACTTTTCAGGAACAGTTTCTTTTATCGATTCTAAGAGCATGGCTTTTTCAATCGGTATCAGCCCGCGTGCGCTAGCAATACCCAACATGTAGATGTTTGCAGTCACAGGTGTGCCAGTAGCTTTGATAGCGATTTCAGTTGCATCAGTATCGATTGCATCTTTGACAAAATCCTTTAACTCTTTTTTCACAGCTTCAAGCGAGGGATATTTTTCGTTCGAGACCATCACGGACACAGGCTTGGTCTTGTGGGTATTAATTATTATTGTTGTTTTCTTCTCAGATGCGAACTTTGCTGCACGTAAGGCTTCAAGTGGCTCAAGCGCGATTATAAGATCCGCGCGGCCAGGCTTAATGAGCGACGAATATATTTTTTCACCAAATCTAATCTGGCAAGCTACACTACCGCCACGTTGCGATAAACCGTGGAGCTCAGACATCTTTACATCGTAACCTTGCTTCAGCGCAGCTTCAGATATTATTCCGGCAAGTGTAAGCAGCCCCTGCCCGCCAACACCAATAACTACGACATTGAACTCTTTCACATCTTTCGCGTTTTCAACCATCCATTTCACCTACTTTTTCACTTCTCCATCGGTTTTATTTTACCTTGTCCGACAAGTTGCACGCAAGAAGCACATCCCCAGCACATGCTCTTGTCTATCTGCATCTTACCTTCTTCGTCTATGTAATAAGCTGGGCATCCAAATTCGACAATTGCCTTTTTCTCCGCATCTGTCAATTCGTCAACGATTTCGAATATCGGCGTCTCAATACCTTTTCTTCTCTTCGCGCGGTATTCGAGAAGATAGCATTGGCGCTTGGCAACAATTACAGATACTTCATCCTTCTCCAAGAATTCTTTGACAGTAGACATCATATCTTTAATATTGTACGGGTCGACCACTTTCACATTTTTTACACCGCAAGCACGAGCAATATCTTCGATTTTTATTTGTTCAGTCGGCTCGCCTAATCCTGTTTTGCCTGTACCCGGATGTGGTTGGAAGCCGGTCATTGCGGTGATGCGATTATCCAATGCTATGACCAATACATTGGATTTATTGAAGACCATGTTTATCAGTGCAGGTATTCCTGCATGGAAAAATGTAGAATCACCGACATATGCTACCACTTTTCGCTTGCCTTCTTTTGTTGTCAAGCCTGCCTTCTTTATGCCATGAGCGACTCCGAGGCCAGCTCCCATTGACAGGATAAAGTCCAGAGTCTCGAAAGGCGGGAATACACCAAGCATGTAACATCCTATGTCGCCGCCTATCACCGCGTCTTCACCTGCTGCTTTTTTCACTGCATAAAAAGTCGTGCGATGCGGACAGCCAGGACACAAAACTGGAAAACGTCGTGCAATCTGCAGTTTGTTATACTTTTCCATGTGGCCATCGTAATCGAAATCTAATTTTTTGTTTGCGGCTTTTGCTAATGCTATTAGAACTAATTTAGGGGTGTACTCGCCTGCAATTGGAAACAGCTTCTCGCCGCCTCTTTTCTCAGCTTTTTCATATTTACCGAAAATTTTTAGTGTAGGATTTGCATCTTTTGCGATTGCTTGGATTTCCTTTTCCAAAAATGGTTCGAGCTCCTCGACAACGATGACTGACTTCAACTTCTTCAAAAACTCTCCAATCTTCTTTTTTGGCAGAGGATATGTTATGCCCAGTTTAAGCACAGGCAATTTTATATTGAGCTCGTCCAACGCATCCATAACATAATTAAACGATACACCAGATGTTATCACACCCAATTCGCCACTTACATCGTTATTGACCACCCGATTCAATTCACTTTTTTCCGACACTTCGCTCCTTATATTCTCAATTTTTTTGGATATGTCAGCATGCATCTTGATTATTTTCGGAGGGAGGTTGTTGTACTTTTCTAGGTCTTTGACAAATTTTGCTTTCCTGTCGCCTTTAACGCTTCTGCTAAGTGTGACTACGCCTCTTGTATGGTTCACACGAGTAGTCAATCGAATAAAAACAGGTATCTTGAATTTTTCTGACAGATTAAATGCGATCTTCACGAAATCTATGCATTCTTGCGAATTTGACGGCTCCAGCATAGGCATATGCACAAATTTTGCATAACATCGACTGTCCTGTTCGCTCTGTGCACTGCTCCACCCGCTTGGATCATCTGCAAAAACTACGACCATTCCACCCTCCACACCAACATAAGCAACAGGTGATACAGAATCAGAAGCGACATTTAAACCAAAATGCTTGAAAGAAACCATAGATCGCAGGCCAGAAAATGCAGCTCCGGCCGCAGCTTCGAATGCAACTTTTTCATTTGTGCTGTATTCGAAATAGATTCCAGCGTCCTTTGCAATTCTCGAGAAAGTATCGCCGATTTCAGATGCGGGCGTTCCAGGATATGTTGATGCGAATTGCACGCCTGCTTCGAGCGCTCCTCTAACAATCGCTTCATTTCCGAGTAAAAGTACTTTTTTGCCACTTTTGCCTAGGAGAACCTTATGCATCAAATCACATATATTCTGTTTTGATTTCGAATTATTAAAATTAATTTATTGTTTGCGCGATGCCTCAAATAGCAATAAAAAAAAGCCAACTTGTCTTAAAAAAATAGAAATAGTGAATACGAATTACAATCACGAATCACAAGAAAAAGAGATTGAAAAATTAAAAAAAATTAAAAAATTAAAGAAACATCAACATACATCATCGCTTCTTCTTTTTCTTCTTCTTTTTCTTTTTTCTCTTCCTTGCCAATTTGTACACCTCAAATTGTTATAATAATATTTTTCTCAAACTTGAATATAAAGATATCTAAAAAAAATTAGAATCATAATTATTAAAATTTTATTTTTTCAAGAACGTTTTATTTTTTAAAAGCGAATAATCTTTATGAAGATTAAACTCTCAGCAACATTCGAAGGCAAATGCATGATATGTGGAAAGGATAAGACTGTTTTTTCAGCTGGTGATGAAGACACAAAAAAAGTCATTACGATTTGTGAGGATTGCACTAAGGGAATTGGTGATGTTCCTACCTCTAAAGTCATAGAAAAATATGGTAAAGTTGATGATAAAGCATTCTCTGGGCAAGGTATGAGTATAAAGGGTTTGGATAAATTGCAGTCCGAACTTAAAAAGCGAAAGGAAGATTCAAAGAAAGTTTAAAAAAGTTTTAAACTCAAATGAAAGTTTAATAATCTGTGAAGACAAGTAATTTTTATGAGAACTGTAAAATCGCAAATAAGCTACAAGGAAAAAGCATCTAGATTGGAGCTGTTTGTAAGGATAATATATGCAATACCTATAGCTATTATTTTGTGGCTATTTTCAGTTCTTGCAGGCTTAGTGGGAATTCTTCTTTGGTTACATATTCTGATTCTCGGCAGGCGCCACAAAACATTGAGCAACTTTATAAAAGCGTATATAACTTACGTGTTCAGGGTACGTGCGTATCTTGATCTTGTGACAGATGAAAGACCACCAATCATCCCAGAAAGAGTTTGATTTGAAGCAGTGACGATTCTTAATTTTACTTCTCAAAAGCTCTTCGGAAGTCTACTCTCAAAAAGCGTGTATATACCAACAGCTAAATCTTTCTTATGTCTAAACTAAGACACAGGCATAAGCTTCTCAAGCGCAAAAAGTGGCATTCACTTACAATAGCAGCAGAACATGACAAAATCAGGGTTCCTATTTTCGAAGCTGCTGGTCGTGGTTGCACTGTTCCTTTGCTGAAGACACTGATGAGTAGTTATTGTTCGAATGATTGCAAATTCTGCCCGTTTCGTGCAGAACGCCATACCCACCGCGAGCGTTGGGTCCCTGAACAGCTTGCAAATGTAACAATGAAAGTATGGCAGCAGCATCGCATACGCGGCATTTTTTTGAGTTCATGTGTTGATAAAGATCCGAATAAGATGGTTGAAGAGCAGATCGAGACAGCAAGGATTTTACGCAACCGGGGGTTTACAGGATATGTGCATTTGAGAATCATGCCAGGTGCAAGTTATGATTTAATACGCGAGTCAGTGCAGCTTGCAGACCGTGTTGGTATAAATCTCGAATTCCCTTCAGCCGGGCATTACAACGACATGAAAATATTTTTGGATTTTAAACAGGACATAATGAAACGCATACGGCTGCTCGCACGCGAAATAAAGAAAGCGCAAGAGCACGGGAAATGCAAAGCAGGATTGGATTCCCAGATGGTAGTTGGCGCAAGTGACGAAACTGACAAGGAGATTTTAAATGCAGTTGAATGGATGTATAACAAGCTTGGCGCACATCGCGTTTATTTTTCAGCATTTAATCCAGTAAAACACACACCACTTGAAAATAAGCCAGCTGAAAATAGATGGCGTGAGTACAGGCTTTATCAAAGCTCGTTCTTAGTCCAAAAATATGGTTTTAAGAAAAAAGATTTCATGCTCAACAGCAATGATATGCTAAATTTGAAATACGATCCAAAGTTTCTCTTTGCTGCAAAGAACGAGATTTCAATTAATATCAATTCCGCAGAATTCGACGATTTGATAAAAGTCCCAGGCATCGGAATAGAAACAGCAAACCGCATACTAGAAAGCCGTGGCCTAGGCGCAAGATTCAACAACATAAAAGAATTAAAAAATGTGGGAGTTATATTAAAGCGTGCCACGCCATTTATAGAAATCAATTCTCGCCAGACAAGGCTTTCGCATTTTGCAAATGCCCGCAAATTTACAACCACCCACAGTTTTGAATAAAGATTTTCTACTGCTCGCGCTTCAAAGAAATTAATGAAAAGAAAATTAATTTTAGCTTTAGCCATTGTTTTGGCCAGTTTCTTGTGCGCAGTTTATTTACTGCTTATACAGGGAACTCCGGAGTCTGCGTTTCTGAAAAGCATATGCAAAGGCTCAGCAAGATGCTTTTACGGCACGATCGAACGCATCACAGACGGCGATACATTGCAAATAAACGGAGATACTATAAGGCTTGCTTTGATTAATGCACCAGAGAAATGGGAAGCCGCATACGAAGATTCTAAGAGCTTTGTCGAAAGTATGTGCCCAATCGGTTCTGATGTTGTTGTAGATGAAGATGATTTGCAAGTCTCGCGAAGCCACAGGCGAATCATAGCAGTAGTTTATTGCGGGAGAGTGCTTAGAAATTTGAATAAAGAGCTACTTGAAGCCGGATATGCGAAAATTTTGAAGGATTTTTGCGAGCGGAGCGAATTTGCGAACGAAGAATGGGCTAAATTTTACGGCTGCGGCTGATTCTTTTCTTTTTACTAACAACCATTGGGCCACGCCATCCGCACTTTCGACATTCGTATATCAGACCAAGCCAAGGCATAAAATTCAGTTGCGTGCTTTTGCATTTTGGGCAGTGTTTTGGTTGCATAATAATCTTATTATCAAATTTTTAGAGGTTTATAAAGCTATTTCAGCTTGTTATTAATTTTTTCTTTTTAAAGACTATATTGATGAAATACAAGGTGGGTGTTATAGGGTCTGCAAGAGCATGTGAGAGCGATGTTTTAGAGAAAGCTAGAGAGATAGGAAGAGAAATTGCAACTCACAACTGTCTTCTTTTAACTGGTGCGGCAATTGGTGTTTCGTATGAGGCTGTAATAGGAGCAAAGGAAAGAGACGGATTCACAATGGGTTTTTCTCCTGCAGCTGATGAAGATGAACATAAAGAAAAATATGGGTTGCCTACTGATTACTTCGACGTTTTAATATTTACTGGATTTGGGTACAAAGGGAGAAATGTTCCATTCATTAGGAGTTGTGATGGTGTTGTTGTAATATCCGGCAGAATTGGAACGCTGAATGAATTTACTATAGCGTATGATGAAAAGAAGCTAATAGGCTTGTTAAAAGGCACAGGTGGGCTTTGTGACAGTAACGGTATTGAAGAATTTATAAAGAACAGTGGCAAGAAGGGTGGGAAGATTATATACAATCGTGAACCCAAGTTATTGATAGAAGAGCTTTTATCAAATTTATAAGTCTTTTTCTTGTTTCATATTTATTTTTGTTATTTTTTTAAACAAATTTAAGCTTTGTTACAATCTTACCTTCTATTTATATCTTTTTTACCATTTCTTAACTATGAGCGGTTATATTGATAAATTAATTCAAACTTCAATCGAAAATAATAGCATAGTTTGCATGGGTGCCGATCCTGATTTAAATAGAATACCTATTAAAAAAGATCCAGAAGTTGCTATTACAAGATTCTACATTGATATCATTGACGTAGCTTTACAAAATAAAAAAACATCGCCTGGTTTAATTAAACCCAATTATGCATTTTATGCTCGATATGGATTTCCTGGATTAAGGGCGTTAAAAAAAGTAATAGAATACTCTAAATCGAAAGGATTACCTGTTGATTTAGATGCAAAGAGGGGGGATATAGGTAAAACTAGTGCAGCTTACGCTGAGGAAGTATTTAGATTTTGGGGTGCAGACGCAGTTACTGTTGCACCTTATATGGGTTCTGACAGTGTAGGCCCATTTATCGAGTGGTCTGAAAAGAAAGGAAAAGGTGTTTATATTTTAGATAGGACGTCCAATAAGGGCGGTGCCGATTTTCAAAATCTTTATGTCATTCCTCCAGATAAAGTTGTTGATGGTAAAACACTAACCGAACCGCCAAAGCCTCTTTACATAAAGGTACTTGACGAGGTTATTAATTGGGGAGCGGAGGCTAACGGTAATGTTGGAATAGTAGCAGGAGCAACTTCATTGAAAGAATTTGAAGATTTATCAAAACATATAGTTGAAACTGGTGCTTTAGTTCCAATATTGATTCCAGGTGTAGGTGCGCAAGGGGGGTCAGCCTTCGATGTTACTAAAGTTCTGGTTCAGACTAAAAATAGGCTTGCAATTCAAAGAATAAACAGTTCAAGCGGAATAAATTATGCTTGTGAGAAAAAAGAAACCGATGACTATGCTGGAGCTGCAGCTGGTCAAATAAGAAACCTGAATGAAGAAATTGAAAAAGCAATGAGAGCTCTTGGAGCGCATTTAGAATAGTGATCAAATGTTGTGGAGAGATGAGTGCACTGAATTAAGAGAAAGGCTTGTTTGTAATATTTTTAAAGCAGGTGGTTTAAAATTTGGAGAGTTTACTTTGGTTTCTGGATTGAAGAGTCCTTACTATATTGACGAAAGAGAGCTTCTTTCTTCTAGAGGAAAAGCTAGTGGCCAAGAATTAGCAAAAGACGTAACAGAAGCCCTTTATCTTACTTTGGTTAATGATGTTGGATTGGAAAATGTTGATTTAGTAATAGGGGTCCCAGATGCTGTAGTTCCGTATATAGGCTGTTTGACTTACGCTTATGGCGTACCAAGCGGTTACACGGTTAAAATAGTAAAAAAGCATGGCATACCAAAATATGTGCAAGGAAAGATTGAGACAGGTGACAGATTAGCAATCATGGATGATTTGATAACTAGTGGCGGAAGTATAGTTAGAGGTCTTGACGAAAGAATTGCAAAACAATGTGAACAAGATAAAATTTACGCGAGAGTGGACGATGCAGTAGTTTTGGTAGACAGATTACAAGGCGGGGTCAAAAAATTAGAAGGATATGTTACAAAATATTCACCTAACGGCATAGCGGTGCATTCCTTCATGAGTGTACTTGATATGATAGATATTTTGCATAAAATAAATCTAATAACAGACGAACAACACATAAAGACTAAAAATTACATTGAAAATCCTCCAACCAAATAAAATCTCATCTACAAATATTTTTCTAACGATTTAATCTTTAATGCCTTTCAACAGACCGAAGCCTTTGGAAATAATAAAAATAAAACAGGAAACGCCGAGAATCAAATCCTTTAGATTCAAATCTGAAGAAATCACCTCTGAATCACATCCTGGCCAATTTCTGATGCTCACGCCGATTACTTACAAAGATGAAGTGCCGATTGCTATTGCTTCTGTGTTTGGCTCGGAATTTGAAGTTGCAGTAACAAAAGTCGGCGATTGTACAACAGCACTGCATGAAAAGCGTATAGGAGATCGTATTGGTGTACGAGGTCCGTACGGCAACTGCTACAACCTGTTTGGCGAACACACACTTATTTTTAATGGTGGCTATGGCTCGGCTGTAAACCGCTACCCAGCTGAAGTTTTGAGAAAAGAAGATAAAGAAGTTACAGTCGCAGTGGGTGCTAAAACCAAAGCTGATTTATTATACTGTGGAGTTTTTGATAGCATTGGGTGTGATGTGCATGTCACAACTGAGGATGGTTCTGCTGATCGTGAAGGGATTGTAACTGATATTTTGCCTGAATTATTTGAACTAAAAGTTGATTTAGTTTTGATATGCGGACCTGAGCTGATGGCGTACAAAGTTGTAAAGGAAGCTAAAAAAAGAAACATTCCTTCTCAAGTCTGCAACGAACGTATAACTAAATGTGCTATGGGAGTATGTGGAGCATGCGATCTTGGTGGGAGACGGACGTGTAAAGAAGGTCATATTGCATCCGGAGAAGAACTTTTAAAAACAGAATTCGGAAAAGTGACAAGAGATAAGACTGGTAGCAGAGTGTCGCTTTTGCACGGAAGCGAAAATATCTCATTTGAGCCGTTAAAACCATTAGCACGAAGAAAAGACCCATTGCTTGAAATGAAGGTCGATTGGCTTTATTATCCGAATACAGTGATGAACGCTTCTGGATCTGGTTTTGCAAGTGGTTGGTTATACCGTTTGGCCAGGGCTGGTGCTGGTGCTGTTGTTACAAAATCCATAGGACCAGAACCGAGAGAGGGTTATAACGGACCGAATTTTATTGAATATGAACTTGAGAAATGGGCAAATGCGATGGGTCTTCCAAATACTGGGATAGAAAATTATAGAATCGAATTACAAGAATTAAAGCCAGCGTTAGAACCAGCGCGAATACCAATAGATGTCAGCATCTTTGGCAAAGGTATTGATGGCTATAGGCATGTTGGTTTGCACGCTGTAGAGTATGGAGCAGATGCACTTGAGATTAATGCTTCATGTCCACATACAGAATTAAAATCTGTAGAGGCCGATCCGGACTTTTTAAAAGACATAACTAAGGCTGTAGTTGAAATTGCTCACCCAAAACAAGTGCTAGTTTCTGTAAAACTTTCGCCTAACATAGATTATATCGAATCTGCCAAAGCTGCAGAAGAAGGTGGTGCTGATGCCATAGTGCTGACTAATGCATTGAGAGTCAAGCCCACATATGATTTTCCAGGTTTTACAGATTTAACAATATTGGGGAATCCTACTGGCTTTGGAGGAGGTTCTTGGAAAGCAGTTGCAGAGAAGAGTGAGCGTGCTCTTGCTGAAGCTTACAGAGAAATTGACGTGCCTATATTCAATGTAGGCGGAATATCTTGGAAAAATATTGTTGATCGTTTTTTACTTGGAGCAACAGGCTGTCAGATGGCAACTGTGTTTGCATACGCACAACCAGAAGAAGTATTTAGAAAATGTACATCAGTATTGCGAAAATATGTTCGTTCAAACGGCTATGGTAATGTAAAAGAAATAATAGGGACTGGCAACAAACGGTAGCCTGGAAAGTTTAATTATCTTTATTTCTTCTTTCTGCTTCGTTTTGTCTTTTTTCTTTTCACATCTTCGACTTTTCTAGGACGGATTTTTCCAAATTCAAGAATGGATTGGCATTTCCTGCAAATCGGGACGCCATTTTTAATTACAACATCATCTAAGCCGAGCTTACCGTGTTTCTGGCAAAATATCCTAGCTTGCATAATAAATCACCGAATCATAAATCGCTTAATCACTAAATCACGGCCTCGTCCTTCATCTGCAATTATTCTTTATCCACCACGATAGCCAGGAAGTTTCATAGAAATTAAGTTAGCAATGCTCGCTATAAGCTTTGGTTCGACAACAACAATGTCGCTGGCGGTTATTATTCCTTTTATTTTGTCATTTTCCACAACAGGCAACTTTTTTATTTTATGTTGCGTCATGAGGTCTACAGCCACTTCTACAGCTTCATCTGGGTCGATTGTTACTACGTTTTTCGTCATTATGTCCTCGATCGCTATCGAGTCTGGATCTTTTCCAGCAGCAACTGCTTCCAATACATTTCTTTCTGTGAGTATACCAGCGATTTTTTCTTCCTTCAGCACGACCAAACTACCTATGCGGAATTTATTCATTACTTTAGTCGCTTCTCTTATTGTAACATCGAATTTAGCGACCACAACGTTCTTGTTCATCACATCTTTTACCAACATCGGACATCAAATTATCTTTAGTTTTTTAAATTATTAAGCATATATTAAAAAAAACTAAAAATATTCATAGTCTAAAATATCTTTTCCTATAAATAAAACGATTTATCTCTTTTTTACCAATTAAATAGTGTTGAACGCAACTAGGCGATGACGAAAGTGCCTTTGTTAGCGGCCTCTGTGAGGGGCTTTTGCGGCCTGTGATTGTATGGAACAAATAGAAGAAGTTCTTGATGTGTTGAGGAGTCTGAGGAGAAGACATGGCAATCCACTATCGTTGGGAATAATTTTCAGGTCGCTCATCGAAGAAAGAATATGTGATTCTACCAAATCAGTGTCGGACTGCTTGAGGAGATTGCGTGGCGCAGGAAAGATAAGATCGATAAGTAGCGGGGTTGGTATAGAACTCTTGGAAGATATGAAGCAAGAATATGTTCAATCTTCGCTTGCACCATTCGGAAAAAGGTTTGGCAACGTGTGAACATAGTATTGGCGTGATTTGATGACCAAAAACAAAAAGGGAGATAAAAAGAGAGGCCCTTTCAAGACACGCGCTCAAATAAGAGTCGAGCGGTTCATAGTGGAAGAACTTGACAGATACATAAGGTTGCATAAAAGACATGAGAAGGATTTGAGATACATAGGTTAATTCTACATAAGGTTAATCCACGATTCTTTTTCTGTTTTCAATTTTTCTTTCTGGAATTTTCCTTTTCTCTCTGTACGCAAGTGCATACCCGCTAGCAGTGACAACTATCCCTATAATCAAAGCAATCAGAAAGCCGTTCATCATCGGTTCAATCATTTTATCAACCATAGACATTACATTAATGCCTGCTTGTTCTTCGCTTGGTAATGTCATAACTATTGCACCTTTTCCGAATGTCAGAAACAGGTACGAAATCCCTGTAAACACCAGAGCCCAGCCGACTCCTTTAAGCCTGTCAGACCAGTTTTCTGTTGCTATTAAAACTATAATGATCCCGGCTGCAACCCCTATAGCAAGATAGATCTGTATCTGATTGAAAAAACTATGCCCATGCGCTGAAGCTATTATGGTGAACTGGCCTGTCTGTATGCATTCGAAAAAATTACACTCGTATTCCTTGTAGTATATCTCGTCGAAAAAAGTAGTTGACGAAACATCACCAATAACATTTACGATGCTTCTTTCACTATCTTCCGCAACTGCTCGTACTTCATTGCAATCTATAGTTATCGGGTCTTCGGATTCCAGTATCTGAAGTTCCACACTTTCTTCACCTTCGCACAATTCCAAAAGCGTCTGCTGGAGTCGTTCTAATTCTTCTTCTGTCATAGTTCCCCCAATCTGCGAGCCAGCAATATCGCTAAAAACTATTTTCATGTTTTCGTATCCTGTAAATTGCACTAATCCGATTGTGAATATCAGACTTGTGAGAAAGAATGTAAGAATGAATTTACCTATTGCTTTGCTGATGGTTCGTAAAATACCCATATTATAATTTTTGAACAATCAAACAAATAACTTATTTCTTTTCTCGACTTTTGTTTTCCTGAATTAGATGTGAATTAGATATATAAGGTTCAGATGGCAAATGATTAGACATATGCCGGAAAGAGAATTTTTCTTTTATCAGCCAAGTGTAGTCGTCCGTCGCGGGAGGCGCAGACGCACAAAGAAACCTAGATGGACTTTCATATTCATCGCACTTTGTACTTTTATTTTCTTTTTAAATCTCATTTATCCAATCTGGCCGGTTTTCGCTTTTACCCCTGCTAAGATACTCGAACGACCGTGGACTTTTATAACATCAATCTTCTTTCACGCAGGAATCGAGCACCTTTTCTTCAATATGTTCGCTCTGTTCATCTTCGGCCTTTATCTCGAATCGCGCGTGTCAACAAAGCAGTTCCTCGCCATCTTTTTCATAGCTGGCTTTTTAGGCAATGTTGCTTACTGGATCGCTGAGCCTTATGGCGTAATACCAGCGGTCGGTGCGAGCGGTGGTATATATGGTATTATGGCGATGTTGGCCGTGCTTTACCCGGGCTTAGTCGTTTACATCGGCTTCGCACCTATGCCGATTATTTTTGCGGCTGCACTGTGGTTCTTGTTGGAATTTACAGGACTCTTCGTACCGTCGAATATTGCACACTCCGCCCATCTGGCCGGTCTGATTGCGGGCGTAGCCTATGGTTTGTATATACGTATACAGAAAAAGAAGCTGGTTTTCTTTTGGGAAAAATAAGATTATAAGATTTTTACCTTTCTTTCTTTTTGCCAAATTTTTTAGATTTTTTTAATTTAGATTTTTTATACCTGCTTCTTTCAAAACCACGCTTGTAAGACTTGTAGCGCTTCTTCGGTTTCTTTGGCGGTTCGTAGTCTTCCCAACTCATTATACTCAACCTATTATAACTAATTTATACCTTATACTTCCAAAACTTTCAAACTATATCGAATTGGATAAGTAAAGAAGCTTTTATTTTTTTCTTTCCCATTTCTTGCGCAAACTTTTCCATTCACCTTCGTACTCTTTCTTACTCTTCCATGGTCTTTTATTTCGATTCTTTATAATGAAAAATACAATAAGGACAAGAGCAATCACAAAAACTATCGAAACTATTGTCAATATATAGTCCCACTCTCCAAGCCACCCACCGATGCCTCCAGTTTCTTCTACACATTCATAATTTAAACAATAATATCCATCAACGCAGTCCCCATCGCCGCAGCAGCTGACAGTTACTATTGTGCTTGAACATACATTGATCCCTCTAATGGCGTCATATTCACAGCTGTAAGTTGTTTTTTGCTTGTTGCTGCAGGTCAGGCCACCGCAGTCTGAATCAGTTTCGCATTCGTCTGTCGGTATTGTTGTTGTGGTTGTTCCAAGGATTGTCGTTGTTGTGGTAGTCGCTGCGACTCCGGTTATAGTCTTTATAGCCGAACCGATTGGAAGACCGGTTACGCTTGCGGCATCGCTAGTACCTGCGCCAACTGCAGAAATTGAAACAACATTGAACTTGTATGTGCTGTCTGCTTGCCCAGACTGGCTCATCGAATAGGTTATTATCATATCTATACTGTCTGTTATAGAAACAACATAACCATCGTCTATTTCAAATGTAATAACACCATTATCAAAAAAATAGTTGCTGTAACTTAGGAATGTTTCACCTTGATCGTATTGCCCATCACTGTCTGTGTCCAAAATCAGATAAGCAACAGTTATATCATCTTCCTCGTTGCCACTTCCGCTTGCGGTGATGGCTATCGAATTTATTCTAACGTCTTCTATTGTTGCAATAAAGTTGAGCTGTAACATTGAATTGTGACCAGTGTCAGATTCAATATCCCAGTCGTGGCTTGAAGAGGTATTTTGACCTGTTTCCACATTCAGCGTAGGTATTGGCGCTTCGAGTACAGTGAGCCCGACTGTAGATGAACTGTTTACAAAATCGTATGTGCTATTGTATTCACCATCTCTGTTTACATCTGCGACTATATCATAGGTTCCAACCTCAGGATCGGTCCACACAGAAGTGACAGGAATATGCCCGCTACTGTTTGTCGTGACTGTTAAATAGCCTGTTCCTGTAATATCGTTGAGCGCTTTTCCATCGACCCAG
Source organism: Candidatus Aenigmatarchaeota archaeon (assembly GCA_030615205.1). Classification (GTDB taxonomy): domain Archaea; phylum Aenigmatarchaeota; class Aenigmatarchaeia; order CG10238-14; family SCSR01; genus JAUWZS01. Next base: position 82,078 of record JAUWZS010000001.1, on the reverse strand, counting down.
CTATTGTTGTTTGTTACTATGTATACTCTTACACTCTGGCTAGTCGATGTTATATTTCCGCTGGTCACATACACACTCTCATTATTGTAAAAACTGATTTTCAAAGCGCCTGCTTGGTCGCACGTCCATATACCATAAGCGTTTGCTGGAATCGCGGAAAAAACAAATAGCATAAAAAACATTAGAAAAAATATTAGCACTGGCGAGAGAATGAATCTAAAATTAACTTTTACCGAAGCTATTCTCATAGTTTCTATTTGTATTATTAAAAATAAACCTTTTAAAAATAAACCTTTTAATAGAGAAAATTAAATTTTAATAATGATGTTTAAAGGCTTGAAAACTAGAGGTGCGAAGAAAAAATTTCTAGGTGTATTGATAATAATAGCCTTCGTAGCTTTCTTTGCGAATGTTGCGACGCGATATATAGTAATTTCCGAAATCGATTTGGAAACAACAACGCTCACAGCTGTAGTAATAATCATTGTGCTTCTGCTTTTCATAGGGAAACGAAAAAGAAGAAAACACGCAAGGAAGAGAAAGAGAAAGCAGAAAAAGAGAAGACTGCGAAAGAAAAAGAAGAAACGAAGATAATTCAACAAACAGTTCAACAAACTGGTATTTTACCTTTTGCTAGATCCATGCAGAAATTGTTAATGTTTTCTAGCTCACGATCTATAACTTCTCGGATTTCCTTTTCGACCTCTTTGATAGAGCCATTTTCCATTATTATTTGTGCAGCTGCAATCTTCGGATTGTCGATTCTACGGCCGATTTGGCTAAGCAGCCAAATATAAACTTCTGCGATGCCGTTAACATTGTTGTACACTTCATTTGCGATTCTATAGGATAGTACATTGTAGATTTTACCTACGTGACTGATTGGGTTCTTCCCGGCTGCAGCTTCTGAGCACTGAGGTCGATTAAGAGATATGACACCATTTACACGATTACCACGACCAACCTGCCCGCAGTCTGCGCCATCAGCACATGTCCCCCCGACTACCAGAAAAACGCCATTGACCCCTCGACCGCGTTTGTCCAATGTATTAAAATAGAGAGATATCTTCTCGAAGTTGCTGTCCTTATCTTTCAAAAACTGCTGGATGGCTTCTTCAATTTCGGCTTTCTTTTTGAAGTAATCGTCCTCTGATTCTACGAAGCGGTCAACAAAACCCATTGATACTGTCAGATGCAAGTTGCGGCCCTGTCGAAATCCCATTACTTTTATATCTTCTCCAGAAACAGGAAACTCGGATTTGAACTTCTTTGAATTGAGATGCTGCTCGAGCCCAAAAACTATTTTCTCAGTTGCTGTGTTAGGTGCGTAACCAACAGCAGCAGACGTATCGTTAGCCCCAAGCACATTGTTTGTGCCCTTGCGCGCAAAAATATCGGCAAGTGCTGCTGAGCCACGTTTCAATTCATTCTGGTATCTCACATCCTTTTCAGGGTCAACAAATCGCAAATTGTCCTTGAACCACTGCTTAGCCGTGGTTATAGCTATCTCATCAACAGGTATCTTAATATCACCTGCTGAATAAGTGGCCCGATCCCCCATCACAAGTAACATTGGTTTTAGTATTTTGCCACCGCCGAATTTATATTCGACTTCGCCGGCCGCAAGTAGAGATTTGTCTATGTTATGGTGCAGTATAACGCCGACCCTTTTTAGATATTCACTACTCAGATTTATTGAAATCTGATTCATTATTTTGTCGCATATTGTATCCGGATGGCCAAGACCTTTGCGCTCAATTATCTCCACGTGTTGACTTTCTGTAGGAATCTTAGCCAGCTCTTCAACGACAATATTCTTTACCATATGCTCTTCAGACATCGTCATAATATCATTGTTCTATGAATTATCCAATATACCTCGGCCGTTCTTCCTGGACTCGCTCTTCTTGTATTTTCTTTCTTCTCTGTTCAAATGTATCGTAATGTTTTTGTAATTTGATTGTGAGGCTCGGTATTACGCCTTTAAGCGCAACTTCAAAATCCTTTGCAGTAACTTCTTTTGACTTTAGGTCTTTGCGCAACGCACTCATTCCAGCTTCTCTGCATACTGCAGCCAAATCCGCGCCTGAGAATCCCTCTGTGCTCTTTGCAATGGATTTGAGATCTACGCCTTTAAGCGGCATGTTCTTCGTATGTATTTTCAGAATAACTAATCTTGCTGCTTCATCTGGCGGTGGAACAAGGATGAACCTATCAAACCTTCCTGGCCTTAGAAGAGCAAAGTCTATTATATCCGGTCTGTTAGTAGCAGCCATCACAATAACGCCATGCAGCTCTTCAAGCCCAGACATTTCTGAGAGCAACTGAGAAACAACGGTCTCTGTGACCTGCGTCCCCATTCGTACACCTCGGCGCGGCGCAAGCGCATCAATTTCATCGAAAAATATTATTGTTGGTGCCACTTGCTTTGCGCGTTTGAAGATACCTCTTATCTGCTTCTCGGATTCACCTACCCATTTCGAATATATCTGTGGCCCTTTTATTGAAATAAAGTTCGCCCCGCTTTCATTTGCCACAGCACGTGCGAGCAATGTTTTACCACAACCAGGCGGTCCATACAGAAGTATGCCTCTTGGTGGTTCTATGCCTACACGCTTGAAACTCTCTGGATTTTTCAGTGGCCATTCAACCATTTCCTTTAATTTCTGTTTGACGTCTTTCAACCCACCGATATCATCCCATTTCACTTTTGGCACTTCTACAAGCACTTCACGCATAGCGCTTGGCTCAACTACAAGCAAGGCATTTTCAAAATCTTCACGTTTTACGACCAGCTTCTCCATGAGCTCTCTTGGCAGTTCTTCTTCCTCTTTCCATTTTATTTCCGGTAGCACACGACGCAGAGCAGACATCGCTGCTTCTTTTATTAGTGCTGCTATATCTGCACCCACATATCCATATGTTATATCAGCAAGCCAGCCGAGGTTTACATTTTTCTCGAGCGGCATATTCCTTGTATGTATTTTCAAAATTTCCAATCTCCCTGCACGGTCTGGCACAGGAAGTTCTATTTCTCTGTCAAAGCGTCCACCGCGTCTAAGCGCCGGCTCAACTGCATTTACTCGGTTTGTCGCAGCGATAACAATAACCTTACCACGTTTTTTCAATCCGTCCATCAGCGTAAGCAATTGTGAGACCACGCGCCGTTCGACTTCACCATGAACCTCCTCACGCTTTGGCGCAATCGAATCTATTTCGTCAATAAAAATAATAGATGGTGCATTCTTTTCTGCGTCTTCGAATATTTTTCGTAGGTTCTCTTCGCTCTGTCCATACCACTTCGACATAACCTCCGGTCCGCTGATAGATATAAAGTTCGCCCCGCTTTCATTTGCCACAGCACGTGCAAGAAGGGTCTTACCTGTGCCTGGTGCTCCATGTAGCAATACTCCTTTTGGCGGCTCAACTCCCAAGCGCTCGAAAAGCTCTGGATGTCTTAACGGAAGCTCAATCATTTCACGAACTTTTTCAACTACACTTTTCATTCCGCCAATGTCTTCGTATGTAACAGTCGGCACAGCACGCTCTTCAAGCCTCAGGCCTTCAGGCGCTCTTGGTTGTATCTCCAAATCAGTTGCGTCAGTTATTGTCACCACGCCTTTTGGATCAGTGGCCGTGACTATGAATCTTGTTTCTGCAGGTAAAGGTACGAAAGAGGAAAACATATTCATAAAACCACTTCCGAAAAAATCCTCTAAAAAATTATCTCCGTAGGATTCTCGCCTTCTAACAACCGGTGATGGGATAATTATATCACCTTTAACTACTGGTCGCTTGTAGATGTTTTGCCTTATGAGATTCGGAGAGATGTGAATTATCAATCCCCTTTGAGCAGGCGCAATTGAAACGCTTTTTGCCTCTTTTACATCAACCTCCCTTATTTTTACATATTCGCTAATACCACTCCCGCAATTCCTTCGCATTATCCCATCCATTCTTACAATTTTCAAACCAACATCAGAAGGATACGAGCGAACAGCAATTCCAGCAGTCTTACGAGAACCTTCGATCTCAACAACATTGCCCTCTTTTATTCCAAGCTCTCGCATAAATTCCGAGCCAATTCTAATTATACCTCGCCCAGCTTCGCCACGTTCAGTAAGCTCGCCAACTTTCAATCTTATTTCATCAGCCATTTTTCATCAACCGTTTTTTTTCAATTCCTCCTTTTCCTACAATTCAATTTAGTTTTTTATTCAAAAATATCTTCGTTCTCGTCAAGCAACACCTTGAATGTGTTCCAAATCACCTTGTCAGTCCATTCTTCGAAAAATTTGAATATCCTCTCCGCTTCTTGCATTTCGACGATAAATGCACTCTGGTCGACCTTTTTGTGTGGTATTTCATCAAGCAGTCCGCCACGTTCGTAAACGTATTTTTTGTTGCCTTCTTTTGTCTCTTTCTTTATTATTTGCTTCCATCCATAAAGCCCGCGAAAGAATTTGTTGCGCTCGTAATTGCTATCAAACTTCTTGCTGCGGACATTGAAGCAAATCAACACTGCTCGTTTTTCCATTTACACGCACCACTTATAGACACATTACTGTAGTTAGTGTGTATGTAAATTAAACTTTTTAAAGTTTACGGTTTGATGGTTCTGTTAAGTTGTCGATTGGTAAGGCTGGTAAAAGTTAATTGTTAAAAATTGATGGGTTTTTAGCTCAATTTCCATAAAAATGCAAAAATGTTAAATTTCGATTGTAAAAATTATAGAAATTTTAATAGTATTGAAATTACTACTCCAATTATGCTTACTGATATAGCAATAATAGTAAGGCGTTTTGATTTTTTCTCAGTGAGGTAAGAAAATCCTTTTGGGGATAGTCTATAATATCGTTTTTCTTTTCCCTTGTCGATCCCTTTATCAACCTCTAGATATCCAGATTTGGATAAATTTTCCAAATCGCTAATGAAGAATCCAGAATTTTTAATAGCTTTATGATTATCACTAACCCAAGATGGAAATGTTTTTGATAATCTTTTAAACAAGTTCTCATATTTTTTACTCATATTTGAAGGAGAACAGGGTAGATGAGCTTAGAAATCGCAGACGATTCTAAACAGGACCCTACTCTCTATCTTCTATAATTAAGTCCATACTTGACATATTAAAATATTTCAAAACCCCCAATCTGATTATGGACAAGGATAGCTACAAGAAAGGACTAATCGTAGGTTTTGACAAAGGGGTTAAAACCGTATTGGGTGTCATCGCCGAGTTCAACGATGAAAGCATGGAACGTATAGACAAAGTGATGGAAGATAATGCCAAAGGTAAGACTAAATTCAGAAGGATAGCAACCACTCGAGAGCGGCAATCGTTTGTTATGGGTTGGACCATATGCGGGATTCAGCTTTCTGCCTTTCTTTTAAAAAGGCTCAATGCGATTAAAAGAAAATTTAATAAATGAAATCATTTCTACTTAGCATGGCTCGACCATTTATTGACTATCTTCTTTTCAAGCTCTTCTATCTTCTCATCAATCTCAGCGATCCTGAGAAGACTTTTCACAGCCTCATTGAGCTGTTTGCCGATGGGTTTCATTAATTAGAAAATAGTCTGCAGCAATTTAAAAGATGATGTTTGTTAACCATCGGGTCTTATTGATGTGGATTAATGCTTACTCCAGTAATTCCATACTTCGTTTATTTTTTCAATCCAAAATTCAGTATCGCTCATACCAGTGTCGTTAAATAATCTATAGAACCCACCCGCAGGCATTCTTATATCCCCTTTAAGGACGACTACTGCAGAGAGAAGGGGTCTACCACACTCTCGTTCGTGCTCTGATATACCACCCAACATCCTACTTAATACGGTATGTCTATCATGTGGATCTTCTATATTGAGATCAGCAATCTTCATTATTCTATCGTAATGAACTATGCCTTTCTTACTCTTTTGTTTGCCCCTTCGTGCAATTTTTATCAATTCTTCATATACTTTTTTAACACCATTAACTGAAAGACGGTCGTCTATTCTATTTCTTCTTAACATTTCTTTTATCCAACTATCAGTCATAATTATTTTTAATTTGTTCAATCTTTATATATCCTACTCAGCGGAACTGACCTTAGAAAAGAATACATAATACCAAGAGTTATAAAAAAGATATACAAAACATGGAGGAAATCTTATGGAAAACGATAAAGATATAGACGCAGTATGGGAAAAGGCCCAAAAAGTTCAGGGGTGGGACTCCTCAAGATGGAGAAAGGACGAATGTGGTGCACCGATTGGGAAAAAAGAATACGGAGATAGGAACTCGAAATATGGTTGGGAAGTACACCATATAGACGCAAATCCAAAAAACGATAAATTAGATAATAAAATACCTCTCCATTGGGAGAACAACGCTGCTAGAGGAAACACACCAAACAGCAAAAAATGTGAAAAAACAAATTGATTAATAAAGTTCTAGAGGAAAAGGAAAGCAATAAGAAGAGTTTAGACCTGTACCGACTGGCCTTTCAAAGAATATGGGATTTGCAGAAGAACGGCGAAATCGTGCGGCTTCCACTCGTTTTCGAGAAGATATGCACATCGTTCCAGATTACTAAGCAACAGGCGTGGTCGTTGTTACACACGCTGCAGGAACTGGGATACATAGAGATAGTCGCGTATCAAGGCGTGAAAATCAAAAGTAAAAATTTAACCTTTCGTAATTAACTAAAGCTTTCATAAAAAGTTTGCTTAAATTCTTTTACATTATAATTCCCTTTTTTAAGATTGTGAATAAATTCCCAAAATTGTTTGTTTATTAAGACTGGATATTTACATCGTTCTCTCCACAAGTCTATCTTTTTACTCTCATTAGTAACTATTGGGGTTCCATAGTAATTGGCTGTACAAATATGGATAGAGTCTTCACGGGAACCATCTTCCCTATTAAAATCATCAATTATAAAACCATTAATATTGCTATCAACAGATTTTCGCAAAATAAACGGATTGTTCTCAAAACAGCTTTTCTCACACAAAGATTCGATTGCAAGATGACCCATACCGATACTTTTTACGAATTTCTTTTCATTCAATTTAGAAGCACACAATCCTATGATAGTCGGTGTTATCAAGATTTTTATTGGGAACATGGCTAATTTTCCGTGCTTAGGACTCAATACATTATTGTTTTTTGGGTTGTATTCAAATAAATTCTTAACGTAAGGTATCGCAAAATTAGATAAAATTGATGAAACATCAAACAATATTACAAAATTTTTACGAAATATATTATAATTTTTAATTTCCCTTTTTAGATTATTCAGGAAGTGCATAAAACCACAAAGTTTCAAAGTACTACTATCTTATTAAGAACGCTTTCCTTTTCTTTATACTTCCCTTTAACTTTATACACCTCCTCTCCGCCCTCGAAAAAAACTTTCTTAAAATCGTTGTTAAGCATATTTAACTCTTCTAAATCTATTTCTGATATTGAAATCTTTTTTAATTTACTTTTTAACATCTAAAACCCCTGCTGCCCTTAAAAACTTGAAAGCCTCTTTAATCTCCGCCCCATCAAATTTGGAAGGTTTTTGTTTGATCTTTTCAATTATCTTCTCTCTCGGAACTTTATTTTTATATAAGAACGCTATTGATGCCAAGAGTTCCAGTTTTCGTGGAGATTTTTTATATCTTTTAATAAAATCTAAAAACATTTCGAAATCCTCTTCTAGCTTTTCATCCATAAATTTCATTTTTAAATGTTTTTCTATTTTTAGATTATCCAACTTAAATCCATCCGAAGCTAATTCTGGAGAGTAAGGGCCATGAATGTACCAATTAAAACTGTAGCCTAAGCTAATCCCAAACTCCTGCATAAGATATATTATTTTTTGAAGGCTCAACCTACCTTCAAAGTCTTTCATAGAAAATCCTCCCATTTTTAATACATGGTTGATAATTTTGAGTTTCATAATTATCCCTATGTTATATTAATAAATCTAAATTATTAATTTGTTTCTTTAGCTCACTTCCGATGACTCCACTCTATAGGAATAGGTTGAATTAAAGACTTTATAAAAATTAATAAACCTCTCAGCCTTTTCCCTACTTTCGAAACGTTTCTTGTAACCTAAATCTTTCGGGTCTAACTCCTTACCATCCTTGTCAAATATCCTGACAATGAAAGGTCTTGGCGTGGTGCTAAGTTTGTGAGTGACTGTTGCGTGTTCTTTTGGTATTTCGTAAGCACCATTTTTATAATCCACAGCTAACTTTATGAGTTCATTCCACCTGTTCCCACCATTCAATCCGAGATTTATTCCAGACGCTTGGGCAGGCGTAAGGCCGTTCAACGACATATGCGGGCGGACAAAGTTGTAATAGTTTATGAAACCACTCATAATTACGTTCGCAGAGTTCATTTGCTTGAAGCCTCTCATAACTTTAGTCCGCTCTCGAACTGTACCATGATATCTTTCAATTGGATTGTTGTTAACTTTATCCCAGAACTTCACGAGCCTCATATGCTTGGTCGGGTATCGCCAGAAATTTTTCCTAACAGCTTTCATGTAAGCATTCATACCATCAGTGACAACGATTTTTGGTATATGTTTAGTTCTTATTTTTGCATCTTTGAAAAGTTTAACAGCGTGGGAAAGGGTTCTCGTTCTTGATAAACAAGTAGATGTGATAAACTTAGTCCTCTTATCCATAACACTCCAAAACCAAACCCATCTTCCCTTAACATTAACCATCATCTCATCTGCTAGTATCGTATCTGAGCCATCAACTTTTAGTTTTTCAGTAAACTCTTCAACTATCTCGGAGTACTTCCTTACCCAGTTCAAAATTGTCACGTGGCTTACTTTTGCTTCGTGAACCTGTTGTAGATGGTCTTGTATTTTTCTCAACGAAACATTCTTGAAATAAAGATCTATAGCAGTCGTGATGACTGTCTCCCTATGTTTCATTTTGCTGAAAGTGGTATTTTGTGAGAATATCCTCTTGCACGATTTGCACATGTAAACCTGGGTCTTCCCTTTCTTGTTGTTTCTAAACCCGTATCTGATTACGTTTTTGCCCTTGCAGGAATTACATTCAGTTTCCATTGTCCAACACCTTGTTCACTCTTTTCCATAGGCGATAGGTTATTTCCACATCTCTCTTGTTGTACTGTATTATCTGGCTGATTTTCCCCTGCTCAAACAAGTTCTTAATATTATCAGGCAGTCGTATCTTGCCAGAACCGAATAGGAACTCGGTCCACTCGTCGAGCGTGCCAGGCCTGTTCATGCTCCAAACAGGCTTAACCGATTTCATTATGTGCATCAAGTCTGTGTGCCTAGCAGTAAAAAACCCGTTCGATACCAACCCATACTTGAGACACCTACCGAATATGAACCTGATGTCAAAAAGAACATTATATCCGATTATTTCCTTGAACCCCTTTCTGTGGAAGTAGCTGAGAAAGTCTCTCAGCATCTGTTCTTCGTTTTCATCATAGAAGACTGTACTCTTGCCACTTCCACAATCTTTTATTCCAATGCAGACTATTTGCCCCTGCTTCGGATCAAGGTTCTCCGTTTCTATGTCTAATATACATCTTTCAATCATCTTATTCACCTATGTAATTACTAATAATATAAGTAATTACATATATATAAATGTTATGGTTACTTGGTCTGAAAGACAAGCTTATTAATTTTAACCTCCTTATATAGATTATTGGACCTTTTACGCCAGCGATGGGATTTGAACCCACATATCCGCGAAGGATACCAGCCTGCAACTGGTTGCCTTACCTGGTTCGGCCACACTGGCTCTTTATCCTTTTTTAATTCCAAAGTTGGTTTTCAATATTAACTTACAACCCTATCTATTTAAATGTTTCCGAATTTGAAATTAGAATTAGGAATTCAAAGATGGTGATTGGTGAATTAAATGAAATATAAAACATACGAATATGACCAATTCTTTGGGACAGGAACTAAACAAAAAGTTCTGGAATTCTTCAGAAATCATCCAGACAAGAGATTTTCGGCCGTGGAGATTAATAGCACACTTGGAATACCCCAGGCATCGCTTAATAGAGCACTAAACGACTTTGAAAGACTAGGACTGCTTCATTCGGAAGAACGAGGCAAATTCAAGCTTTTTCTATTAAATAGAAAAGTTTACGATTGGTTAAATGTGATATTCAACCACATGCAGAAGGTAAGACTTTTCACATTAGAGCAGAGAAAGAGGGAAGCCAAATGAATAAAGTATTAATAGATAGTCTAGTCAGAAATTGGGCAAAAGAAGTAGGTGTAGATTTAAAGGAAATTGTAAATAATGTTGCAGCTCTCTGCAACCAAAATAATATACAGGTTGAATACTTGCCTATGTGGGCCTATGAAACATCATCTGCAGAGAAATTCAGAGGTGTTAAAATATGTTTGGAGCCTCCCTTATTCTTCGATCCAAGATGTAAGAAAGAAACATTAATAAATAGGCTCACATATCTCACTGGACACGAACTTCTGCACCCGACGTTAAAAGCCGATTCAATTGGTGACTGGTTCAGATATGATGTATTGGGAGAGGATTATTTGTTGAATGGATCTCCAGAGGGCAGAGCACATTCTACAGAGATGGTCTTAAACGATACTATTATTGATTCAAAACTCTTCTTATTCAATCCTATTTTTGTGAAAGGGTTTTTTGATACGCATATGGTAAGCTGCATAAGAGACATGAAAAGTTTAATGCTCCTTAAAGGAACACGCAAGAGAAAATCTTTGAATTTAAAAGAGCTGAACTCGCTTGTATTAAGGGTTGAAAGAAGGGCACCACTAGCCTGGCACATTAAAAAGCAAAAATTAGCTAGTGGAGTATATCGAAGGTTTAGTAATGATATGATTAGCCAGCATCACCTGTACTTGAGAGTAATTTTAAATTCAAAAGCACGAAAATGGTTAGATGAGGCTTACAAGTATCTTGTTAGTGTCGCATCTGAGAGAGTTGGAAACTGGAAAAAACTACATGGGCTAATAAATAAGATATTGCTGGCCTATGGAGAGTAATCTATTTATTTATCCTTTTTAATATAATTAGCAATTACTTAGGTGTTCTTGATGGCAAAACCTCTCCCAAGATGGCTAATGAAAAGATACGCGATATTGTGGTCTAAACTCAAGACTAAAGAGTTTGATTTTGGGACTGCTAAGAAGATTTTGAAGGACAATCAAGGTTCGCTCAACGTTGCACTCTCTGAGCTTAGAAAACTTGGTTGGTTGAAAGTGAATTTTGACCCGAAGGATGCAAGAAAGAGAGTGTACAAGTTAAAATCGTTGGATAAAGCTTTTAAAGAACTGGCTAAAAATAAAAAGGTGCGTAAATGAAAAATACTTCTATTAAAGTCGCGAAAACATTTGATCCAAGAGTGAACTTGGTAATTTTTCATGGGGATTGTAAAGAATTAATGAAAGAAATTCCCAAAGAATTTGTTACTCTTATAGTTACATCACCGCCCTACAATATTGGCAAAGAATATGAAAAAATAATGAGTCTAGATGATTATGTAAAATGGCATCAAGAAATAATAAATAAATGCCACAAAATACTCGCAGAGAATGGAAGTATATGTTGGGAAGTCGGGAATTATATAAATAAGGGCGAAATAATACCTCTAGATACTTTATTATATCCTATTTTCAAAAACCTAGGAATGAAATTACGCAATCGAATCGTGTGGCATTTCCGTCATGGTTTACATGCTAAAAAGAGACTTTCTGGAAGATATGAAACTGTGTTATGGTTCACAAAATCTGATAATTATATTTTTAACTTGGATGATATTCGAGTACCACAACTATATCCTAAGAAAAAAGCTTACAAGGGCCCAAATAAGGGTAAAGTATCGTCTCACCCTTTGGGTAAGAATCCTGGCGATGTGTGGGATATTTCAAACGTACATGCTAACATCCCTGAAAAGACTTTACATCCTGCTCAATATCCTGAAGCTCTTATAGAGAGAATCATTTTAGCTACTACTAAAAGAGATGATTGGGTATTTGACCCATTCTTGGGTTCTGGAACTACCGCCGTAGTAGCGTTGAGATTAGGTAGAAGAGTTATAGGTGCAGAAACAAAGAAAAAATATATTGATGTTACTTGGGGCAGATTGAAAAAATATATCGAACAAAGAAAACTTGGAGATTTTACTAAATTTGAAGTAAAGAAGTAACTATTGTTTATTCAATTTATCTTTGTCAATGCCCAAAATTAGGACTGGTATATCAATATCACTTTCACCCCTCATCTCCAAATCTGTTTTCATCTGTTCGAAATAAGATACACCAGTTGACATTTCTTTCGCCAAACTTAACATAGGTACTATTTCTACACCTGAATCGATTATACTTTGTTTCGAAAAGATTGTCATCTTCGCTGAAACATTATATACCATAAAGGCATACTTTCCAAATTGGATTTCTACACCCAATTTATTTTTTATCATGTCGATTTCCCTGAATCCTTTATGTGTCTTGTTTATTTCAGGAACAGTGGTATTAACTTGAATTCTAACCGTATTCCACCCTCTTTTTTTGAACCCATCAAAAAAGATATTATTTAACTTTATCGGAGAATACAACATTCTACCTTTCATAGTTTTTTCTTTACTTTCCTTTGTTTTGCAAGATGGTGCATCAACTGAAGATACAACCTCTTTAATTTCTTTAAGCTCGGCTAAATGATTTTTTTCTATAAATTCTTTCCCACCCTTAAAAGAATATTCTGCTACGATTTTCATAAATAACTAATTGCAATTGATTAAGTTAACTTTATGCAAAGCCATAAAAACCAATCGATTTTTAACAATTGAGATTTAACAGATTCTACCAATCGGAATTGAACAAAGATGTCAAATTTTGCTTACCAATTAAAGACTTAACAGAACCCGGTTTGATGTTCTGTTAATTTAGCAGGGCTTTTGAGGTGAAAGTAAAGTGTTGTTAACCATCGGGGCTCATCGGACTTGCCCCCCATCGAAAGCGAGGTATAATACTTATCCCATAAATAATATAGTGATATTATGAGTGCCAACCTAATTCTTAAAAAACAAGAGAACGCTATGATGGAGAAGCCGATTTCTTCATCTGAAGCTATGCAGATTATTAAGAGGATTGAAGAACAAATCAATTTTGAAATTCTCCCGCTAATTGAAAAAGTTGTATCAAAAGAAGCTGATAGTTTTTCAATTCGAAAAGATGAGCCCGATAGATATCTGTTCATAAGCAACAGTTCTGAGAAGATATCATTAATTTTCAGAAGTATGGGAAAAGAAACAGAAGTCTCAATCCCCAAAACCGCCTTTAAAGACTAAGCTTTTTGCTCTATTTTCAAAGCTTCTTTAATCTCGGTAAGACTTGTTTTGATATTATCTAACTGTTCCATCATTTTAGTATCGTGGTCTTTTATTAGCTTTTTAGTCAGACTATAATATCGAGCAGCTGCTTCGTATGGATTGTATTTCTTAGCCATTTTTTCTTTCACCTCCATTCTTTTAACAGATTTTCAAGGAGGTGCTGACCTTATGAGCCAAGAATCAAGTAGAACTACCGTCCAAACCGCGCCAAACTAACTATTTTATATATGCACGAAATCCAACTTTTATTTAGTGAGTTAGAACATCGTTCTAATGATAACTGGCAGGGATGGTCAGCGATGTCCTCCCTGCTAATCTTACTTATTTTTTGTTGACATTCCTATTTATATTTTTCCTAACGTTAGTTCCGTTCGCCTCAATCACAAAACTATACTGCGAGTCTATGTAGAACTTGACAAGAGATTCAGAGAAGCTGTCGTAAAAAAACTTGGGTTCAAGAAGGGTAACATAACAATAGCCCTATCCGAAGCGATAAAGGATTGGATTAAGAAAAAATAGCAAAAACTTATTCATTTTTCTTTATTACAACTTTTTTACCATCTAAAATAAATTTTAGTTCAACTTTTTTAGCTTGATTTTTAATACCTAATGCTTCTCTAACACGTCTTTTTAAAGTCAATTGATAATTTCTTTTTTTCTCTATTTCTGATGTATCCAAAATCTTTTCACCCATAATTATAATTTAAATCGTAGTATATTAAATCTACTATTTATACTAAAAATAGTAGAAATAGTATTTATACTAAAAATACTAATATTACTAATATGATAACAAGAACTAAAAATATTTCTCAGGATATTAAAGAATGGAATAATCAAGGATTTCTTTTGGAGCAAAGACTTCTAAAATATAATTGGGACTATCGAAAGAAAATTTGCGTAAATTGTAATAAAGAAAAAAAAGAAAGATTAAATTGCCTTCCTTTCAACTCCTTTAAAGATGGTCTACAAGAAACCCACTGTAGAAATCTAATCCAAGCGAGAACTAAAAAATTCAAAAAAGAAATTATGGATGTAATAGGTTCACATCCATTAGCGCAGTCTGTTAATGATATCCCTAAGTCCTGCTCTGTTACGAACAAGATTTCTGAATAAGTTTTGTTGCAATATACTATTTTTAATATCTTGACTTACTATTTCAGTTTCTTTAACATTTTCTGCTCTTGATTTTGGATATGAAATATTCCTGTCCACTATATCAAAGCAAGATGTATCTCTGTTTAAATGGCGTGGATACGCTGAACCACCACCCCAAGCTTTAGCTAAAGATGTTGTATTAGCTCCAAAGAGGAATGTCCAAGGAATCATAGCAGTTTTTTCTTTTATTGTCATTCGTGGTAAAACCCCAACCACGTTAACCCATAAGTCTTTGTCATAAATTAAGTTAGAAAGTGCGAACCAATTTGATGGGTTTTCAAGTATTGAAGCGTAAATGACATTCACTCTCTGAAAACCGTTATTCAACACTACCTTAACCTTTTTTCTTATGAGTCCCTCCTTTTCTGTTTTCATATGAACGCTCGGGGTAAATATCTTGTCGTTGTATGTTTTCCTTAGCAATATGATTTCCTTTTCGAAAACATCTGCTTTCTGATTTCTATTTTGTTCAAAGTGAGAAACAAATTTTGAGACAGTGTCGTTTTGTAAATCCATAGCCATAGCTTGTTGTCTGTTAGTCAAATTAAAACGGTGTGGATATTGGAGAAAGAAATCTACAATGCTACCTTGGTTCGCTCGAAGAAACGATTCATATAACAGTTTTTCTCTTGTCTGGTCTGCAGAACTTTGGAATCCTCCAAAATGTCTCATTTGTGTAACATATTGAACTACAGACAAATCTGCTGTTCGCCTATCAGCTTGAGAAAAATATTCAAGCTCTTTTTTGCTTGGGACTGTTTTTGGTGTTTCTATGGTAACACCATCAATTTTTATATCGACAACTCTGCCACAGAACTGTCCTTTTAAGGTTCTGTGAACTTCAAATCCTTTGTTACGAACTCTTAAACTCATTAAATATACCTCCAACTAATTATTATCCAACTTCAGAAAACGCTGTTCGTGAGTTAGAACAACACAAGTTTCTTTCTGTTGGAGTTTAAATTATGTTAGTAAGTTATGGTGTATGATTATTTATAAAGATGAGCATTCCAAATTGGACTAAGTCATAGTGCAAAAGCCCCGCAGTTAACAGTTCATCCAGAACCCCTCAAATTAACAGAACACGGTTTTTGGTTCTGTTAACTTATCGGATCTACTTCTTTAAAAAGAAGGTATAGAATATTATCGAAACTGCTGAAGCGACTGTTGTGCTAACGACCAGAAGCATCAGAAATAGGGATTTTATATCTGCTGTTACGTTACCTAATGGTACCATCATAACAGTAAACAAGAACGAGAATACTATGCAAACGGTTATTATAAACAGCGGCAACAATTTTATTGTTATATTATTTCTAGTTTTCAATTTCTTCACAGATCTCTTACGCTTTACCATGATTAGAATTGGATTTTTAGAACTAATAAATTTATTTTTTCTTTTTCTTTCCCCAATTTTCCTTTGATTTGCATTCATGATTTATGCACATACGATATGGCCGCCTACCTTTTCGCTTGATTTGTATCATTGGCAGTCCGCAGTCTTTGCAGGCTGTGTTGAGTTTTGTTATAAATCCTCTCTGAGGAAGTGGAAATGCTGTTTTGCATTCAGGATAACTGCTACAACCAACGAAACGTTTTCTAGTACGTTTGGAAACTATTATTCTCAATTCACTGCTGCATTTAGGACATACGCCTATTCTATACTCTTCTTTTCTCGATTCGATCAAGCCGTCAAGCAGTTGTTTACCGATTTCTTTTTCGTTGTTTTTGAATTCGCTGAGAGTTTCTATTAATATGTTTTTAGCTTCTTTGACAACTTGCTCGCGTTTTTTCTTGCTGTTGTAGACTTCTTCCATTTCTTCTTCAAATCGTCGCGTGAGTTCTTCGCTGAGTATTCGAGGACAATGTTTTTTCAGTACAGTTGTTACAGTCTCTCCGAGCTTTGTTACGTTTATGCTTTTGCCTGTTATGTATTTGCGGTTGTAGAGTGTTTGCAAGATTTCAGCGCGAGTGGCACGCGTTCCGATGCCATGCTTTTCCATTTCTTTTAATATCGAACCTTGGCTGAAACGTCCAGGCGGTTGCGTTTCTTTCTCGAACATATCAATTTTCTTTATATCCAGCTCATCGCCGACTTTTAGGTCTGGTAGCTGCTGTTCTTCAAATGCCAAATATTTTCCATAGTATTTTGTCCACCCGGGTTCGATTGTTGTTTTGCCATTGAGTCTGAATTTATTGTTTTCTATGTCCAGGTCTACGGTGATGCTTTCGCGGAGTGCGTGTTTTGCGAACACAGCTATGAATCGCCGGACAATTAAATCATACATTCTTTTTTGTTGTCCGGTTAGTTTTGCGAGCGCGGGCGGTTCAAATGTAGGATATATTGCTGGATGTGCTAGATCTGTGCGTTTGCCTTCGTTTGGAATGAGCTTGGATTTTTTCAATAATTCTTTTGCGAATGCTTCGTACAGCTTAAGCTTTGCAAGTGCTTGAAGGATTCGTTTGTAGTTTATACTAGGCGGCAGCTTTTGCGATGACGAACGGGGGTACGATATTGCTCCGGCTTGGTACAGGCTTTCAACAATGCTTAGTGTCTGCTTTGGCGAATATTTGAATTGTGTATATGCTTCGGATTGCATGTCTGTTGTGTTGAATGGAACAGGCGGTTTTTGTTTGTACTTTCGTTTTTTTATGTTTTTTACAATCGCTTTTGCATCACGGGCCTTACACGCTTTGTATATGCTCACAGCGTCCTCTTTTTCCCATATTCTCTCTTTTTCATATGTTGCAACGAACTCTGCTTTATTTATTTTGATTATTGCTTCCAGTTGCCAGAATGGTTTAGGTCTGAATTGGCGAACCTCCAGCTCTTTCTCAAGCAGCATAGCCAATGTTGGTCCTTGCACGCGGCCTGTTGACAGGATTGCGAATCCCCTGTCAGCTACGCTTTTCATTGCAAGTGTTAGTGCGCGTGTCAGGTTGATGCCCCAATAAAAATCCAAATAGACCCGTGTGAGCCCGGATTCGATTTGTCCAAAATCCAGATGTTTAGAGCGGGTTTCATAAGATTCTATTAGTTCATCTTTTGTGAGTGTGGAGAACTTCATGCGCTCAGCATCATCTCTTTTTCCTAAAAATCTGAGAATGTTATACCCAATCACGCTGCCTTCTCTGTCATAATCTGTGGCAATGATAAAATTAGCCTTTGAATCATTTTCTGATATTTTTGATAAGACATCTTCGATGTTTCTGTAATATTTTTCAGAGAATTCCGATCCTTTTTTCTGAAAGCTGGGCACCCATTGGGTTTTAAAAGTCGGATAGCTCCAACCCTTACCATCTTTTACTGTGTCAAGCGCGAATACATGGCCTACAGCTGGAACTATAAAGAATTTGTTCTTTCCTTTTCTGAATTCGTACCAGTATGCTCTTCGTTTTTCTTTTTTCTTTAGAGATTTATCGTATTTTCCGGAAAGAGCCTCCGCTATTTTTCTCGAGGCGTCTGGTTTTTCGGTTATTATTATGTTAGTAGTCATGAATAATCCTCCATTATAACTCCTATTTTTATAATCAGCTTGGTCTCCCTATTAAAGACTTAAAAATCTTACAGATTTTACTATACATTAAAATCATTCGAAGAGATTAAAATCATTCAAGAACTACAGGCCGAGGTTTTTGGAATGTGGACTCCATTGCAGCCAACTTGCTTTCTAAAAATACAAGCTTATTGACAAGCTCTTTCAAATGAGCATCATACGCTGGCGGCGGCTGTGCTCTTTGAGGCAATTCGCTAATAGACGATTGAACCATTTCCAATGCCCTTTCAATTTCGGACATCCTCATACTCAAGTTATCTACTGCGTTTTTGAGATCTTCTGGCAGCTCTTTTTCTTTTTTCCATTTGGCTTCTTGCGCTTTCATCTTCTCCAGTTCATATCCAATTTTATCTTCAACAGCAAGCAACTTCTTTTCCAGGTCTTTTCTATCAACACGGTTTTTCATATCTATCCTAATCTGTTCAATAGTTTTTATTAGCTCAGAGATGTTGCCAGAGAGATGATCTATATCCTTTTTCTGGTTCTTTATACTCATCAAGCGTTTGTCCAAGTCGTTGTACATAAACTCTACACGATCCGAAAGCTTTGACATCCCCTCTTCTAGGAATTTGAACCTCCTGAGTTTTTCATCTACTTCTTTCTTTAGATTTGTTAATCGTTCTAAACTTTCAAATCTCTTCGCCGTATTTTCTATTTTTTGCATATGTGCAGTCAGTTCTCGTACAACTCTTTCCAGAGATTCTATCTTTACCTTGTTCGTGCTGAGCTCTCGTTTACTCGTTTTTACTTCGTCAAGCAGTTTATCCGGCAGCGAGTCTTTTCCACGTCTCTCCAATAAGCTGATTTTTTCTTCTAAACCGCTCATTTTCATATCTATTTCGATTCTTTTATCACCCAACACATCTATACCGGCTTTAAGTGACTCTATTTTAGAATTCATAAATTCAAATCCTGCTGTGCCAAATTGGACGTCTTTAACAGCTGCTTTGATTTTTTCATCTATGACGCTTTTCAAATCATTTACCAATTGTCCGGTGACTGATGTCTGCGCTTCCAACTCCTTCATCCTGGTCCTAAGCTCACCAATTTCTAATGGGCTGATGCTTTCGACTGGAGAACTGGTCTTGATTTTGGCGATTTCTTTTTCAATAAGCGAGATTCTTTCTTTAGTTTCATCGGGCAATTCGCTGGGCTTTTCTGCCTTCTCGGCAGCAGTTTTCGCAAGTTCTTCTACGCTAGCTAGACTCTTCTTCACATCAGCCATTTTATTTTCAACAGTACTGAGCTTATGTTCAAGCTCCTCTTCAAGCTTCCCTTTCAGCTTTCCTTCAAGTCGGCTCTCAAGTCTTTTGTCTAGTTCGATGGCTGTTTGAAATCTTGTATCAGCACGTTCCATCATTTTTTTCAGCTCACCCAGCCCGGCCTGTTCAACCAGTATTAGATCTTCTATACCTTCAACACGCTGGTTCAAAACTTTAATTGATTCTATTTGCCCAGCTTTTAATCGCTCACTGAGCTCAGAAATGGTCATTTCCAATTCCACAAAACGCTTTTCCATATTCACAAGACTAAGCTTGAATTTATTTTCTATCCTAGCAAAGTCTTCCGGAACTTTTGTAGTTCTTCTTTTAGGCAAAAATACACCTCTAATGCAATAGCTTTCTAAGAATGGTTTGTTTTTTTCTAAATATTACTTTTTGCTTTTTAATCCATAGTAGCCAAATAGCAATAACAGCGAATATCATACCCTCACGCCAAAGCAATGTGTGCACAATGTCCAGATAACCCATACCGAATTGGTAGCCGATTAAAACTGTTGTAACCAATCGAATTATATTTAGCACGAATACAAACAATATGCCGAGCAGAATATATTTCAACTTCTTCTTATCATTTGCAACCGGGCTTGCAAGCATCAGCGCAGCAAGAGCGTACATGCTTTTCCAAGCTGTGCAGTCAATGCCCATTACAATTGTAGCGGCGAACGGTGGGTTTACAAACGTCAGCATTATACCATTTTTCACAGCCTCATATCC
Source organism: Candidatus Aenigmatarchaeota archaeon (assembly GCA_030615205.1). Classification (GTDB taxonomy): domain Archaea; phylum Aenigmatarchaeota; class Aenigmatarchaeia; order CG10238-14; family SCSR01; genus JAUWZS01. The sequence goes on along the minus strand of JAUWZS010000001.1, from coordinate 61,990 downwards.
TAGCGCTGTAATAATTCCATGAACTAAATCGGTCAGAGCTATCTGCAACGGATAAAGTTCTATGCCTAAGAAAAGGACTATGTACATAGGGATTGCAAGCAGATTGAACTTTATCAAAAAGTCTGCCAGCATCTCAACCTTTTCCACGCCTCTTTCGCTTAACTCGAATTCTCTTCTTTTTCCTCTTTTTGGCATGTGCCCTCCTCTTTATTCTTTTTCTCAATTTCCTACCTTTCAAAACTTCGCTTATAGCATTCGTTATGTTTTCACTTTCACCCTTTACCAATATCTCTACAACATTGTCGAATATTCTTTCCAAGCCACGCCTGTGCAGTGCATTGTTCACTTTCCGTAACAAATAGTTGTTACCTTTCCATGCTTTTACAGATGCAGCGAGCGCATCTCGTTCATGTCTATTTCCAATTTTCAGCTCTATTCCAAATTCCTTTTTGTACTTCCTTTTGAATCGTTTGACAATGTCGTTCTTTTCTTTAGTTGATATAGATTTTTCTAATAGGAATAAAATACTACCCATAGAACTTGCTATTCTCTCAACATTCCTCGGCGCTGGTGCCACATCCACAGTTACAATCAACGGTTTTCCGAATTTTGTTACCCTTCTTATAATTTCGCTTTTTCCAATATTGCGTTTGCTTGACAGATGAATTAGGCGACCGTGCAGATCGAGCACAGCTATGCCAGTGTTTGTACCTGGATCGATTCCGACTATTGTCGCTATTATTGTTATGTTCTCACCGCTTCTAATACCTCTTCTCCAAAATTTTTCTGATGCGCTTGGCGAGTTTTTTCCCAACACCCTTAACATCTCGCAGCTCTTTCTCACTTGCTGCAAAAGCTCCCTCTACGCTGCCAAAATGCTCAAGCAAGCGCTTACAAATTATAGTGCTCACACCTGGTAGGCCGCATACGATTTGTTCTTGTAGCTTGCGTTCGTCTTTAGATTTTTTTCCAACTTTTATCGAAATTCCGCGGCCGGCTCCTTGTTGCTCTTTTTTTGCAATCCAGAAAACTGTGAGTGCTGTGTCTTTTTGATTTTTTGTTGAGATTACAGATGCATCAAAATTCGTTGCAAGCGTTGCAATAGCTGCTTTGAGTGCGTTTATGCTTATGCTGCGATTTGAATTACCCTCTATAATAAAAATAGGTTTTCCGAATTCCTCCTTCATACTATTTGCTTGCTCGAAAATACGGCCGTCGATTATAGAAGAGATAAAATCTCCATGTTCTTTGCGTTCAACAACAACGCGGTCAGAACAAACAAAATCACCGATGCTCAGCGAAGTTTTGTTGACATGCGCACCGAAAAGTTTTAGAAAGCTAGCAACTTCTTTCTCTCTATAGTCGCATACTACAACAGCTTTTCCTTTAAGCTTGAAAATTTTCTGAGATTGCATTTAAGATACCACTTTTTTTTCTACTTATTTTTCCATCGTCCAGTCCAATAAAGATTTTTTCTTATTGAGTTTTTTACCATCTTGCAAACCACGTAAGATTTTCTTCATTCTCTTTTCTTTATGCAAAGCAGACCAGTAGTACGCTTCGTCGCGCGTTTCTTTTGTTATCAGAAAAATAACTTTACCTGCAATCTGCCTACCGACCCGTCCGCGTCTTTGTATGCTACGTATCTCGCTTGGTACAGGCTCGTAAAAAATCGCATAATCAACTGCTGGAACATCTAGACCTTCCTCGCCCACGCATGTTGCAACCAGAGCACTGAACTCGCCATTGCGGAAGCGGTTGAGCACATCAATCTGCTCTTCCTGCTTCATCCCTTTGCCGTTTTTTGTTGTCTGTCCGATAAATTCATGCGCAGATATCCCTTCAGCTTTAAGCATATTTTTTATTTTTTCAACAGTTGCACGATAATTTGCGAACACGATTATTTTTATGTCTGGTTTTGCTAAGGTTTTCACAAGCGTTCGCATTTTTTTCATTTTTGGGTGCTCTTCGCCGGATTTGTAAAGTTTGTCAATTGTTTTCATCGCTTCTTCTATTCGCCTGTTTTTTATCAGTCTCCGGTCCGTGCGTTTTTTGCTCGACTTTATCTTTTCAAAGTAGTCGTGCAGAAATGGAATACCCTGTGTCTCAAGCAGCTCGATTGCGTGCTCCAGCTTGATTGCCTCGGCCGAACGTATCATTGCCCACATTGTACCAAAGTGCTTCGACCCTTTTGAATATCTGGAGCCAACTCTGCGTTGCAGGTCTAAAAGCATTTTCTTGCTGGGCTTGTACGTAAATATGTAATGCTTCTCTTTCAACCAATGTACATCGTCTTTCAAGCACTCTTCTAAAAGAGATTTTATTTTTTTATATTTTTCCGGAAAATCAACATAAACCCATTCACGTTCTATATCCTGCACATACGGTTGCACGTCGCCATCCGTTTCACTCCGTATTTCAGCAGCTTTTATGAACAGATTCTCAGTGATTTCGTTTATTTTCGCTCGCGAGCTGCCAGGCGATGCGGTCAAACCGAGAATAAGCGGATGCTCAGCTTGCAACATGTACTTTTTTGCAATGTATGTATATGCATATCCTTTTACAGCACGGTGCGCTTCATCGAAAATTATGAATGAGAAATCAGCCAAATCAAGCCGACCGTTCTTCAAATCGTTTCGTATGCATTGTGGTGTGGCAGCGATTATGGTAGCGTCTTTGTACATCTGCTCACGCTTTGCTGGCAGGTATTTTCCAGTAATTAATGCGATGTCCTCTTTAGGCACTGTTGTAAATTTTTCAAAACTTTTAGTGTGCTGAGCGTTGAGCGGCCGTGTCGGCGCCATTATCATTATTTTATCGCTCGGATACTTGTTCAATCGTTCTATTCCCACAAGCACAGCAATCAAAGTCTTGCCCATGCCTGTCGGCAGCACTACCAGCGTGTTCCTCTCTACAGCCTTTTGCGCAATCGTAGTCTGGTACTCGCGCGATTCAAACGGCGTAGTTATTTCATACCTTGCTTTATGCCTATCCATACAACACAGAATTAGTTTTTTACAATTTAAAACTCATTCGCCGATCACAGTTACGACAACATTTCTACTACTTCTCGGTCCATCCACTTCAAGTACAAATATCTGCTGCCACGTACCACGTATCAATTGACCATTATTCACGGGCAGTGTTTTAGATTGGCCGATAAAAGCGCTAGCGAGATGCGAATCTGCATTGTCGTCTATTCTGTCATGCCTGTAGCCTGCGCCTGCTGGGAACTCTTTTTCGACTTTATTTATAATATCGCTGACCAAACCTCGCTCATTCTCATTTAGCATCACAGCAGCTGTTGCATGTGGCACGAATACGACACAGATACCATTTTTTATTTTGCTTTTGCCAACAATGCTCTCAACTTTATTTGTCACATCTACTAATTCTGTTCTTTTCGAAGTCGATATCTCGAACTTGTCTTGAAATACAACCATAGTTAAATTTTACGATTTTAAATTATTAAATGATTGATATGCAAGTTGCCGTTTTATTCAGCGGAGGAAAAGATTCCACCTTTGCAACACACGTGGTACTTGAACAAGGTTGGGAAGTGAAATACTTAGTCACAATTATACCAGAAAGAAAAGATTCTTGGATGTTTCACCACCCATGCATCGAATTGACAAAGCTTCAAGCAAAAGCAATAGGAATAAAACAAATCACGAAAAAAACGAGTGGCGAAAAGGAGAAAGAACTTGAAGATTTGATCGCAGCGATAAAACCGATTATAGGCGAGATTGATGCTGTTATATCCGGAGCTGTTTTAAGCCGGTACCAAAAAGATAGAATTGATGCTGTGTGTAAAGAGCTTGGAGTGAAGAGCATCACGCCATTATGGCACAAAAACGAAGAGAGGCTACTAAGAGAAGAGATTGACGCGGGGTTTGAAATCATTATTACTGGGGTTGCAACTGCTGGCATGGACGAAAGCTGGCTTGGAAGAAAGATTGATGAAAAATGTATCGAAGATTTAAAAGACTTGCATGAAAAATATGGGATAAATATAATATTTGAAGGCGGTGAAGCAGAAACTTTTGTGGCCGATGCGCCATTCTTTAACAAACGCATAGAGCTAGGCAACATAAAAAAAATCTGGGATGAGAACACGGCAAGCGGTTATCTTATTTGTGAAAACGCGAAATTAATTGATAAGTGAAAATCTAATACTGGTGGAAAAAATGAAATCACCGCTTATACTAATCGCAGAACTCTTATACGGGATAATCAACGGAGTTTTACAAACAATATTTTTTATTATTGGGAAGCTTGGCGAACTTGTACTTTCGCTTATGTTTTTCTCAACGCTCGGAATATTCGGATTTATTCTAGCCATCGTAATCGGCGCGATTGTTTTTATTTTAATAACAAAATTCATTTTTAAAAGTTCAAGGACCCTTTTGGCCATTGGCATAGCATTAGTTATAGTTGTTGCTATTTTAGCTCTGTTGTGGCTGATTTGAATGAAGGTTTTGCTGACAATTGCTGGACTGATAATTGCACTAATCGCTTGGTTTAATCCTTTCGCGCTTGATATGCTGGTTCGCATAGCCCTTTTCATACTTGGCTTTGATATGATGGGGATGATGGCAAAGCTTGGTGTGTTTGTACTTAACTTTTTCTTTCCGGTTTTTGGTGACGCGTTTGGCATGTTCTCGTGGATGCTTCTTCTGCTTTTCATATCTGAGCTGCTGATTATAATAATCGAGGTGGACAGGCCTTATCGGCTCATTGTAAAGCCTACTGCAGTTTTTGCTACAGCATTTTTCTCACTCGGCATGCAACCGGCTCTAGTCGTCGCAGGAACAGATTTATTAATAAACCTCACACATAAAATTAAGCGTGACAAGAAAAAACCGCGAAAAAAGAAGAAATAACACCTAATATCAATAAATGCCGAGGTCGCATAACCAGGTAGTGCACTGGTCTCGAAAACCAGCGTCCTTTGGACATCTGGGTTCAAATCCCAGCCTCGGCGTTCAAATTTTTGTAGAAATCTTAAGAATTTTTAAAACTTCTTGAAGATCAGATGAGCGTTACTCGTAGCTCGCAATTACTTTTAATACCAAGAACCTAATTTAATTTAGGTAATAAAATGGCTTGGGAAGTAATAGAACCATTGACACAACCTTTGGAGATGTTCTTAAATTCAGTAATACTATTCTTCCCGAAAATTGTTGCAGCTGTGATACTGCTGGCAATAGGTTGGGGAATAGGATCATTAGTAGGCAGGATAGTGAAAGAGCTAATGCTCAGATTCAAAATAGACCAGTATATATCAAAAAGAGGATCTATGCTAAGACTCAGTGATATATTTCCAGTAATATTCGAGTGGGTCATATATCTAGTCTTCATAAAAGCTTCAGTTGAAGCATTGGGAGTCCAAGCGTTAATCGACTTCGTTGGTATGATACTCAATTTCATACCCGGTTTATTAGGAGCAGTAATCCTAGTAATAGTTGGTTATGTCATCGCCGGATATGTGCAGAAACAAATTGAAAAGAGCAAAATAATATACTCAGCCATAATGGGTAAGATTCTATTCTGGCTGGTAATATACATAGCATTTGCGCTTGCACTACCACTAGTTGGAATCGATGCAACACTAATCAACAACTTACTGCTAGTAATAGTTGGTTCAATCGGTATTGGCCTTGCAATAGCAATAGGGCTTGGACTAAAAGACGTAATTGCAGTAATTGCAAAGAAAAAATTAAAACAAATTCTAAAGTAACCTAACGTAATCTACAGTAATACAAAATAATACAAACAACCAACAGATAGAAATCTTTTCCTTCTTTTTTTTTACTTTTAAGTATAGAAGAAATTTTAATATTTATTGCCGAGCATTAAAGCGGTTGTGGTCCAGTCTGGTAAGACTCGAGCTTCCCATGCTGAGCAAAAGCGGAGAAAGCTCGCAACGCGGGTTCAAATCCCGCCAGCCGCACTCGAAATTAAAATCTGATAATTTTTAACCAACAAGTGCTTCTAAGATATTCTTCTTGATATGTGGATTTCCTTGAAAAAAATCTTCTTGTTCGAGCCCAAAGTTTTTTATTTTGAAAGTCTAATCTTATTAATTTTCTGAAGATACTGGATACCAGTCAATCCACTCTTCTGCTTTTTCTGGTATTTTCGGAAGAACCTTATTCTGTAAAATTTTTAATATTTTATTTCCTGCTCCTCCTTGGGGAGATACAAAATAAGATCCTGTTTTGTACTCAAGTAAATTACAATCAAGTTCTGTACCATCCAAGTTTAGGGTTATTACGTCAGCTCTTTTAGCAAAAAATCCAGGTGGTGCAAAATCGTGTGTATATGCTCCTCTTTCCATCTTTCGCCCGTATTTTTCCAAAACTCTTTTAACTTCATCTCTTATATCAAAAGCTATACTCTTTGTCATCGTAGGTTGAAGCATTTCATAAGTTGTAGAACCAGTCGACCTTACTCCCGGACTTTGTTTTTCTGGAATTTGTAACTCTTCTCTAATAGTTTCAACAGCGAAATAAGCTATGGGTGCAGCATGAGCATAATGCGCAGCTGTATATAGTTTTGTTCTTAAATTTATCTCATCTAATGGTTTTGCCTTTACCACCGCTTCCTCTCCCTCATATCCTACCAATGCCTCATGTTTATTAGCAAAATATTGTTTACCGTCCCATCTTTGAATTGCACAACACTCTGCCTCTTTAAGTGTTGGTTTATCAACAAAAAATCCTATCACAGTACTAAAGACTTCATATAATCCTCCATCAATTATTGGTTTACCAAATCTACTTTCATAGGCGGGAACATCTGCCTTACTTCCATCTATAGGATCGGATAAAAGACATATGTCAGGATTAAATTCTTTAACAAACTCTATATCTCCTTCTTCTTTCAACCCATTTTGAATACAATACCATTTAGGCCTTAATTCAAAACCAAGGGCCATTTTTAAATCAGGATGTCTTTCACTCTCTTTTAATAGAAAATGAAGACCAGCATTCTCTGCATCCATCTCATGATCATAAATAGGATGATTGGGCCCTCGTCTTTCTACAACTCTCTTCGCTCTTAATTCAAATACTTTATTGTAGATGTATTTTGTAACCCCTTTGCATAATCCTAATGGCGTTGTCATTCTAATCAATAAGACAATAAAGAGTTAAATTCTTAAATCTTTCCACAATTAGACTTTCAAATCTAAATAATTTTACGTGAAATATAAATTTCCTTGAAGAATTCTCCTTGTTGGATAACCATTACCTATAATTTTTAAGTTTAACTTCCGAAGTTTTATGTTAAAGAGATGTTAAAGATTTATATTAAGATTAATAATTAAAATTCTTAATATCGATTTGAAGAACTTAGGGTGTAACCATGGTAAAACGAACAGGTCCGACGAATGTACATATGCGCACGCTGATAAATAGACTCCAAAAGACAAAATCGGCAGCATGGAAAGATGTTGCAAAAAAGCTCGGCAGTGCGCGCAGGAAAAAGATAGAAGTGAATGTTTCGTTGATAAACAGGCATGCAAAAGGTGGAGAGACGATTGTAGTGCCTGGAATCGTTCTTGCAGGCGGCGAAATCAACAAGCCAGTAACTATTGCTGCATGGCGCTTTAGTTCAACAGCAGTAGAGAAAATAAAAAAATCGAAGGGCTCCACAATGACAATCGAAGAGCTTTTTAAAAAGAATCCTAAGGGGTCAAAAATAAGAATTATGGTAGGATAGGTGTAATATATGATAATTTATGATGCAGAGGGACAAATTCTCGGTCGTCTGAGTTCGGTAATTGCAAAAAAGCTGCTCAATGGCAAGAGGGTTCTGGTTGTAAATGCTGAAAAGGCTGTTCTTTCCGGTAGCAAGAGAGCGACTGTTTCGCATTATCAAATCCGTGTAAAACGCGGGGACCCTATAAAAGGTCCGTTCTTTCCTCGTACACCTGATGGTATGTTCAGGCGTGCTGTTCGTGGTATGCTGCCATGGAAGAAAGCATGCGGCAGGAAGGCTTACAAGAGTCTGCGTGTGTATATAGGAATACCGACTGAGTTAAAAAACAGCACAGGCAAATTTGAAAAGGAAAAGGTCGCTGATGCGTCAAAGCTTAGAACAAAGAGCATGACACTTGGCGAATTGTCTGTTCTATTGGGTGCGAAAAAAAGATGGTGAAATAATGGCAGAGGGAAAAAAGGCACAGAAAAAGACAAAGGGAAAATCTAAGAGGGGGAAGAAAAAGAAAAAGGCAGAGATTAATTACTTCTTTACAACTGGGAAAAGGAAAAAGGCTGTTGCCAGGGCAAAAATCGAACCTGGAAAAGGGAAAATATCAATAAACTCAAAGCCATTGGAGCTTTGGGCTACGGAAGTATTGCGTTTGTGGTTGAGAGAGCCTCTTTTAATCGGAGAACAAGTCGCGAAGAATGTAGACATCACTATAAATGTAAAAGGCGGTGGTATATCAGCGCAGGCCGAAGCTTGTAGGTTGGCAATTGCTCGTGGCTTGGTTGAATTTTCAAAAGACAAAAACTTGAAAAATAAATTTTTGGATTTTGATAGAAACCTTTTAGTTTACGACCCTAGGCGTACAGAGCCTCACAAACCATCACGCAGCAGAAAAGGGAGTCGAAGGCATAAACAGAGGAGCAAGAGGTAAAAATTTAAGTCAGAAGAATCTAAAAAGATGAATACAGTGTTGAATGAATATGTTAAGATGAATATGCGATGTTGATAAAATGATGATTCCTGTTCGATGCTTCACTTGCGGAAAAGTTATTAGTCATTTGTTAGAAGAGTATAAAAGACGTGTAGAAGAGGGTGAAGATTCCGGAAAGGTAATGACTGATCTCGGATTGGATCGTTATTGTTGCAGACAGATATTTATGTCGAGCGTTGATATAATGAAGGAAATAAGCCAGTTCAAAACATAAAAAGTAAAATCGATAGAGGTTGAGTAATTGCTTTGGCCAAATGACGAATTCACGAGGTTTGAAGTTGCGAGGCTTATTGGTGCGAGATCTCTTCAGATCGCACTTGGTGCGCCAGTGCTCACAAAAACAGAAAAGACTTCTCCAATTGAAATTGCGAAAGAAGAGTTTAAAAATCAAATCATACCGATAACCATCAAACGGACTCTGCCTGATGAAACAAAAACGGCAGTAGAGGCAAAATCGGCAATAAAGAATTGGGTTAATGCACATGCCGGAGAAATTTAAAGAACTAAACCCAAATCATCATATTGTTGATAAGCCTTAAGGTAAGTTTCTCCTAACTTTTTTGGAAGAAGTAAATCTTCTTTGAATGCTCTATATATAATCGCCTTTGTATTTTCTATTCCCTCTTCTTCATTTTCCAATATAATATCGCCTAAACTTTTACCATTACATTCGCAAAGAACTCTATGTATTGGATCTTCTTTATCTTCTGAAGAAATTAAATATTTCAATTTTGCTGTAAGATATTTTTCATTTTTGACTAAATTTCTACAAGTGTTTTTAACAGCACTTTTCTTGAGTCTTAGAAGTCGTCTGCTCATAAACCTTGCTAATAGACATGTCCAAAGATATCCAGCAAGTTCTGGATCTGTTAAGTCTATCTCTACTTCATATAGCTTTGCATCTTTATCAAAAATATAAGAAGGCATTTTACTTTTTCGGTAATGCTCAAATACATTTACAACTTCTTTATGTGGTGGAACTATCAACTTTGGGAATTTTGCAAATTGAGATGCGATTGTATGTTTGCATAAAAGACCAGGATTCTTTGCTGTAGCGCCACAAGTATGCTCATAATCAAGAAGGTCATCACTAAAAAATCTTAGTATATGAGGCATCCCTTCAGGAAATCTTTCACTCTTAACTTCTACAAATCCGCAAGAACCAACAGTAACATAACCTTTCTTAAAAAGTATATATCCTTTAACATAGGAAGATAGTGGTGTTATTTTTCTCATCGTAATATTTAAAACAGTATAAACTTATTACACTTTCCATTATCTTCTATTCTAAGAACTCTACATCGTCTATTCTTCCATCAGCATCTTTATCTATTCCACGCACAACACGCGCTACACCCTCGTCAAAACGGTTTCCCATTTGGACTTCACGCATATGTTTAATTAAAGCGATTATTGCCGCGCGTGTTCCTTTGAAACGTATGCCTGACAGAACAAGTATATATTTCTCGTTATATTTGTCATTTGTTTCGCTTTTACTTTTAAGTTTACTTTTGGTCCTCCTTGATTTGGTTTTTGCTAGTGGATTTTTCATTTTTATTATTATCCCAACATCGTCGCTGCTGTATACAGACTTTGTAAGGCTTGAGACTATGTTGAAATCATGCTTTGCATCAAAATAGATTGGCAATTCTTTGTTAAATTTGTCGATGATTATGTTTGCCTTTGGCCCGCCAATAATGATGAGATTACCATTCATATCTTTTTCTGTTATTTCTGTATCAAGTTTGTAGTTTGGCTTTGCATTTTTTAAGAATGTACCAAGAAATAGTGCCAAGTCTATCCCAGCCGAGCCATCCAAGGCTTGGACGCTATATTTACCGTGAGGATCAGGTGAACCAACAACAATCGTCGCGTCTAGTCTGCCTTCTTTGATGAAAGGTCTGAAAAATTCTATTTCCCTCACCTTTGTTTTTACGTCTGTTAGATGCTCACCATCGAATAATTTTATCGCAAGAAATGGATGCGACACAGAATAAATCTTTGCAACAGCGCCAACTCGCACCTCTGTTCGTTTGAGAGTTATTATTCCCGCGCCTTCCAACCTTCGAAGGTGGTAATAAATTTTCTGTTCATGTTCTTTAAGCCGCCTAGCGACGTCCATAGCACAACTTGGTCTCTTAGCGAGTTCATCTAAAATTCTCTGTGCTAAATCACTGTTAAGAACATTAAAACTTTTTGGCTTTAATTGCAGAGCTTTGTATGCTTTCTGCCCGTTTTTTGTCTCTTCTACGAAATACATGATTGATCACACACACTTGATCTATAATTACGTGTTCTTCAAATTATAATACTAATTATACTATTATAAATGTTTTTTTAGTGGTTTAAGCTTTTTAAGCTTTCTCTTCGCTGATTTGCTGGGCCATTAAAGCAACTCTTTTAGATTTCTTTTATAGACATTGAAAATAGAAAATAAAAGGTAAAGGAGGGAGAGGAAGGCAAACCCCACAGAGGATACTGTTCCATTTTGGCCGCCACACCCTCTGTTACTCCTTTGCCACTTTAATTTAAAATTCCAAACTTTGTTTAATTTGTTCGAACTTTGACTTCAGGCTGCGAATAAATATAAAAAACACGAAACGTGTGGAAAAAGTGCGCGTGAGAAAAATGGAATTCCAAATCGAATGCCCAAAATGCAAATCAGACAACATAAGACTAGTCGATATAAATTACCCAAATGCATATGAATGCCAAAAATGCAAATGTAGTTTTGTAAAGGGCAGACAAGCATTAATAGATGAGTGATTACAAGATGATCGAATTAATGTGATTTTCTATGTGCGGGATTATCGGTTATATTGGCAAGAGACAGGCTGCTCCAATAATTTTTGACGGATTAAAAAGGTTAGAATATCGTGGTTATGACTCAGCAGGTATGGCAATATTCGATGGGAGCAATGGAGTGCAAATAAAGAAGGATATCGGACTTGTGGATGATATAAACAAAAGGTTAAACTTCCTTTCCATGCAAGGAAATATCGGTATCGGTCACACACGCTGGGCTACGCACGGCGGTGTCACACAGACAAATGCACACCCGCACATTTCAAACAATAAAAAAATCCTTGTCATACATAACGGTATAGTTGAAAATTATCAAGAGCTTCTGACAATGCTAAAGGAAAACGGATTTACCTTTTATAGCGAAACCGACACTGAGATTATACCAAACCTTATAGAATTTGAGATGAGAAAGGGAAAGGATTTCGAACATGCAGCCATTGATGCGATAAAGCAGTTTGATGGTTATTGTGCTGTCCTAGCGATGTTTGAGGGTGAAAGAAAGATAGTAGCTGCTAGGAACGGTTCGCCTCTTGTTGTAGGTGTGGGTAACGGAGAGAATTTCATTGCAAGCGATATACCAGCATTTTTAGAGCATACAAAGAATGTGATCTATATTCATGATAGCGATTTTGTTGTTTTGGACAGTAACAGAGTAAAGTTTTTTAACCTTGAAGATGGTAAAGAAGTTGGAAGGCCGTTGCATAGCATAGATTGGGATATTGAGCAGGCTAAAAAAGGAAACTTTGACCATTTTATGATGAAAGAAATATCCGAGCAGGTGCAGACTGTTAAAAGTGCTGCTAATCAGGACAAGGAAATTCTTTTCGAAATAGCAGACGAAATGAAAAAAGCAAAAGGTGTATTTTTGGTAGCGTGCGGTAGCTCGTACCACGCATGCCTTACAGCCAGCTATCTCTTTTCGAAGATCACTAAACTGCACATTAATGTTGTACTCGGGTCAGAATTCTCAAACTACGAGAATTTTCTAACACCTGGTACGCTGGTAATCGCTGTGTCACAAAGCGGTGAGACAATTGATGTGCTTGATGCAGTAAAAACAGCTAGGCAGAAAGGAAGCAAGGTCATGTCGCTAGTGAACGTAGTAGGCTCATCTTTGCATCGGAACTCGGACAGGGCTTTGATGCTTAATGCTGGTCCAGAGATATGCGTGCTGTCTACAAAAACATACACAGCCCAGCTTACAGTGCTCGCACTGCTTGCATATACCATAGCAGGGAAATATGATGAAGGGAAGAAGAATCTGGAATATTTGTGGAACATAATATACAATCTCACAGCAGCGAACACCAGAAAGTATCTAATGAAACTTGCAGAAGAATTGAAAGACAAGAATCATATTTTCACAATCGGCCGTGGGCTGCAGTTCCCAACATCCCTAGAAGCAGCGCTAAAAATAAAGGAAGTGTCATACATACATGCCGAGGGCTTCAGTGGTGGCGAACTAAAGCACGGGACAATCGCGCTCATAGAGCAAGGCACACCATGCATAGTATTTTCATCAAAGGAAAATGAGAAAGAGATAATATCAAATGCAATGGAGATAAAGGCGCGCGGGGGTTACATAATAGGAATTGATTCAAAGAAAAACAAGGATGTCTTCGATTTTTTCATCAAAGTACCAGATGTAGGCGACCTCAACCCAATAATACAAATAATCCCAATACAGATTTTGTCGTACCAGCTTGCTGTGCTCCGCGGCTGCGATCCAGACAAACCAAGAAATCTAGCAAAGAGTGTGACAGTGAAATGAGTAATCAAAAAAATATATTCAGAGCATACGATGTCCGAGGGAAGTATCCTAGTGAGCTGAATGAAGAAGTTGCTTACCTAATCGGCAGGGCGTTTGCAACAATTTATAGTGATAATGTGGTTGTTGGCGGGGACGCAAGACTGAGTACACCATCTATAAAAAGGAGTTTGATCAAAGGTCTTGTTGAATCAGGAGCGAATGTTACTGATATAGGGATTGTCCCTACGCCAATGGTTTACTTTGCTTGTTACAAGTTAGGATACGGGTCTAGCATAGCAGTAACAGCATCCCATCTCACAAAGGGAAATAATGGATTTAAGTTTTCGGACATTAAAGGCATACCAATTAGTTTTGAGGATGGTCTCAATAAAATAAAGGAATTGGTCGAGACTAAAAAATTCAGAGAAGGCGCAGGACAAATCAAAAGAATAGATGTTTTTAACGAATATGTTAAATTTATAACATCTTTGTTTCCGATTAATCTGAAAGGCATAAAAGTTGTTGTTGATGGATCGAATGGTGCTGCTGGTAAGATATATTCTAGAATCCTGAGAGCGTGCGGAGCTGAGGTAATCGAGCTTTATTGTGAACCAGATGGTAATTTCCCAAATCATACCCCTGATCCTATGGACAAAAAATTCATTGTAGATTTGGAATTAAAAGTAAAAGAGACAGGAGCCAACCTGGGATTTGCGTTTGACGGCGACGGCGATAGAATCAATATTGTAGATGAAGATGGGAATGTGGTGAACACTAATCATATATTCTCTTTGATGGTCGAAGATACGTTAAAAGAAAATAAAAATGGGATAATTGTTCATGATGTTCTTTGTTCGAAGTTGGTGGATGATGTGATAAAGGAATTTGGAGGAAATCCAATTACATGGAAAGCCGGCCATACGTACATTGCAGAAAAATCTTTCGAAAAGGGCGCTTTAGTGTCTGGTGAAGTAGCTGGTCATTATTTTTTCAAAGAAGCCAATTATACTGATGATGCACTGATTGCTGGTCTGAAAATTTTAAAGATAGTGAAAAATAGTGGCAAAAAATTATCAGATTTAATAAAAAGATACCCACGTTTTTATAACTATGCGGCAAGAATCCCAGTTAAAGAAGAAGAAAAGTTCTATTTCATAGAGCAACTAAAAGACAAACTCTCTTCTCAAGGATTTGATATCATAACAATGGATGGTGTAAGAGTTAATTTTGACAATGGATGGATGCTATTTAGGCCATCAAATACCGAAGCAAAAATTTCCATGGGTTATGAATCCTCTAATAAGAGTGAATTCGAAAACATAAAACAGATTGCAGACAATATCATAAAGACAATACCACAATGATCGAAAGAGTTAAAACTTTTAGTAGCACTGAATAAAACAGTGATAAACATGAAAGCAGTAATACTTGCAGCCGGCAGAGGCACGCGGCTACAGCCGTTAACATACACAAAGCCTAAGGTCCTTCTCCCGCTTGCAAACAAGCCGATGATACAATATATAGTCGAAGACCTGTTGGCACTTGAAGCAGAAGGCACAACAATAGACGAGATTTTTATTGTCACTAACTATCTTGAAGAAAAGATTAAATCTTTTTTCGCGACGTGGTGTCCTGTTGGGGTAAAAATAACTTTTGTACATCAACACCGCATCGGCGGAACAGGTGATGCATTAAAAACTATGAGCGGAAAGATAAATGATAATTTCATAATGGTAAACGGCGACGAGGTTTTCGGTAGTGGCACTTTTTCTGTGCTGTTGAATACTTTTCAAAAACAAAATGCTTTAGCGGTTGTAGGGGCGTTTGAATCTGGGCATCCAGAAAGCTATGGGGTGCTTGTTACAAATAGCGAAGGGGTTCTTGAAGGTATAGCCGAAAAATCATCAAATCCGCCAAGCAATATTGTGAACACAGGCGCATATGTTTTCTCGCCCAAAATTTTCGAATACTTGGAAAAGATTGAAAACTCGGAACGTGGTGAGCATGAGCTAACGGACGCGATAATAAAGATGGCTATGGAGACCTCTCGTGTGTATGCGTGTAAAATACCTGCTTGGCAAGGTGTTTCAACTCTGTGGGATTTGTTCGAGGCCAACAGAATGAAGATCGAACAACGGATTGCAAACGAAGGCAGCAGAAACAATATAATCCTTGGCGAAGCTGTGGAGATAAAGCCTGGTGTGCATATAGAAGGCAATGTAGTTATCGGCGACGGTTCGATCATAGGCCCGAACTGCTACATCCGTGGCAGCACATCAATTGGCCGCAACTGTCGTATCGGCAATGGCGTAGAAATAAAGAATTCCTTAATTATGGATAATTCCAAGGTGCCACATCTTTCGTACGTTGGCAACAGTGTAATCGGTGAGCATTGCAATCTTGGCGCTGGTACGAAAACTGCAAACCTCAGACACGATAAAAAAGGCGTTAAAGTTCTCGTCAAAGGACAAGTTGTCAGCACAGGCCAACGTAAGATAGGAACATTTATCGCAGACTGGACACAAACAGGCATCGGAACAATAATTTATCCAGGTATGCTCATGGGACCATTTGGATGGACAACACCGAATGCGATTGTAAATTGCAACATCGAACCTTTCACACTTCTCGGCTCAGCTGGAAAAAAGAAAATAGCAAAGGAAAAAATCAACGATGTTGTTAAAGCAGCAAACGATAAAAAATTCTTAGAGCAGTTGTACGAAGAATTGAAAGATGTAAAATATTGAAAATTAGTTAAATTTATATAGTCTTTTTTACTATCTAATAGTGGTGAAAATATGGTGAACTTGGGAACTGAGCTAACAGACCCAAAATACAATCCAAATATTATAATTGTTTTGCCCCATCCTGATGACGAAATCTTTGCGGGTGGATATATTTACGAATGCGTTCAGAATGATTGTAATGTTTATGGACTATTAATGAGCCGTGGTACAGCTGGGTACGGCGATTTAACTCAAAAAGAAGATATAGGGAAAACAAGACTTAAAGAAATACAAGACTCGCAGAAAGTACTTGGTTTTGAACTTATAGATTTTCATAAGTATCTTTCAGATTTGGGTTATACTCCTGAACAAGCCAGTGTTGTTGATGGTAAGATTGACGCTGACAACGAATATTTAAAATTCGGATTGATTAGAGCTATAAGAGATCTAGGACCATCTGCACTGTTAATCCCTTACGAGCATGACACACATAAAGATCATAGAAATATCTATAAAGCTGTAATAAACGCTAGTTTTAGAGGTGAGAGACCATCTCAACTAGATTTTGGTAAGCCTCATCGTGTTAATAGATTATTTCAGTATGAGATAATGAATTTAATGGAAGATCCAACACATTTAATAGATATAACAGGTGAACCTTGGGAAAAAGTTAAAGAAGCTTTGAAGTGCCACAAATCTCAGATAGAAAGAGATTTAGGGTATTTAGTAAGAATATCGTGGAGAACCTTGTTAAGAGGAGCGGGTATTTCTAATGCAACAGAAATTAACGAGGTTCTAAATAAATTATGGAAAGATCAACTAGAAAATAGTAACAAATTTGATGCTGATAAAGCGTTACAAGATTATATTCCAAAAGCTAGAAGAGCTGAAGCATTAAAGGCTACAGGTCTTCCAAAGTTCTGGTAATCTAATTTCACATCTTCTCTAGCGCATCCATTCCTAGAATAGACAACGCATTTCTCAAAACTATTTTCGTTGCGGCGACGAGCGATAAACGAAAACCCTTTTGCTCGTCTGTATCTGCTTTAAGCACCGGACAGAATTGGTAGAACGTGCTGAATGTTGTAGCGATGTCATAAGCATAATTACAAATCTGGTTCACACGCATCTCTTTTGCAGTCTGTTCGACGATTTTTGGGAAATCCGCCAGCAGTTTAATCAAGTCTTTTTCTTCTTTTTTTAATGCCTTAGTTTTAAAATTCGGTTTCCATGTTCCGGTTTTATTCAGTATCGAAGCGCAACGTGTATGCGCATATTGTATATACGGACCTGTGTTTCCTTCGAAGCTCAGCATCTTCTGAAAATCAAAAGTAATTCCTTTATCTGGTTCTACTTTTTCTATTGCATATTTTAGCGCACCTATCCCTATGGATTGTGCTGCCTTTTTCTTGCCTTCTTCCGATTCTTCAGGATTACGTTTGTTCACTTCTTCATAAGCCATATCTCCAAGTTTTTTGATAACTTCGTCCAAAAGTATAGCTTTACCTTCACGAGATGACATTTTTCCTTCTGGCAATCTGACCAAGTCGAAAGAGAAATGAATACAATTCTTAGCCCATTTGTATCCAAGCAATTCGAGTAGTTTGAAAAGTTGTTTGAAGTACAAATTCTGCGCAGACGCAACAGCCCATATAGACTTATCGAGTTTGTATTTTTCGAATTTGTGGACAGTCATGCCCAAATCGCTTGTCTGATAAAGGCCAGTGCCATCAGACCTCAAAATTACAAAACTAGGCAATCCGTGTTTTTCCAAATCAGCAACAATTGTTTTCTCTTCGCTCTCAAAAGCCAGCTTTTTCTTAATGGCACTTTCAACGATTTTTTTGCCAGCATCACGAAAATCACCTTCGTACAAATAAACATCAAATTCTATGCCTACGTTCTTGTACGTCTCTTTGAATCCCTTCACACACCATTTAACAATCTTATCACGCAGCGCTGTCGCCGTTTTGTCTTTCTCCACGTCAACCAGCCTTAGATTTTCGCGTGCCTTAGCTTCAATCGACTGGTCTTTCTTTACTTCTTCATGGTATTTGATGTAATATTTCCAAAGCCAAAGATCAGGCTTCTCGTCCGGCCTTTTCCCTTTTGCCCATAATTGTAGTGCTGTTGCAAGTTTCATCACTTGCAGGCCGCAGTTGTTTATGTAGTTCGCACGTATTACTTTATGTCCCATAAATTCGAAGAGGTTTGCAAGTGCATCGCCTAGGAAAGTACCGCGTGCGTGGCCTATATGCATGGAGTGGATAGGATTTGGCTGGGAATATTCAACCATTATTTTTTCTTTTTTCAGTTTTGTAGGTCGGCCGTATTTTTTATCCTTTGTTATAATTTCTTTCAAAATTTCCGATGATATTTTTTCCCAATCAAAGAAAAAATTAATATAACCGCCCTTTGCTTCAGCTCTCAGAATGTTTTCCGCGACCTCGAGTTTTAGATTTTCAGCAATATCTTTTGCTATATCATGCGGGCTTTTCTTTTGTACTTTAGCAAGATCAAAGCATGGAAACGCCAAATCACCAAATTTCGGATCCGGCGGTCGCTCTAGTTTTTCTTCTATACTTTCTACTCCTGCGCTTTTCAGCAGCGTGACAACTTCTTTTTCCATCGAGATTGTCTTTGGCATAAATTATAATTAACATTTTTATATTATTAGAGTTACTTTATTCTCTATGAAGCCTGATACAGAACCAGTAAAAGACATTAAACTCAACGGTAAAACAAACGTAAACGAGCTTATAGCACAATTTAAAGCAGCCGGTGGTTTTACAGCAAAGAAACTTGCAGTCGGCGTGGACATTATTGAAAGCATGATAAAGGACAAGGATTGCCTACGCTTCTTTTCATTCCCGTCATGCATCAACGCGACTGGCACGCGCGGTGTTGTTAAAGATTTCATCCGGCATAAAATGTTCGACATAATTATAACAGCATCTGGCACGCTCGACCACGACATCGCCCGCGTGTATAGGGATTATCATCATGGTGAATTTTTAATGGACGATAGAGAACTGAAAGACAAAGGGATAAGCAGGATAGGCAACGTACTTGTGACAGACGACTCATACGGCATAATACTGGAAGATAAGATATCGAAGTTCTTGAAGGTTATCCATAGCAATCTCACTGAGGAGCAAAAGAAGAAGGGCATATCCACCCACGAATTGGTTTGGGAGTTTGGCCGGCTGATAGACGATGATCCAGAAGCGCAAGAACGCAAAGAAGATTCGATTGTCTACTGGTGTTGGAAGAATAAAATACCGCTAATCGTGCCCGGAATCACGGATGGCGCTGTAGGGTACCATATCTGGCAGTTCGCGCAAGACCACGACTTAAAAATAAATCTTCTCGCGGACGAGACGCTGCTCAGCGACAAGGTATGGAATGCGAAGCGCTCGGGTGCATTGGTTATCGGTGGCGGTATAAGCAAACATCATGCCTTATGGTGGAATCAACTTAAGAAAGGCGGACTTGACTATGCGGTGTACATCAGCACAGCAGTTGAGTGGGACGGCAGTTTGTCAGGTGCGCGGCCGCGTGAGGCTGTTTCGTGGGGAAAAATTGGAAAAGATGCGAAATTCGTGAATGTCGAAGGCGATGCTACTGTGCTGTTGCCGATAGTTTATGCTGCGTTGAATGAAAGGATGTGAAACCTTATTCTAATTCTTCTGGTTTGAACCAAAGACGTATTTCTCTTTCAGCTTCTTCTTTGTTGCCAGATGCATGCACAAGATTTTTTGTTGCTCTTCTTTCACTGTTTGATTTGTCTATAGAATCATCACCAAAGTCGCCGCGTATAGTCCCCTTTTCTGCCTTTGACGGATCTGTGAAGCCGGTAACCTTCCTTGTTTTTTGTATAGCGTTTTCCCCTTCAAGCACAATTGCAATCACTGGAGCAGATGTTATGGATTCAATCAGCCATTCCCTCAATATCATTCCAATTTCTTTTGGATTTTCTGTACCAAATATCTCTTTTACGCTGTTTGGCTTCCCAGCGTCCCTCGCTGCCTGCAAAGTTTTGTTTCCCATACCAACAATCTGCGATTCGGAATCTGGATAATGTTTTGCTGCAAGCTCTTTGTCGGCTTTTACCGTTTTCTTTGCGATTACTCTTAACCCAACGTCTTCGTACCTCTTTATAATTTCTTCAGTTAGATTTCTTTCAATAGCATCAGATTTTATTAGGATTAAAGTTCTTTCAATCATTTTTCAATTCCTCGATAATTTTTTCTGCTCCTTTATATGCTTGTTCATATGATTTTTTTTGTTTAAATCTTAAGTCAATAATTTTTACAGTACAATTTGCAACGTTTCCAACTACATACGCATATTCCCTATTAATTTTTTGATGCTCTTCTATAGCTTTTTTTGTTTCTATATCTCTTTTTTTTCTCGGCACTCTAATTGTTCCTATTTCTGTGGACTCTGGTTTTTTCAATTTCAAATCCTTCTTTCTTCTTGCAAGAACATCATCTGGGTTAAATTCTAACACGATTAATCTATCTGGCTTAATTAGCTTCACAATATAATCTGGTAATCCTGGAAAATAACCATGAGGGGATTTTAGGGCCAAGTGAGTGTCTATAATCAATATTTTGCTTTTTATTTTAGAAATTTTCTTGGCTGTTAACCCCTGAACATATTTCCAATCTTTTATCGACAACTTCTTTCTTATTTCATCCCTATCTTTTAATTTGAATTTTTTCTTTGCAAGTTCAAACATTACATCTCCAACACTCACAATTTTTACTCTAGGCACCTTTTTCTTTACAAGCTCTAAGATAGTAGATTTACCAGCTCCAGGAACAGATACAACAATTATCTTCATCAACATCGCTCCTCCATAGACTGTTTTAATTTTCCCTACTCTTAATTTATTTAAATTTAATAATATTTTATTAGGTTAAGTTAATGTAAGTTATTTACGTTAATTACGCCAATGTTTAAGCTGGTGTAGTTTAGTCTGGCTATAACGCCGTGCTCATAAACTTTTATGAGCGTTGACGGTTGTTTCGAGAGCAGCCGAATGAAATACAAAGATAAAAGGTGATTCGCGGAGGTCGTGGGTTCAAATCCCACCACCAGCATCAAATAATGGCCCGAATAGCTCAATGGTAGAGTAGGGGACTGTGGATCCCTTGACCCGGGTTCGATCCCCGGTTCGGGCCCTCCATTTGAATTCTTAAAGTTTATTGTTTAGTATTCATCTCATGAGAAAAAAGGTTTTAATAACAGGTGCTGTAGGAGTAATAGGAACAGTTTTAAGAAAACACTTGAAAGAATATGAACTTACTCTTGTAGACATAAAACCTATCCACTCGCCAAATTTTTACCAGTTAGACTTGGCAAAAGAATATAAAAGATTTAAAGAAATTTTGAATGGACACGATGCAGTTATTCATCTTGCGTGGAATACGGAAGAAGATATTACAAGTGCTGTAGCATTACCAGAAAATAAAAGTATGATAAAGAACGTCTACAAAGCAGCCTTGGAAGTTGAGCCGCATCCTAGAGTGATAATGGCAAGTTCTGTGCACGCGGCTGGTGTAGATTGGAAAAAAGAGCCTTATTGTTTTATTGCACGTGAAGACTATGGAAAATTACCAAAAAAGCTTCTCTTGATTGAGATTGATTCACAAAATCCGGACAGTCCATATGGTGAAACAAAACTGTGGATGGAAGATATAAGTAGAAAATATGCAGAGCGTGGGCTGAAGGTTATATGCATAAGATTTGGTGGTATAAATGCAGCAGACACATCAGACGTAGGTGTACCAAGCTATGACTCAATATATCTTAGTCATAGAGACTGTACTCAATTTGTAAGATTGTGTATAGAAAAGGATTTACCTAATTTTTCAATATTTTATGCAACATCGAACAACAAATACAAAGTTTACGATCTTTCACCAGCTATAGAAATGTTGGGCTATAGACCTATGGACAATACTTAGTTTTAAATATCTAATTTTCTGACGTTTTATCATGAAAAGAGAAAATGACATAGCAATAATTGTGCCTGGTGGACCAAGGGGCTCAGAAGACAGACTAAGACCAGCGTTAAAATCATACAGAGAACTAAAAGAAAAAGGATACAACCCTCACATAATAATCACGGGTGTTCGGCAATACAACGTCATGTACGAATATCTAAAAAATGAAGGAGTAGAAGATAATCATATCATAATAGATGAAAAAGCTACAAGCACAGAAGAAAATGTCACACATTCTATGGAAATTTGTGAAGAGCGTGGTTGGAAAAAAATACTTTTTGTGCCGTCCTACTACCAATGCAAGAGGCTAGTTGATAAAATAAAAGAGCATATTCCAAATGATTGGAAGGTTGGCTGGGACTATGAAGAGCCAAATTTTCTTGACATAAAATATGATGGGTTCTTATTTTTGAGATATTTGCACGAGTTTGGAGCCACTATAACAGACGCTCTTGTAAAAGACAAAAAGAAAGACAGAGGAGTTAAATCAGCTGTAGACGCTCTATTGAGATTTGAGGGAGAAATCTTCAGTAGATTAAGGGCTGCTTGATTTCTTGATTTCCAAACCTTTAAATATAATCATCTCCTAATTATACTTTGCACGTGAACGGCGTTGAAGTTAGATTTGGTCCCTTTTGCAATTTGGGACTGAGCTGGAACTGATGATGACAGTTGCAGCAGAAAGATGAAATACTTCTTTTAGTTCACGTTATAGAAAGCTTAAATCCAGAGTAGCGTTCTGGGTAGGTTTTCAATTGTCCGGTTGCGGATTTTTAAATTCCGGCCGTTCGATGGTGAAACCTAGAGGTAGAAACCCGCCAATTCTGGTCGATCCTGCCAGCGGTCATTGCTATCCGGGTTCGACTAAGCTATGCAAGCTGAGAGTCTTCGGGACTCGGCGAACTGCTCCGTAATACGCAGATAACCTACCCTTGAGTGGGGAATAATCTCGGGAAACTGAGGCTAATGCCCCATAGGTATTAGTTGCTGGAATGCGCCAATACCAAAAGCTCTGGCGCTCAAGGATGGGTCTGTGGCCTATCAGGCTGTTGTTGGTGTAATGAACCAACAAACCGATAACAGGTACGGGCTATGTAAGTAGGAGCCTGGAGATGGATTCTGAGACATGAATCCAGACACTACGGTGTGCAGCAAGCGCGAAACCTTTACAATGCATTCACGTGCGATAAGGGAACCTGGAGTGTTCCAGCACTGCTGGAACTTTTGTTCACTGTAAATAGGTGGGCGAATAAGAGCTGGGTAATACGGGTGCCAGCCGCCGCGGTAATACCCGAGGCTCAAGTGATGACCACTATTATTGGGTCTAAAGCGTCCGTAGCCGGTTCAGTAAGTTCTTGGTGAAATCCTCCAGCAAACTGGAGGGCGTGCTGAGAATACTACTGAACTTGAGACCGGGAGAGGCAAGAGGTACTTATGGGGTAGGGGTTAAATCCTGTAATCCCATAGGGACCACCAGTGGCGAAGGCTTCTTGCTGGAACGGGTCTGACGGTGAGGGACGAAAGCGTGGGTAGCGATCGGGATTAGATACCCCGGTAGTCCACGCCGTAAACGATGCCCGCTTGGTGCTACAGACTTCTTGGGAGTCTGTGGTGCCGTAGCGTAGGTGTTAAGCGGGCCACCTGGGAAGTACGTCCGCAAGGATGAAACTTAAAGGAATTGGCGGGGGAGCACACAAGGGGTGGGCACTGCGGTTCAATTGGATTCAACGCCGGAAATCTCACCAGGGAAGACGGCAGGATGAAGGTCAGTCTGAAGGGCTTACCAGACAAGCCGAGAGGTGGTGCATGGCCATCGTCAGTTCGTACCGTGAGGCGTGCCGTTAAGTCGGTTAACGAGCGAGACCCATGTCTCATGTTGCTATCTGTGTTTTCGAACATAGAGCACTCATGAGAGACCGCTGGTGATAAAAACCAGAGGAAGGAGTGGGCAACGGTAGGTCTGTATGCCCCGAATTTCCTGGGCTACACGCGGTGCACAATGCGCGCCACAATGAGATGCGACACCGAAAGGTGAAGCGAAACCCCTAAAAGCGCGCTTAGTTCGGATCGAGGGCTGTAACTCGCCTTCGTGAAGCTGGAATCCCTAGTAAGCGAACGTCATCAAGTCTGTCAAGCGTTAGATGACTTTCATGCAACACTCTGAGATTTTTTTCTTCGGAAAAAATCAGTGAAGATTAAAAATAAGGAATCGCTTTTGGCAGGCGTGAAATCGTTCGCTGAATACGTCCCTGCTCCTTGCACACACCGCCCGTCAAGCCAACCGAGTGGAGTTTAAATGAGGATTGCTTCAAGCCTTCGGGCTTTAGGTATTTCGAATTTCGGTTCCGCGAGGGGGGCTAAGTCGCCACAAGGTAGCCGTAAGACCAGAGAAGGTACCTAATAGACTATAAGTATGACAACAAGGCTTGACTCTGATTTGATGATGAGTCGGAGGTGAATTGATTATAGTCGTCCAAAAAAACTTCTCAATTGGTCCGGTAACGGGAACGTGCGGCTGGATCACCTCCTAATATTTGTGTGTTGGGTTTCTACCTCAGGCATCAATACGAACGGTCGAAAGAAAATTACGTTACTCCTAGTCTTAACTTTTTCTTACCATAGAACTTCCGCATTTAGGGCATTTCATTTCGTAACATGGTTTTGCTCTTTCGTGTGACATAGTATAACCACATTTTGGATCAGTGCATATACATTCTCCATCTGGTCCCATTGCAAAACCTCTCATACCTCCTCTACCATTTGGCATTTTTTTCACCTCTTCTTTTTTTTCAGCCTAATCTTATTTTTCCAGTTCCTTAATTCTTTTCTTTATAGCTTCGAGATCTTCCTGCAATATTTTCATCTCGCTTTCCAGCATAGTTTTTTCCTGTTCTTTTGTCAAAGCTGGTGCAACTGGAGCAACATCTCCATAATCATACGCATACGCTCGCCTGAATCCAAATCCACGTCCTCGACCGAAGCCTCTACCAAAACCTCGTCTAAAACCTAAGCCTCTTCCGCATGGTCCAAGACCACGTCCAGTTAAAGGTCCTTCTCCTCTTGGGCCTGTTCTATCAAATCCTGGCATATTTTTCACCTCCATTTCTATTTTTATTTTATTATTTTATTTTTGTGTTATTGTACACTATTAATTACGTGCAATAACACACAATAATTATGTGCATATGCTAATATTTATATTTATCGATTTCCATTATTTTATTATGCCAAGACCAAGGAGAGGACGTGGAAGAGGGCGAGGAAGGGGTAGAGGTTGGAGGTGGGCGTTAAGACGCGAAGGTCCAGGAAGACCTTTTGGTGATTTATATTTATCAGAAATACCACATGCTAAACAATTCAGGCCACTTCCTATGAAAAATCCACAACCAATCGAGCTGACTTATCCTGAATACGAAGTACTGAGATTAACTGATTTAGAAAAATTAAAACAAGAACAAGTCGCAAAGAAGATGGAGACCTCGCGTGGAACAGTGTGGAGATTATTGGAAAGTGCAAGAGAAAAAGTCACTAGAGCTTTAACAGAATCTAGACCATTAATTATTTCCTCTAAAGGTGAAATAAAAAAGATGTAATAAAAAAGATAAGTTAATTTAAATAACTTGTCATAACAAATAATAATTCATGGGCCGATAGATCAATGGTAGATCGCTGTCCCTGCAAGGCAGAGGCTCCGGGTTCGAGCCCCGGTCGGTCCACTTTTCAATACGCAAATCTTTTTATCTTTCAGCATCCTTTAATAAAGTAGCGAGAGCCATGGCAGAACAATGTGTGTTTTGTGATTCAACTTTTGATACCAGAGCTGACCTAGAAAAACACGTTGCAGAATCCCATACGATGGCAAGGGGCACAATAAAACTTTAGTTTTTTACAGCGCACAGTGATTTCTTCTACAGTTGAGAGTATCTATTTGTTTTTAGGCCTTTCTGTTAACGTATATAAGCCATTGCCGAAATCTTTATATATTGTCACTATAGAGTAGTTATACGAGGCGTAACAAATGATAATTGATATACCTCAAATTCGTGCGAATTTGGAGAGAATAGAGTCTATAGAAAAGAGAAAGATACTGAATGGAATAAAGATACTTAATCTTAGATATGGTGCTGATTTTGTAAGGGAGTCTTTGCTTAAAGCTGTTAAAATTTATTCAGATCCAGAAACAGCTTCTAATGAGTTTCTAACTGGTGGTGGTACATCTCCATTCTACAATGAAATAACAAAATTAGCTAGTGCTATATTAAGACGCGAAACGTACAAGCATGCACTAGGGAAAAATCAAGAAATGGCATGATACAGTTTATTGATTATTTTATCCGAATTAAAGTGTTTCAAACGCCCAGCATGAGAATTGATACAACACCTCAATTTTGTGGGCTCAATAAATGATAAACATATTATTAAATATTTTTAATGTAAGTTGAATAACTATGTCAGAAAATTTGGAATCTAAAAAAATTGTTATAGGGACATTCGATGATTTGGTCTACACAAAATCCTCTCCTTATAACGAATCTGCCGCGGTTATTAATTGTTTAAATGGAAAAGGCGAGGAAACAGTAAGAGATGGTAAACCTTGCTTAGAAATGCAACTATATGACGATGACTATATTTCTGATTACGCTTTTGATCTTGCAATCGAATTCATTAACAAATATATTGATAAAGGAAAAGTTTTAGTCTGTTGTGAAGCGGGAACGAGCAGAAGTGTTGCTATAGGCGCGGCTTACTATATGTCTCTTGGAAAAACTTATCATGAAGCATTAAAATTACTTGATAGAGGACCACCAGGTGTAATTCATAACTTATCCTTATTGAGTTGGGCTAAAAAGAAAGGCTACATTTCTGAAGAAGAAAGACAAAAGTTAGATTATTCAAGTTGATTATTAACCTATAACTGAGTCTAAGATTAAAGATTTAAGTTTTAAGTTTTAAGACGCCCAGGATAGGATTTTAAGCCACTGAAAGAGAATTCATACTGCCCTTATTTTCATATTCACACATCGCCAAATTTTCTTTTATGTTTTTCACGAACTTTATTAAAAGCCTCTGATAAATCTATATCCAGTTTATTTGATAATGCAAGTAAGACAAACAGGACATCACCAATCTCTTCTTTAAGCACATCTTTATCAAATTTTTTATGTTTTTTAACACCTTCACTCAAAGATAACTGTTCTCCAACCTCCCCAACCTCTTCTACTAATCTTGAGAAATAATTCCATTTTGTCCAATTAGTCTCACCTACATTATTAATCCAATCTCTTACATATTTTTGTAATTCTTTTAATTCCATAAACATCAATTAGAATTTATTTTCAATATTTATATTTAATCTTGATTTTGACTTTATGTGCAAAGCCACTCTGGGCTAAGAAAGCCCAACATTATTTTGTTTGAATCAAAGAATCCAAAGCTCGTATGAATATCGGGTAAGAGACGGTTGTTCCTTCAGGTGTATGAATTTTTACATCACTTTCCTTCAACGTGAATCCTGTTAGTGAATAAGAATCACATCCCACTGTTATGGTCGGCATTTTTCTATCAAGTTTTTGTGCAAGATTTTCCAATGCATCGAATACCTGTTTCGGGTCTTTTGGATTATCTGCAACAGGAAGAAGTACATATTTTCCACCTACCTCTAAAGACTGAGCTAAGTTCTGTCTTATTATGTCCTCTGCGTTCATCAAATCAAGCGATCTATATACATTCCACCCCTTTTTATGAAGAACATCCAATAGTTCTTTTGCAAATTTGGAAAAGTATGATTGTGCCATGTTTTTTTAGATAGGAATTTAAAGATTTAAGTCTTATGACGCTCAAGGTGGAATTTGAACCCGCAGACTTAAAGTGCAAGATGGGGTTTAAGTGCAAAGCTCCAAAAACAATAAACTTTATAAATACTCAGTGCAAAATAATTCTTACCGGTGTCGCTATGCAAGAGTAGGAACGCTCAGTTTTACCTTTGTTTAGCGATGAGCGTGTTCTGTTTCTGATTCGATATGATGACAGAGGACACCTTGCGATGCTATGTGGCAAAGGTGCACTGCTTGATTGCAGTATGAGCGGATTCTCAATAACATGAGTTATATGTATAGCGACATTGGCGCTGTTGTTGAGTATGCAAATCCTGACTGAACATCGGGGTTGAAGAGTTGAGGCTGTGAATATAACAGAAGCGTCTGACGCTGGCTGACAAACGTACAGTGGGTTGTTCGCATGGACAAAAACAAAAGCGAACAGATGTGCGTGGCTAGCGGTTGAAGATCGAGCTGTCTCAAATGAGCCATTTAATTATGAAACTACCATAGGATCAAACTAGTCAAGGAGGTCTAGGCAAAGCTGCCCCGGTTGGTGGATGGCTAGGCTTCGTTAGGTGAAGAAGGTCGTAGCAAGTTGCGATAAGCCCAGGTGAGTTGCATGCAGACTTAGACCCTGGGATTGCCGAATACGATTCGTTACCTTCGGGTAGTTGCGCGAGCAACAATAATCTGCTGGACTGAAACATCTCAGTAAGCAGGAGAAGAGAAAGCAATGGCGATGCTGTTAGTAACGGCGAGTGAAAGCGGCATAGGGCAAACCGAACTTTTGCTGTAAGGCAATAAGTATGTGGTGTTTGGACTCGTGTCTTCCCTCGCTTGCTGATCAGAAGTCTGCTGGAACGCAGCGCGAAAAAGGGTGATAGCCCCGTACGAGTAGGCAAGAAGGGAAATGGCGGGTATCCAGAGTACTGTTCCTTGGATATGGAGCAGGAATATGGGTGGCATTAACACCCAACCCTAAATACTAACGAAGTCCGATAGTGAACTAGTATGGTGACAGAACGCTGAAAAGCACCGCGAAAGCGGGGTGAAAAGAACCTGAAACCAATCGGGTATAGTCAGTTATGGCGCGGAAGGTGCATACTGGAAGGAGGGTTGTGCAAACAACTAGTACGACAGTATGTGTACAGTGTCATGACGTTCGTTTTGAATAACGATGCAGGGAGTTTGTTTCAGTAGTGAGGTTAACGGGTTTTCGCCCGGCAACCAAAGCGAAAGCGACTGGTCCATAACCGCTTCGTGCGGTCTGGGACGTGGTGTGAAAGCGCCAGGAATTACTGGGACAAGACCCGAAACCGGTCGATCTATCCCTGGACAGGCTGAAGCCCTTCGAAAGGGGGGTGGAGGGCCGTACCGGTGCTGAGTATCATTTCGCTCGGGTGATCTGGGGATAGGGGTGAAAAGCCTAACGAGACCGGTGATAGCTGGTTCCTCTCGAAATGCGTGTTAGCGCAGCCTGGTTGGAGGTAAGCAACGGGGTAGAGATACTGATTAGTTGGTCAAGGGCTGAAAGGCCCAGCCATCTTGTCAAACTCCGAATCCGTTGCTGCCTGAGAAGACCAGAGTGAGGGCCATCGGGGTAAGCCCGGTGCCCGAAAGGGGAACAACCCAGACCGAGGTTAAGGTCTCCAAATGCTGGCTAAACGACAAAGGGAGTTCAATTTCTCAGACAGTAGGACTGTAGGCTCAGAAGCAGCCATCAGTTAATAAGTGCGTAACAGCTTACCTACCGAGGGATTGAGCCTTGAAAATGGAAGAGACTAAGCCGGCTACCGATACCTCGGGATTTTTTGTGTTAGCGAAAAATCAGTAGAGAGGCGTCTTGCGAGGGCAGAAGCACGGGCGTGAGCTCGTGTGGACCTCGTAGGATCGAATATCCTGCAATGAGTAGCAGCAGAAGCCAGGCGAGAATCCTGGCCGCCTAAAGGGTGCGGGTTTGCCAGCAATGGTCATCAGCTGGCAGTTAGCCGATCCTAACCCATACCTTAATCGGGATTGGGGAAAGGGAAGCAGGTTAATATTCCTGCGCCATTGGGATACGTGCGGCAACGCAAGATAGGTTTCTAACGCTTTTGGATGGACTGACGCAAGTTAGCTGTGCAAGCCAGCGGAGTCTTATAACGAGGAGAAACTGGTGAACACAGAAGAGCTTCGTGTATGCGGAGTTCAGTCGATTCCTAGAGCCCGTGAAAAGGAAACCCATAAGGATGCCCAATGTTCGTACTAAGAACCGGAACAGGTACCCATGCTGAGAAAGCAAAGGCGTGTTGGGAGAACCCAGTCTAGGGAACTCGGCAAATTGGTGGTGTATCCTCGGTACAAACCATGCCTGTAGCCTCGCAAGGGGCAGCAGGTCGCAGTGACCAGGAGGGGACGACTGTTTAACAAAAACATAGGGGACTGCAAATGCGAAAGCACTAGTACAGTCCCTGATGCCTGCCCAGTACCGGTGTGTCAAAACCTGTTTCAACAGGTCCAAGCCCCGGTAAACGGCGGCGGTAACTCTGACCGTCGTAAAGTAGCGTAATCCCTTGCCGTTTAATTGACGGCCTGTCTGAATGGCTTAACGATTCCCTCACTGTCCCAGGCTGGGACCCAGCGAAATTGTCATTCCGGAGAATTGGCCGGAGACCTCCAGTGGGAAACGTAGACCCCGTGGAACTTTACTGCAGCTTGATGTTGTGATTCGGCTGCGATTGTATAGAGTAGCTAGGACTCGTTATCAGGCTTAGCCGTCAGGCAAAAGCTGAGAGGAAAGTGTAACACTAGCCTTTTGTATTCGCATCACTTACTCTTCGGAGGACAGCGTCAGGTGGGCAGTTCGGCTGGGGCGGTACTCCCTTGACAACGGATCAAGGGAGCCCAAAGACCAGCTCATCGAGGTCACGGTCGGATGCGGTATTGATTAAACCGCTCCAGAGCTATCCGCATAAACGAAGCGGAGATGAGCATTAGGGAGTAGCTAATGAATCGCATACGATCGCCTTAAAGAAATCTCGAGTAGAGTGTAAGCGTAAAAGCTGGTCTGACTGGATTCTGCAAAGCGAGGAATCCAGGTGTGAAAGCATGGGCTAGCGAGACGTCGGATTGGCCTTAATGGCTGCCGGCGGTGTCAGAAAAGCTACCCCGGGGATAATGGAGTTGTGGCCCCCGAAAGCCCACATTGACGGGGCTCGTTGCTTCATCGTTGTCGGCTCCCCCTTACCTGGCTGTGCACAAGCAGCCAAGGGTGCAGGTGTCCACTGATTAAAAGGGGACGTTAGCTGGGTTCAGAACGTCGTGAGACAGTTCGGTTGCTATCTACTGGAGGTGTTGGTTGCCTGACTGGAAGGAAGGGAAAGTACGAAAGGAACACCCTTCCGTGGCCTCTGGTTTACCGGTTGTACATTGCAATGCCGGGCAGCTACGCCATAGCGGATAAGAGCTGAAGGCATCTAAGCTCGAAACCGCCCGGAAAAATAGGCAGCCGTTCGCAGACCTGACTGGCAACAGCCGGGAATGCGACGAAGGCTCTTATAGACGATAAGGTTGATAGAGTGGGGGTGTAAGATGGAAGGATTCGTCCGACCATTTCAGCCCGCCACCACTAATCGCCTGAGTTTGCCTTAGACCTTGATAAATAGTTTGATCCGAAAAATGGTAGTTCACAACTTTTTTCTAACATTTCTTAGAATGAAATATCCTGCTTTATTATTAACTCGAAAATAAAAGTAAATTAATGAAATACTGCAACAAATGCAACCGAAGTTTTAGCGACAAACATAAGAAATGCCCAGAATGTGGGACGAAGCTCGTGCGGTTGAGTTATTAATTTTCTCACATAGATTTCTTAAGTTTTAAATGTTATCAAATTTCTATGTTACCTACATATAGAGCATTCCCAGTACCCTCAAAAAGAAATTACGCTAGATCATCTTCCTATAGACCTGTATCTCTTGGAGCATTTATCCTATGGGCAGTTGAAGAACAAAATGGTATATTAGCACCTGATGTTGTTGACGAGTACGAGCGTATCTATAGACTTCCTAAAGCAAGAAAATCTAGGGGAATTATAAAAAGAGAGATATTCAGAAAAATCGAGTTAATGATAAAATCTAAAAAACTAATATTTTTAGAAGGAGGGGATGGAGGATTATACCCTATTCCCAAAGAATTGGATCAAGCGGAGTGAAAAAACCTATGAAAAAAATAAAAGCGATTGTGTTCGATCTGGACAACACGCTGATAGACTTTATGCGGATGAAAGGAAAAGCAAGCGAAGCAGCGATAAAAGCGATGGTGCGAGCTGGGCTGAAAGTGAATAAAAAAGAAGCATGGGCAGTTCTCCAAGAGCTGTTCAAGATGCACGGCATAGAGGATCAAAAGATATTCGACAAGTTCCTGAAGAAGACGGCTGGCAGCGTGGATATTAGGATACTGGCGGCCGGCGTTGTTGCATACAGAAAAGCCAAGCGACGTATGCTGAAACCGTATCCGAACGTGCGTCGCACACTAGCCGCGCTTTCTAAGCAGTATAAGCTGGTGATAATTACAGACGCGCCCAAGTTTCAGGCTTGGACTAGGCTCTATGACATGCGACTGGAGAAATATTTTGATTTTGTGATAGCTTTTGAAGACACAGGTGTGATGAAATTAAAGAAGATGCCGTTTAAAAAAGCGTTCAAGATACTGAAACTCAAACCAAGCAAGATATTAATGGTGGGAGATTCTATAAGCCGCGATGTGAAGCCAGCAAAGAGGCTCGGCATGCATACAGTGCTTGCGAAGTACGGCCAATTCAGAGAAGAGCGTGGTAAAGCAGACTACGAGATAAATGATATCAGCGAGATTTTAAAGATTGTCTAATTTTTCTAGAATTAGAATTTCTTTGCGACCAATTTTGTTCCGTAAAAGGCCAGCACTCCGAGAACAACAAACGGGATTTCAATCATGTATATCCCAGTGACTGTTGTTAAATCGAAGGCGTAGGTCAATAGTGGTATTATCCCATCCACTAAAGTTTTGAACAAGATTGAAATGAACAGGTAATTTATTTTTCTTTTTACAACAGCATAGACTACAAGCATCGAACTGAACACGTGAATCATCACTGCAGCCGTCCTTTCTATAATTGGCGCAAAAACTAGGATAGTCGGCAGATCTAAGGCTGCTTGTTGGGCAGGCGGGAGAAGTTCCACCAGTGCAGGATTTGAAATGAGAACAAGCATACTAATTAATCCTATAAGGCCTATTGCAATCGCCTCTATCGAACCGAAGCCTATGCCGAATGCCAGCGCTTCATTCAATTTCATTTTTCTGAATTTGGTCTTTGCGATTGCCAGATAGCTAAAGCCAGATTCGAAAAATCCAGTTCTAAGACCAACATATAGTCCCATACCAACCAGCATCGCAGCAATTCCATAACTGCTTAACCACACTAAAAGATAAGCCGATACTGTAAAATCCATTATGACTTTTGGTACTATGGCTATTATCCACAACAATGCTCCAAAACAAAAATACTTCCACTTCACCTTCTTGTTTATTTTCCACCAAAGCACAGCAACCAATCCGACAAGCAACATTCCTATCTGCGCTATTAAAAGAAACGGGTTCATACATTCACTATAATAACTTTCCATTTAAGCGTAAATAAAAACATAATTTTTTTGATTTCGAGTTTCGTTGATAATTCTTAAGGAGATGACCAGTACTTAATACTAAAATCTTTGAATTCACCCTTATGATTTTCTATTTTCACATCTACGTTATCTACTTTTGCAGCTGGAGGCCCTTTCTTTAAAAATTCTATCAATACATCAATCTTATCTTTTTCCCCTTCTGCTATAATTTCAACTCTATTGTCTGGTAAGTTTTTAATCCAGCCTTTAATGTCTAAATTTTTGGCTATTCTTTTCGTTTCAGATCTGAAGGAGACTCCTTGAACCATTCCTGAGACAAATGCGTGAATTCTGAGCATGTGCTACCATCTATGATCAGGATTTCTAGGCATTATTATCCATGCTATTATGTACAGAAGAATTGCAGTGCCCCAGGCAAATGCACCAATGGCCCATAGAAGCCGGACTATCACCGGGTCCACATCTAGATATTCAGCAACGCCGCCGCAAACTCCGCCTATTATCTTATTTTTTCCTGATCTGTACAGCCTTCGCACTTTTGAACTGCTGCGTCTTTTAGGCCTTTTGGCCCTTTTAGATCTTTTAGAACTTTTCCGCCGCTTCTTTTTCACCATAATACTCTATTAATTTATTGTTTTTTCTTTTTTATCTTTTTCAATCCAGGAGAATTTGCGTTGAAGCGTTTTGGGGTAATAATCCTTCCAATCAAAACCGAACTTCTCGAACCATTTTTTATACACCCGTGGGTCTATGTAGCTTTTCAGCGATGTGGCCAAATTATAATCCCGAGTTGCCTCTTGCTCCTTGATCTGCAGTTTCAGTTTCTCTATGTAAGCTTTGTCGCGTTGTTTTCTATTTTCAACACGCTCATTAAGCTTTTTCATGCGCTCCTTGTGTTTTATCTTTAGTTTCTTGATGCGCTCTTTCAACTTTTTGACAGATTTTCCTTGTTTTTCTCTTTCTGCGAGCTGGTTTTGATATTTTTTCAGTTTCTCTTCGTATTTCCGCTCATGCTCAATTGCTTTCTGCTCCAGCTTCTTTACAGCTTCTTTCGCCTTTACTTTGCGCAACTTTAGCCGCAGCTTTTTCCTATCCAACGAGGCTTGCCAACTTTTTGGGATTTTGCGTTTGTGGTTGCACAGTATAGCAGCTTGAAGGTTGGCCATCTTTGCAACATGTTTTTTCTGCGCCTCAGAATCGTTTTTATCCACATCAGCTTTTTTCAAAAAGCCTGTTACAGCTTCTGTGGTATGATATGTTCTGAAAACTTTTGAGCTCATCCCAGGCGCGATCTCGTCCAAAAAAAGGCTCACATTTTCAGAGCGTACGCCGTTGAATATGCAAGATTTTGGGCTTGTTGCAGCTGAGATCAGCTCATCGATGTTCTTCACGACTTGGTCAGGCAGCCTGATTTCTCTTTTCAATCGCACAAAATCCTTCCCTATAAAATCGAATTCGATGATGTTGCCAGATTTTATGATAATGTTCTTCTTTGTCAAAGTAGTAGCGCCAACAGTATCAGCTTCATCTTTGTCTTTTTCATCACCGATCCTTATGTTAAGCACGTCTATCAAATAACAAACAGTTGCTATCTTTCTCCTTTTTTGGTTTTCCGAGCTTAGATTCTCCATGATGTGCTTTTTGATTCGGTTGTATTCCTTTGCCAGCTCGTTTGCCTTTTCGAATTTGTCAATTTCCTTTTTTTGTCTAATATACGATGTTTCAGAAAGCCAGATGTATTTTTTCTTCCCAGTCAATTTGTCGTCCCATCTTGCGATCCACATACAGCTCGGGTCCCAAATAATCTCTTTCCAATCACCTGCAGGGATTTTTGAATCGGGTGATACGTTTAATGTTATATCGCTCTGTCTTGCGCCTTGTTTCCATCTGCCGCGCAACGGATGTTTGCCACGGCCCATGAATATCGAGCTCGGTTCAACAACATAATTTGAAATCTCGACTCGCTCACCATCTACTTCTGCATATCCATGTTTTTCTTTGTTTGCTTCGCGTATTTTTTTCCGCTGTGCTGCAAGTGCTTTCTTCTCTTCTTTAGACATGCTAAGCTTCTTTTCTCTCTCCTGCTCGACGAATCTCTCTATTTCAGAAAAATCAAAATCTTCTCTGGCGACTTTTCCGTCAATCCCAAGTGCCTTTCCAAAATCTGTGAAAAAGTTTCTAACAAATATGCTGTCGTTTACGTAGTCTGTACCCAGTTTTTTCACCCAAGCAACAGCCATCTCTTCTTGCACTGGGCTGAGCTTTATACTCTTGCCTCTGATACGCACATGGAATCCTCTCGGTCCGTACTTGGACACCAATACTCCGTTATGGAATAGTCGCTTCATTTAAATCTGCCTTATTTAAAATTCTCATTTCAGACCTTTATTTCAAACTTTTTTTTTTCAATCATTTATTTCAAATCCTTATTTCAATCATTTAGATAGTTATCTTTTTAATTCTTGTTTACCAGGATTAAAAATTTAAAAATGAATTAAATTGTGTAAAAAATTAGATAAAATAAAAGAAAGTTATGCAGTCGAAAGCTATCTCCGTCTCATTCTTCTTGTTTTTCTCTTAGGTTTTCTTTTCTTCTTTTTACGCCTGGCCTTGCGTATTGTTTTTCTCCTCGGCTTTTGCCCTTTGATTACTGTAAGGTAGAACAGCTTTATCACGAACACGACCACTATCCAGAACACCACATCAAGTATGAAATGCGATGGAATGATTTGTTTAGGCGCTCCAGGATATACTACCTGCTTAATCCATGGTAAAGGTACTCCCCAATAGCCGACTCCAACAATAGGAGTCGAAACGCATCTCACATCTGGAAATTCGCCGATAACGTACATATTAGGGACAAGTGACGTTGCTACAGTTATTAGAAATCCTAACAAGACCGTAAAGGCTATCATCTTTTTTTCCATGCACATACATTTATTTTGTTTTTTCCGTTTTAAAAATACCTTATTTAAAAAAATTTGTTCGTTTGTTGATAAAACTTTTTACTTGATTTGTTTCAATGTCTTTATTCCTACAAGCTCAAAATACGCGATCTCTTTACCAGCTTCAAGCTGATCTTTAAGCGCCTCTGGTATTGGAAGTTCGAACACCTCATAACTCTCCATGTCCATGAGCTGGGCATTCTCGCCGACTATTGCAAGTATTTGCGCAATGTGTTTATTTACTATTGGTACGCCAACAGTCTCGCCAGACGGTTTGACCATGCTTCGTCTGCGGCCATCTAAAATTCCGATTGCGTCTACTCGTACCTTTGCATGTCCGTGCTTACCAGTAGAACTTGTCTGTACTTTTTCCACGCGACACGGTACATCATCTATAAGTATGAATCCGCCAGGTTTAAGCTTATTTATAATCGCGCTAATTTTCATTTTTTCACACCCTGTCAGATTTTTTACGATCTGTCAGATCTTGTTGCCAGCACTATATCTTCTCTTTTAATTGTAACACGTTTCGCATGTTTTGCAGCGGCCATCGCGTTCATTGAAATCTTGTCCGCGATTTCAAGCATTATGTTTTTCATTTCTTTTATTGCAGGTCCTGAGACACGTTCTGCACCAGCCTTTCGCATCACACGCTCCAACGGAGTTAAAGGAAAGTCTTTTACCATGCTTCCACCAATTTTTTAATCAATAAAATCAATAATCTTATTTACATTTCAATAATTTTATCTCTTGCGTAAAATAGGAGTTTTAAGGTACAAATGTTAAGATAGAATGTGCACATATGGATAGAATGTCCGTCGTGCTTGAAACTGCGAGCAGGAACAAGAAGATAGTCAAAAACGTAAGCTTTAAATACCTTTTGGTGCATAGTTTAATAAGTTTCAATTGTGGGTTTCACTATAGAGTGATAAAAAATGGCACGTAAGAAGAAAACCAAGACAAGTAGAAAAACTACAAAAAGAAAACCTGCGAAAGCAAGAAAAAGAAAAACTATAAAAAGAAAAAAAACTACGAAAGCTCTTGTGACTCCTATAAGAAGAGAGCATGTTTGTCCTGAATGTGGCAACACACGTTTTATCGAGGATGCTTCTAGAGGCGAAAGATACTGCGCCAAATGTGGATTTATTATGAAGCACGATATTGTTGATACTGGACAGGAGTGGAGGGCTTTTGACAGCGAACAGATGAGCAGGCGTGCTAGAGGTGGAGCACCTTTGACTTTTACTAAGCATGACAAAGGGCTTACAACTGAAATTGGAAAAGGTCTTGGCGAGCTGTATAAAGTCCCAGCAAAGAAGCGAGCGCAATATTACAGATTGACAAAATGGCACAAACGATTGATAAAATCTAAGGATAGGAATCTTTCATTTGCGCTTTCTGAGTTACAAAGAGTAATTTCATTTTTGAGTCTTCCTCACCCTGTACATGAAAGAATAGCAAGATATTACGAGCAAGCTGTAAACAAAGGCCTAGTCCGCGGAAGAAGTATAGAATCTGTTGTGGCGGCCATAACTTATGCTGTGAGCAGAGAATTCGAAACACCACGTACTCTTGAAGAAATATCAGAAGCAAGTGGGGTTGAAAAAAGAGAAATCGGTAGAACATATCGATATATATCAAGGGAGCTTGGCATAAGAATTCTTCCTGCAAACCCTGTGCATTATGTCCCACGCTTTTGTAGCCTGCTTGGATTGAGCGACAAAGTACAGGCAAAAGCAATTGAGATTCTAAGAAAAGCTAAGAAATTTGACATCACTTCAGGAAAAGGTCCAACAGGTGTTTCAGCAGCTGCGATATACGTTGCTTGTGTGTTAGGAGGCGAAAAGAGAACGCAGCGTGAGGTTGCAGACATCGTAGGTGTTACTGAAGTCACAATCCGAAATCGCTATAAAGAGCTCATAGAAAAATTAGGAATTGTGGAAGAAGTCGAAAAGCGAGCTAAGGACGAGTAAAACTAATTTTTATTTTCTTTCGCATTTTCTTTTTTGGGCTGTGTTTCAATTTCTTCTTTTACGTCTTCTTCAACATCTTTGATTCCCTTTTCCTTTAACACTTTTGCAAGGTCCCGTATCATTTTGCGGATGTATTCACGCATCTGATAGACTTCTTTTTCCGGAATGTCGCGTATTTTCTTTTTATCTGTATCTACTTGTTTTTTCATGCTTTCGATGCGCTTCCAAATATCATAATAATATGGCTCTATTAGTTTTGCGTCGATGAACTCACGTTTAAACACAAGAGGAATCTGCGATTCTCTCTCAGGCATCTTTTTTAAGCTCTTAAGTGCAGTTATAGCTGCTTTGTACATAACTTCGTGCGTCCGCTCTAGGATTTTTTCCATCTTGCGGAGCTCTAGCGCGTTTAACAGCCCAAACATCTTTTCTACGTATTTCTCTGCTTTGTCTATCCATTCGTCTACAAATGCTCCGCTCGCATCCATCATTTCTTTGTGCTCGATCTTTTTGCGGACTTTAATTATCTCCTTGAGCCACTCAGCATATTTCGGCTCAAGTATGCCAGGCTCAACCAAGAACTTTTTCACATCATCATATGCTTTATTCGGCACAGGCGGAGCTAGGCCCATGAACATCAAAACAGCCTGCGTTGTATTAAGCATAGCATAATAGCAATCCTCGGCAAGCATAAGCAGCTTCACAGTCTTTGCACGCATCAGCTTCTTCGGCGCGCCTTCCATATAGCTTTCGATTGCTTCGCGTGTGGATGGTATTCGACCCATTTTCAATAATCGCTTGATTGGCATGAAAAATCCAGCATCATACACGGCTATGCCCTCTTTAATAAAATTGTAGATTATCGGGTGGCAGACGCGCGCATAGTCCCAGAATTCTGTTAGTGTGTAGCTAGGCTGAATGGACAAAACTTTGGAAGTGCTCTTTGCTATTTTTTCTATGTCCGAGTCTATTTGATCGTGCATATTACGTGTCATTTTTTTTGCTGTATCATCAATCACTACGAAAACATCTATGTCACTCTTTGGCTTAAACTCTTCACGCGCAACGGAACCCATAACAACTACACATTTGATAAGCTTACCGTATTTTTTCAAGACTTCTTTTGTGAATTTTTTAACTTCTTTTACCCTTTCTTCTTTTGTTAGCAGAGGTTTCTCTTTCTTCTTGTTAGGTTTTCTCTTTCTTTTCATTTTTTTAATCGCCCTCTTGCATCATTTCTGTTCTGCTCGGATACCTTTCGGTAAAAGTTTGTTCATTCTTTTGAAAATTTCATTTGCCAGAACCAGCGCGCTTTCTGCGTACTTTGCATTAATATCTTTAACTTTTTCGTGGTCTATATCTTTCCACAATTTGTTCAGCTGTTTGAATTTTTTGACGTATACGCGCTCCAACTTTTTGTCTTTCACCAATTTGTTCAGAATTTTAGGCATATCTTTTGCGTCCGGCTGTTTTTTATAGTAATGCATTGCAACAGCCTGACAGATATCCAGAGCAGTGTAACGCAAGTCAAAAACCATTGATTTAAGATCTAGCTTGACTTTTTTCAGCCTCGTCTTGGCCGTACGAGCTTTCAGCTTTATTGCCTCTTCGCTTGGCGGTATAAGACCCATTTCCAGCATTTGTTTGACTGGTTTGATGAACCCAGTGTCGTATATAGGCAAACTGTAGCGCAGAAAATTTACAAGCTCCGGGCTCCCGAGTTTCATCCATTGCCAGAATTCTGTGAGTGTTGTGGTTTGGATATGCAGATCTTTGAGTCCGTGGGCAATAAGATACAAGTGTGTGTTGATTTTGTTCAGGTCGGCTGTGCTTTTTGTAGCAGTATCATCAAGAACAACCCATACATCCGCGTCCGACCCCCTTTTCATTGTGCCCCGTGCAGCAGAACCGAAAATAAGAACTGATTTGATTATGTTTCCATACTCCATTCGCGCAGCATTTGTGAATTTGACGACTTTTTTAAAAATTTCTTCAGGAACCCTACCACTCTCTGAGCCTTTAGCCTTCTTTACACTTCCACTTGTTTTGTGTTTTGTTTCTTCTTCAATTCTAACAAGCTTCGTGTCTTCTAGTTCTTTTTCTAGTTTGTCCATAGGCCTCAACAGTTTTGGTTTTGATGGTTTTTCTGAGGACGTATGCTTTTCTGAAGACATATACATATGCTTTATTGCGTAG
Source organism: Candidatus Aenigmatarchaeota archaeon (assembly GCA_030615205.1). GTDB lineage: Archaea > Aenigmatarchaeota > Aenigmatarchaeia > CG10238-14 > SCSR01 > JAUWZS01. Next base: position 21,413 of record JAUWZS010000001.1, on the reverse strand, counting down.
GATATATAAAGATTACCATCACTTTTGAGTAGTTAATTTCAGATTAAGATTAATTATTTGCCTACTACCTCAACTCTTCTTTTTTCCATTTTTCTTTGCCAATCTTTGCGATACCGGCTTTTCCAAGAGATGTATACGTCTCTTCCGGGACGACCAACAGACCTTCTATTGGGTCGCGTGCATGCTCTTGTATTATAACACGCTGCCGCTCTTCTGAACCTGGTGTAGGACCAGCTACTCCGAAAAACTTCGGTTTGCCTATCAGGTTCTCTGGTGTAGTTCCCTGATTCAGTTGCTCTACCATTAACCTTATTGCTGTGACGCTTTGTTTGAATGGATCTCTTTCACCACCACGCTCAAAAATTAAATAAGTTGTGTGATATTTTCCAAGTCCTACTTTTGCAAGTTCCCAAAGCAGTTTATAGACCTCTACATCTCCTATCTCTACCTGTATATGATGATGAAGCGGCGTAGGTTTTGTAACGTGCAATGATAATATGTATTTACCAGCATCGGGTGCTAGTTTTACGAAATCTCTTATTTCGTTCAAGGGATCAAATCCTTGCGTAGCTATATGCTCGAAATCTATCAACATAAGTAGTTTATCAGTGTTGAGCCGAGCGAGCATAGTTTTTACAGCAGCATATATCTGTTTCGGCCGGCATATTAGATAAAGCCCGGCGTATTCAGGGGAGCGTGCATCTGGTATTTCCAATGTGATTCTAATATCTTTTGCATTCTTTCTCAATTTCTCAATTTCTTCAACATCTTTTACTTCAGCCGTTATACCTCCTATCAGCCCTTCAGGGCTCTCATCTTTCATCCACTTTAGCGCAATGGACATATGGCCTTCTATGTATTTCGCAGCGCACACAGCATAGTAGAATTCTTTGAACTCCCTGTCATTTTCACTTTCAGCTTTTTCCCAAGCAGCATCTAACCAATAATCAACCTCACCTTCTAACCCGCGAGGGGAATAGGTGTAATTTTTCCCATTCTTAAAATACGTTACTGTCTTATACCTGCCACTTTCTAAAACATCTTTGTACATTTCATACATTCTTTGCCAGATTGGATCGTTGCTGTAATAAAGATAATGCGCTATTATATGATACCCATCTATTATCCCAACAACAGCGCGCAGTTCCTCACTATCCCACTTTCCTCCTTTTTCGAGTTTTTTCTCTATCACATCTTGAAAAGCTTTTTTTCTGTCTTTAGCGCCCTGTTCAGCAACGTCACTTCTCATATCCTCAATAATCTTTTGTAGAGCTCCTCTAATGTTTTCTGGCAAACCTATCGGTATAACACCTGTAGTCAATATACGCTCTACTATGTTCTCTATGTTTCCTCTAGCTTCCTCGGGGAGGCCTTGCAACCCTCTCCTTAATCTTTCTGCTAATTCTCTTCGTCTCCATTCTTCTATTTTTCTATCAGCTTCTATTTGAGCTCTTACCCTCTCGTCATTGTCCAGTATGTCACCGCCATAAATATCCCATTTCTTCTCAATGAACCATTTTCTCAATTTATCATTTTCTTTCAAAATCTTGTCTATAAACTTACCTTCATGATCACAGAAAGCCATTGTTAGTTTGCGTCCAGCATATGTCATCATCTCAAGCCAGAAATGCAAACAGGCGTGGAAGTTCACATATTTGCACCCACCCATAACAGCTGAGCGTATAGATTTCTGTATATGATTTTGTGCATCACGCCACTCACCACGTTCAGGCATGGCCATCGGGACCGTCAAAGAACCGTGAAGTAATAGGGTAAGACCCTGCTTCTCTGCAATGTGACGCAATTCCTTACCTTGAGTGAAATCTATCTCGTGTGGCACATCTCCAGCTATCTCAATTGCATTAGTGCCGCGTGTTAGCCCAAAGCCTAATTTACGGACAACAGATGCCAGCTCAGGGGGTCTTGCGATTGTATAAAGACCACTTGATACCCCCACCATAAGCTTAAGTTTTTCTTTATTATCTTCGATGTCAAACAACTCCATTCGAAAATTTAATACATCGTAAGCGTTGTAGGCATAGTTCTACAAATTATTTTGCACCAAATATCTTGAATCCGGGCACATCGAACTTCGCTTTCAAAAAAGTCCATACTTTCTGCATACTGGCACCTATATCATCGAAATACGGTCCAGTCACCATATCATCGAATCTTGGTTCATATGGCCCACCTTTGAAAAACTTGAAAGGTCTTTTCATTTCTGTTGCTTCTTTCATTACTTGCTTTTGCGCTCTTTCCCTGGCTGCTCGCAAATCTTCTGCAGCTGATATTTCAGCCACCTTTTCCTTTTCTGATTTTTCTTCAGGGTAGACGTGGAACAGCTTTTCATATTCTTCGGAAAGCTTTTCTAGTCTTATGCCTTTTGTTGTATCGCCAAGCATTTCGTTTATGTAATTTTCCAAAGCTTTTTCCTGCGCTTTCACTTCTAAAAACCGCAATAGCATCATGTTCTGGGTATCCAAGAAGAAAAAAATCGGTGCGAAAGTCATATCTTCCAATTCTGTGCCATCCGGCAACCGTAAGATTATGCGCATTATGTCTGTTTCGAAGCATTTGAAATGTGGTTCGCTCTGGCCACCCCACTTACTATCTTTTACAAACTCGTTTCTGATTTCTAGAAATTCTTTCAGGCTGAACCTGACGTTGTAATAATCTTCTATGTACTTGTAAAGGGCCCATACCCATTTGTCCAAAGGCTCTATTCCTGTTGGCGATAGGGGTAGCTTTCCCAACTCGTTGGCTCTCAGAAATTTTATGTTTTTCTTAATTACGTTCTTAAAACTCGGGCAGAAACGTATTTTCAATATACTTTCATCGCCTTCCATTCTTTCGTAGGACACCCTACTAAGTTCTGGCCGTGACATGGGTTTAAATGCCCAAAGAGTTGTCCAATCATAAGATACTGCCTGCGCACCTGGTCGGAACCAAGAGATAGCCCTAAGATATTTCCGACCACTTTCTTCTCTGCCCATTTCTTTTATAGACCTGTACCTCTCTATGTATGGTTTTAGCATGGTTTTGTATTCGTCGATTGAAAACTTGCGTGACTGTACCATTCCTAGCAATCGCTGGTAACGCTCTTTCACAGTTTTTTCAAATGTTCCTCTCCATTCGATATACAGCTTGTTTTTGGTCGAAAGCACAACGCCCTCTGCTTCTGAAACTTTGTAGTCTTTTGCAATCTTCTTCGGATCTGTGTCCTTGTCTTTCATCTGCATAAAGTCTGCAATAATTGTCGGCCAACGCGGAGCGATATGCTTCAGCGAAATACCTTCACCTGTGTGCACATCCACCTGGTCTATGAATATCGCTTTCAAGCTCTGCTCGGTCTTCATCAACAGCTTGTTGTCCTTTGTTTTCAGCGCATGTTCCCTTCCTATGAAATAATCCATAAACTCTTTGTATTTCCGTAAGTCGTGGAAAAGCAATTCGAAATCTGTTATTGAAGTTGATACACCTGCTAACCCTTCTTTTATCTGCCTTTCGAGTGTCTGCTTTTGTTGTATTGTTATTTGGTAGAACTGTTGATGTATCGGTGATATCTCCATTTTATCTTCGATTTTTAAAACTTTGTGCCCTGCTTTACTAAGCCAAAACATAAGACTGAAAAGAAGCCCACTACATTTGCCTGGGAATGATGTAAAGTCAATGCTGTTTGTGCTAACACTAAGTGGCGATGTATGATAAAGCTCTCCTTCTATTGTATAAGCATTTGGCTGTATTTTCCAATCTGGTGTATGTCCTGCTTTGACTTCTGGTGTTTTAAGCAGAGTAGCTATTGCGCTTCCCATAAGATCGCCTTAATCACCTTAATTGAAACTTTACCTCGAATTTTACCCATCAAAATGTTACCAGCACTATGCCGACTAATATCAATATTAACCCAAGCAAACGCGCTGTGTTCCCATAAGCTATTATTTGTATACTACTGTCGCCTGGACCGCCAATCAAAAGAAAAAAACCTACAAGCAGTGAAAGTGCACCGAAAATTTTCATCAGCATAGTATCTATATTATATTTTAATAGCTGTTTTAATAAAATTGTAATAGAGTGGTTTGTTGTTTGAGTGGTTAAGCTTGAAAGATGATTAAATGCCAATATTTGCAAGAGCCAAACTCCTGCTTGAAGACCGTTGCCTGACTTATAGGCCTAAAATAGATTTCAGTTATTCTGGACCGAATCCTGACAAAGCTTATCCTAAGCTTATAGATATTCTTACAAGGAGCTTGAACATACCGCGAGAGAACATCCAGGAAAAGGGGTTCAACTGGGACCGCTCCAAACCAGAAGAAAAGTTTGGTGCGTCCTTCGAAGTCGTAAAGGATCTGGATAAATTCAGCTACATGTATTTCGAAATATCCATGAAAGGCGATTTAAAGCCCAGTAAAGAATTCGGCAAAGAAGGCACTGTCAGTTTCACCATAACAGGCATAGTAAGGACCGAATACCCACAGGATACACTATGGGAGCGCAGTTTCTTCTACGAAATGTTCCGAACATTCTACCACCGCGTTTTCTACAAGGAGCGAAGGTACAGATGGATACTTGAATGCAGAGATGCGATTTTACAGATACAGAACGAATTGAAAGAATTTTTCAATCTTTTGACAAAAGCTAGATATTAAAATTTCTTTTAGACGAGTCTTTTAGAGATAGTGTTAAAAAGAATTATGTTAAAAAGAATTAATTAGGAAAAATATAATTATTAATTGGTTAGAATGCCGAGTTCATATAAAATTTTTGATTTTGTACTTGCGCCGGAAGATAAAATAACAATAGATTATAGAGGTCCGAATCCGTTTAGAATCTATGGTATGATGCCTAAGACCTTACAGATTATCTTCCATGGTCGTGGTAAGAACGTTTTTGAAGATGACTTCAGATGGGATGTAACATGTGAGCCTAGGGACTTCTTTTTCATATCTCGTTTCGGTGATGCCAAATTTGACAGGTTTACAACGTTTGAAGTGAAAATCAGAACATTTGGCAAACAGCCATCTGACCCGAATGGTACGAATGGCATGCTTTACATGGAAATAAGGCCTGAAATCACAACAGAGTACAAATTCGGCAACATATTCGAAAAAGTCATAGCGATGCCTTTCATATGGTTATATCACAAACTTATGTACAACAATGTGCGCAGAAGGTACATACAGATATTGAAAGAACGTACATTCAAACTAGCAAATGCTATAAGAGACGAGCTAGGGATTCCGTATGAAATGCCTGAGCTCACTGGTGCAGCCAGCAGAGTACCGTAACATAAAAAGCATCTTTTTATTGTTCTCTTACAAATTTACGTTTGATAAGTTATGGGAGAGAAAATAGTTTTGAAGCTCGGCGGTTCAATACTAACGAGAAAAGATGCGAAAGTTTTTCCTTTGAGCATCGAAGAAATAAAGCGACGCGCTGACGAGTATATAAGAATTGAAAACGTTAAGAGGTTGGCAAAAGAAATATACGAGGTATTGAGGGAAAAGAAAATAGAACTTGTTCTTATAAACGGTGTCGGTCCTTTCGGTCATAATCTTGTCAAAAATTGGGATAAGCTGGGTTATAAGACGTTAGTTCACGATTCTGTGAAATACTTGAATGATAAGTTAATAAAAATCGTGGGAGAGTATGGATTAGAAATGGAACCTTTCGCTCCATTTGATTCACGAGGCATCGATGAAACATACAGCGTGTATAAATTATGGGATATGGGTAAAAAAATTATTGGACGGGATAAGATATTTTCTACTTACGGTGATATAGCACCTGATAATAACGAACAGGGGTATAGAGTTGTTTCGGGTGACGAATTAGTAAGGGATATAGCGAATATATGGGAAGCAGATAAAATAATAATGGCGACAAATGTTGAGGGTGTGTATGATAAGGATCCGCATGAACATAAAAATGCCAAGCTTATTAAAAGATTCCATGTGACTGAAAATGTTGAATTTGCTGACGGCAGAACCACAGACGTTACAGGCGCGATGAGAGAAAAAGTTGAAAAACTTCTAGAAGTCAAAGCCAACTCACAGATAATAAGTGGTCTTATCCCTGATAACTTAAAGTCTGTTATGCTCGGAGATGAGAGTATAGGAACTCTAATTCTTACTTGATTTTTTAGATTTAATGAATTTTAATATTTTATTCACTGTTTGCTTCAATGTCAGCTCAGATGAATCGATAACTAGATCAGCAATTTTCTTTTGATAAAAATAATCGAAACCATAAATCCTTTTCCACCCCCTACGTTCAATTCGCTGTCGTTCTCGTATCTCTTCCATAGCTTTTTTTACGCTTATGCCGTCACGCTTTGCAGTTCTTCTCCCACGCACTTTCAAAGGGACATCCAACCAAATTTTATAATCGCTCAGCTCCCTCAGAAAATGAATAGACAGTTTGCCACAAATGACAATGCGTCCCTTTTTCGCTTCTTTAATTTGCAGCTTGTCTCGCTCTTTATGGGTTTTTTTACTCCTGCCTTTTTTCGTACGCCACGTTTCCAAAGCAGCTTCGCTTTCTTTTTTAGACTTGCTTAATTTCTTATGTAACTTTCCCGGAACAAAATATCTCAAACGCAGTCTTTTGGCCAGCGCTTTTGCAACAGTTGTACTTCCTGAGCCTGGAGGACCAGAAACAACTATAACAGTCTTAGTCTTTTTTTGTTTGCTAGGCATAATGAGGATTTACTTTTGATGAATAATAACTTATTTGGTTAACTTTTGAAAATAATAACTTTAATTTACCGTGAACACCAATTTATTTTATGGGTATATTCGATAAGCTTAGAAGAAAAAAGAAGAGTAAGCTGGACGAGCCGAGTTTTCCCAGCACTTCTCCGTATGCTCCACCACCAAGATATACAGAACCAGTACCGACGCCAATGCCAACACCAACAGCGCCATCACCAGCAGCACTGCCACCTCTTCCTAGAGCACCTGCTGTGCCACTATCGACCACGTCTGGCAGCATAAAAGCCGAAGTAGATCTTGTACTATCGCAAATGGAAAACTTGCGCATGCAATATGAATCAATAACCTCGCAGCTACAGAACATCCAACGGCTTGTATCAGAGATAAGAAGTTTTTGCAAGTAAGTGGAATTATTAAATGTAAAAGTAGTCTCCTGCTTCTTTTTGCTCTCTATCTAACTGTGAATTTGGTTTGTTTGCACGAGGTCTGCCTGTCTGAGGATCTTTACGAAAAGTAACTCCGACATATGCAAGGAATTTGTTAAGCGCGTCTTTCAGTTCATCAATCTTTTCAACCTCTCCGTGAATGCCAGGCTTGCCTAGGAAAACCATACCGCGATGTCCTACTTGGCTTAGGAAGAGCAGGTCATGATCAACAACAAGTGCGCTTTTCTCGCGAACTTCTACTATTTTGTTTATCAGTTTTGCGAGTGCTAGACGCTGCTCGACATCCAAAAATGCCGAGGGTTCGTCTAATAAATAAAGCTCTGCATCTCTTGAAAGACAGAGAGCGATTGCTATGCGTTGCAGTTCGCCGCCAGATAGCTCGGCGATTGGTCTTTCGAGAAGCTTTTCCAAATTCAACGGTCGCACTATCTCGGCTTTATACGAATCTGTGAGTTTTGCAACTGTGCCGAGCAGCTTGTGCACCTTTCCATCGAATTCAGTTTTAATGTATTGGGGTTTGTATGATATTGACACGCTTTTGCTTATATCACCGCTGTCTGCTTTGAGTTCGCCTGCGAGTATTTTTGCAAATGTTGTTTTTCCGATTGCGTTCGCGCCGAGCACTGCAAGTACTTCTTTTTCATGCACTTCGCCAGTGTGCACATCAAGTTTGAACGCGCCCTTGCCACGGAATTTTTTCTTTATGTTGCTGAAAGAAACCAAAATCTTTGGAGAAACAGACCTTCCAATAATCGCAGTGTCTAGGAAACTTATCGCTTCATCGCGGAATCTAACATTATCCTCTTTTATGTAACCGTCCAAGAACGTATTGATACCAACGCGTATTCCGTAAGGCTTTGACACAATCCCATACACACTAGGCACGCCATAAAAAATATGCACACGGTCTGCAAGAAAATCCAAAGCCGCAAGATCGTGATCAACAATCATAACCGATCTGCCTTCACAGTATTTACGTATAAGTTTTGCAATTTTGAGCCGTTGAAACACATCAAGAAAACTCATCGGTTCGTCAAAATAATAAATATCTGCGTCACGTGCTATGCATGCTATTATCGCCACTCGCTGCAGTTCGCCGCCAGATAGTTTTGAGATTTCCCTGTTTAGAAAACCTTCCAGTCCAAATTCTTTTATCATGTCGTTTACGATTTTCCGCTCGTCTGCTGTGTCAAGAAGCTTGGAGATGTTGCCTTTGAAAACTTTTGGTATTTGATCAACACGCTGCGGTTTTACAGATGTGCGTAATTCCTTACCTGCCAAATTTTCCAAATATGCCTGCAGCTCTGTGCCGCGAAAAATTTTTATTACTTCTGAAAAATCTGCTTCGACTTCTGTTCCGCTTTCAAAATTTCCAAGATTCGGCTTTAGCTCGCCTGAAAGTATGCGAAGTGCTGTGGTCTTTCCGACTCCATTCGGCCCAACTATACCTACGACTTTCTTTTTACTTGGGAACGGCAAACGATACAATGCAAAAGCATTCGGACCAAAACGGTGAACAGGTGATTCAGTAAGCTGCTTCGGAAGATTTACAACAGAAAGCGCGGCGTACGGACAGCGCTTGACGCAGATACCGCAACCTATGCATAAAAACTCGTCGATTTTGACCTTCTTTTTCCCATCAGCGCCGGTTTCGTAAACTATGCAATCTTCGCCCGACCGTACAATCGGACAGCTTCGCTGACAAATTAACTGGCATTTTTTCGGTTTGCACAGCTCACGGTCAATCACTGCTATTCTATCTGCTTTCTCTTTCTTTTTCGCCATGTCTTTTCACTTTTTATCAATTAGATAATACTATATATTTCAATTGCTAAGATTTTTTAAGTGATTGAAATGATAGTTGGTCTAGTTCGGCAAGCCTAATAGTGGAAAATCAAGTATGTTCAAAGCAATGACAATGATAGACGTTAAAATATCCAGCGTACCTTTTACAACAATTGAGCCGAACGTGGGCGTAGGCTATGTTATCATTAATTGCGTGTGCAAAGAATTTGGAGTGACATGCAAACCTAATCATGGATTCTGCAAGAACGGCAAACGTTTTGTGCCTGTTAAGATTGTGGATGTTGCTGGGCTTGTACCAGGCGCGCATGAAGGTCGTGGCTTGGGCAATCAATTCTTGGATGATCTGCGACAAGCTTCAGCACTTGTGCATATTGTTGATGCGACTGGCGAGACAGATGCAGAGGGTAAACCTGGCGAGGGCGATCCGCAAAAAGATATAGAATTTTTGGAAAAGGAAATTGATTTGTGGTTCGCGAGTGTGATTGGACGGGCGTTAAAGAAGTTTGAAAAGCAGATTGCAAAAGCAGGCAAATCCGACTTGTTGAACATTTTATCCGAGCAGCTAACTGGTTTGGAAATCAAAAAATTCGATGTTGAGCGGGCTCTGAAAAAAATTGACGAGTTAGGTTTGGAGCTGGACTTAAAAAACAAAGAAAGCATAGTCACGTTTGCCCGCGAGCTGCGCAGGATATCAAAGCCAATAATAATCGCAGCAAACAAGATCGACCTTTCAAAAGCGCAAGAGAATTTTCAAACGCTAAAAGAGAAATATGGGGATGCTGCTCCACTAATCCCGACAAGCGCCGAGGCTGAGATTGCGCTGAAGCGTGCTGATGAGAAAGAGTTCATCGATTATCTTCCTGGTAACAGCTTCACCACAAAAGCAGACCTAAATGAGCAACAGAGAAAAGCACTCGAATTCATAAAACTGCGAATATTGGGCAAATATGGCTCCACAGGCGTACAGCAATGCTTGGATAAAGCTGTGTTCGAATTGCTTGGCAATATAGTCGTCTATCCTGTTGCTGACCGAAACAAACTTAGCGACAAAGACGGCCGCGTGTTGCCGGACGCACTCATCGTACCGAGCGGCATGACAGTAAAAGAACTGGCCTACAAAGTTCATTCCGACTTGGGCGACAAGTTCATATGTGGCGTTGATGTGCGTACAAAGCGAAAACTAGCTGCTGATTATGAATTGAAGAATGGCGATGTTGTAGAGATTGCTTTTGCGAAATGATTTTACAGATTTAGATGGATTTAAATAGATTTTAAAATTTAAAACAAAGCTTTATTTTTTTCTATCGTTATAATTTAATATGAACACTAATTATATCTTTATCACAGGTGGAGTGTTATCTGGCTTGGGTAAAGGCGTGGCAACTGCTTCTATAGGTCTACTACTCCAATCAAAAGGTTACAGTGTTACAGCAATCAAAATAGATCCGTATATAAATGCAGATGCTGGCACAATGAATCCATTTATACATGGTGAAGTATTTGTTACAGATGATGGCGGGGAGATAGACCAAGACTTTGGCCATTATGAAAGGTTTCTTGGAATCAACCTGAAAAAAGATCACAATATAACAACAGGACAGATTTATCGGAAAGTTATAGATAAAGAACGAAGAGGAGACTTTCTCGGAAGATGTGTGCAAATCGTTCCCCATATAACAGATGAAATAAAGGAAAGAATATACACTATTGCTAAAAAGACTAAAGCTGACTTTGTTTTAACTGAGATTGGTGGAACTGTCGGGGATATCGAAGAAGATGTATTTTTAGAAGCAATAAGACAAATAAGGATTGATCACGGTTTTGCTAATGTGCAGTTTGTACATTTAGGATACGTTCCTGAACCTAAGAATATTGGAGAGCTCAAAACAAAACCTATACAGCATTCGGTTGAGAGACTAAGAGAGCATGGCATACAACCAGATTTTATAATTTGTAGGTATGATACAGGCAGACAGATGGAAAAAAATGCTATAAAAAAGATTGCACTATTCGGCGGTGTACCAAAAGAAAGCGTTATATCTAATCCGCATTTGGAGAATATTTATCAGTTACCGCTAGTACTTGATGAACAGAAAGTAGGAGAAAAAATCTTGAAAAGATCTGGACTGTTGCCGACAAAGTCTGATTTGAATGAGTGGCGAAAATTCGTTAAAAAGGCAAACAATACAACAGAACCTGTAAGAATCGCTATTGTTGGAAAATATTTTGCCCAGAGTTTCGTAGATTCTTATATTTCTATCATAGAAGCTGTGAGGCATGCTGCTTGGCATAACAACAGAAAACCTATGAGGGACTACATCGGAAGTGAATCTTTTGAAAAAGATGAATCTAAATTATCCGAGTTAGATTCATTTGGTGGTATAATAGTTCCGGGTGGATTTGGTATAAGGGGGAGTGAGGGGAAAATTCTAGCCATAAAATATGCTAGAGAAAATGATATTCCTTATCTTGGTTTATGTTATGGACTTCAGTTAGCAGTCGTAGAATTCGCTAGGAATGTTTGTGGTTTGGAAGGTGCTAATTCTACAGAGATTGTTCCTGATACACCTCATCCAGTAATTGACCTACTGCCGGAGCAAGAAGGTGTAGAATATATGGGTGGGACTATGCGGTTAGGGAGTTATCCAACTATTTTGAAACCAAAAACTAAAGTTTGGGAATTGTATGGCAAAAAAGATAAAATTAAAGAAAGGCACAGGCACAGATGGGAAGTCAACCCAGATTATCACGATGTTTTGCAAAAAAATGGCATGATATTCTCTGGTATGTCTCCAGATGGTAGATTAGTGGAGTTTATAGAATTAGAAGACAACCTTTTCTTTGTTGCAACCCAGGCTCATCCCGAGTTTACATCACGTCCTCTTAGTCCGAACCCAATCTTTAACGGTTTTGTCAAAGCGTGCATCTTAAAATCAGCAACTAAACAATAATTTTCCCAAAAATCAATAATTGTTCTTCAAAATGTTACTATCTCTAAGTGGTATCCTGCTGAAAAAGACGCGCTTGTTTAAAACCCCAGTCCTCGTAAATTATTTTAGTGATTGGTTGTATTCTGAAGAGATTGAAGAATTGCTCAAAAAAAAGCGGATATCAGTGGGCAACCGTATAAAAATAGAAAAGGGCAGACAATCGTACGAAGGTATTTTGATGCCTAGAATTGAACTAGGCGATAAAAACAGCATAGTCTTGAAGCTTGATAATGGATACAACATTGGCATAGGTTTCGGCAAAGGCGTGAAGCTCAGAAAAATAGGAAGGGGTCATAGTATCATAAAATTAAAGGAGAGGGAAAAAGAAAGAGGGGTTAGAGAGCTTATTTTTGATAAAAAACTGCCGACCATTGCGATTTTGGGAGCTGGCGGAACAGTTGCCAGTAAAGTAGACTACAGAACAGGCGGTGTGTACGCTTCATTTTCTCCAGAGGATATAGCAATGCAGATACCTGAGCTAAAAAAGATCGCCAACATTAAAGCTGAAGAGATAATGCGCGTGATGAGCGAGGATCTCACATTAGAGCATAGGAAAAAAATAGCTCATGCTGTAGCTAAGGAGATGAATTCTGGAGTAAAAGGCGTGATTGTTACACATGGCACAGATACATTGCATTATACTGCAGCTGCATTAAGTTTTATGTTAAAGAACCTGAGCTGTCCGGTTGCGATAGTTGGAGCGCAACGAAGCAGTGATCGTGGTTCGTCGGATGCTGTGATGAATATTGCCTGTGCTGCTAACTTTGTCACAAATTCTGATGTGGCAGAGGTATGCACGGTAATGCATGGCAGTATAAAGGACGATTATTGTCTAGCAATAAGAGGAACAAAGGTAAGAAAAATGCATACCAGTAGAAGAGACGCATTCAGGCCGATAAACGAATTGCCCATAGCGAGAATTTGGGCGGAAAGCAATAAGATTGAGATTGTAAACCAAAACTATAGAAAAAGAACGAAAGATAGGAGTAAGGTTAAGATCGATGACAAGTTTGAGCCAAAGGTCGCGCTGATTAAATGCTACCCAGGCTTGGATACAGAGATTTTCGATTTCTACATAGACAAAGGATACAAGGGCATTGTTATAGAAGGTACAGGCCTTGGTCATACACCTACCCTCGGCGCTCAATCACTGTTACCAAAGATCGAAAAAGCAATCGCAGCTGGTATACCTGTTGTAATGACATCACAATGCTTGTACGGAAGGGTCCACCCAGCAGTGTACCACAATCTAAGAGAACTTTCAAAAAGAGGCGTTATATTCCTTGAAGATATGCTACCAGAGGTTGCTTATATAAAACTCATGTGGGTTCTCGGCCACACAAAAGATCTTAACAAAGTGCGTGAGATGATGTTGAAAAATATAGCTGGTGAAATTTCCGAGTGCACAGAACCAGAGGCGTTTTTACTATGAAAAGAAAGGCAAAAAGAAGAACGAAGAGAAGAGTTGTAGCAAAACATGATCTCGGCATTGACGAAAAATTAAATAAGAAAGTAAATTACAGGAAACTGAGGCTGAAAGCTGGATTAGAAATACATCAACAGCTTGATACAAGGCATAAACTATACTGTAGTTGTTCAGCAGGTTTGCAGCAAAGGAGAACAAGCATGGAGGTTATCCGCAGGCAGCATCCTGTAGCTAGCGAACTTGGAGCGATGGATATTGCAACACAATATGAAGCGATGCGAGACAGAAAATTCAAATATAAGGTTTATCCTTTTGAGACATGTCTTATTGAGCTGGACGAAGAGCCACCGCATAATTTGAACAGCGAAGCGCTCAGCATAGCAATTGAAATCGCGCTTTTGTTAAAATGTGAGATACCAAGCGAGATCCATATTATGCGTAAAACAATAACTGATGGCAGCAATACAGGAGCGTTTCAGCGGACAGCAATAATCGGATTGAACGGATGGTTGAAGTATGGTAGTAAAAAAATAGAAATTACTCAAGTGTGTCTGGAAGAAGATGCAGCTGCAATAGTTGAAGAAGAAAATGAAAAAATAACCTATCGTCTGAACCGCTTGGGCATACCTCTGGTTGAAATCAGCACTGGCATATTGGAAGGTTACTCACCCAAACAGATACAGGAGATAGCATATCTAATTGGAATCATTTGCCGCAGCACAGGAAAAGTGAAACACGGAATAGGCAGCATAAGGCAAGATGTGAACGTAAGCATACGCAACGGGCCGCGTGTAGAGGTAAAGGGCGTCCAAGAACTTGGACTGGTTGCAAAAGTTGTTGAAAAGGAAGTTGCACGGCAGATGGAATTGAAGAGGGTTGTACACGAGACGCGAGCGGCAAATCCGGACGGCACAACAAGATTTACACGGCCGCTTCCAGGCGCTGCACGTATGTACCCAGAAACTGACATTATACCAATTAGCATCGAACGTGCGGGGCTCAAAAAAATAAAATCCGAACTGCCTGAATCGTGGACGAAAAAACTGACAAGATTCAAGAAGAAATTGAAACTATCAAACGATTTGGCAATACAGATCATCGGCTCGGACTTTCTGTCGCTTTTTGAGAAAATTATGAAAAAATATCCGAGACTCAGTGCTGCTGTGGTCGCGAACGTTTTTACATCCACGCTTAAAGATATCAGAAGGAAAAAGATCGATGTCAATAGGCTAGAAGAAAAACATCTAATAAGTATATTTGCAGAGCTTTCGAAAAAGAAGATCGTAAAGGAAGCTATCCCAGAGTTGCTTGTGAATTTTGTGAAAAATCCGGACGAGTCCGTGACCGAGGCAATAAGAAAACTAAATCTCACAATACTGAAAAAATCAGAGATTAAAAAAATAATCTCGCAGCTTGTGAAAGACAGCCCAGACACACCAAGAGACAAACTCTACGGTATAGCAATGAGCCGAGTACGAGGACGTGTGGATTCACAGGAAGTTATGGAACTCGTGAAAAGATTCAAGAGGAAATAAATTGTTATGAATGAGTATCATGGTATCATAGTTGAAGAGAGTTTAAAGGATAAGTCTATTCTGAATAAGATAATCAAACTCGGCAGTAAGGTTGCTGATGATGCTGACTTTACTTTGCTTAGGGTTGAAGTAGAAGAAGAGAAAATAGAAGAAATAATCAAACTCGTCCAAAGAAATCTTGTTACCAGACCGGTTTATTATGCGCATTTCTATCGTGATGATGAATTGATTGTTATTTTTCCAGAAAAAATCTTCAGAATTACTCCCAATAAAGAAACTTGGACAGAAGCAGTTGAATACGGGAAGTCGGTCGGCGTACCAAAAGAACAATTAAGTTTTCATCCCTGTAGATTTGAAGATGAAACTTACTAAGAATTCTTTAAAGTCTTTACTATTCTGTGCAACCTTTTACTTCTTTCATTGATTATTTTTATATCCAATTGTTTCATCTTGCTCGCTTCTGTTCCTGGCCGAGCTCCGAATTTCGATACGTTCACTTTATTTGGTTTGACTTTTTTCAGCAGTTTGATGGTCGCTTGAAAATCTTTTTCTGTTTCGCCAGGGAACCCAATAATTATGTCAGTGCTCAAAAATAAATCAGGAATCTCTTTTCTGAATCGCTCAACAATTTTTTCAAATTCTGCAACAGTATAACCGCGTTTCATCAGTCTCAAAATCCTATCGCTTCCGCTCTGCACAGGCAAATGCAAAAATTTCATCACTTTTTCATTTTTATACGCTTCAACCAACCCGTTCAACAGTTTCTCGTTTTTAACATACGCAGGATTCATCATCCCTACTCGAATTTTAAACTTACTATCGACCAAACAAACTTTTTTCAGCAGTGCAGCCAAATTCGTTTCAGTATCAAACCCATAGCACCCATTATCTTGGCTTGTCAACCAAATCTCTGCGCAACTTTCCTTTACCAATTTTCCAACTTCTTCAACAATTTTTTCAATCGGATAACTTTGAAGCCTACCGCGTGCAAATTTTACAGCGCAGTACGAGCATTGAGAAAGACAGCCTATGGAAATTGGGACTATACCAACTGTTTTATTTTTTCTAATTCTCGGCAGTCCGAGTTTTGGTTTTCTTTCATCACTGACAAAAATAATTTTTTTTCCATTCAATGCACCACACGCTACATCTACAATATGTTCAATTGAATCTGGTCCGACTAAGCTTGCGCTCGGATTGATTTTTTCTATTGTGCGATGTGACGTTTTCGGCATGCAACCTGCGACAATTAAAGGTTTGCCTGGTTTTGTGAGTTCCTGTATCATTCGTACCATTCGCTGCTCGGTCGGATTTTTCACAATACATGTAAAGATAATGTTCAAGTCTGCTGCCTCTGCAGACTCTACAATCTCAAACCCTGTCTGTTTCAAAAGGCCCAAAGCTATCTCATAATCTGCGATATTGCTTGGACAGCCGAAGACAGAAGCATAAATTTTTTTCATCTCTTATTCACCGTGTACAAAGAATTTAGTCTCGATGTTATACTTTTTGCTCAAATTAGAAATTTCTTTTTTTAAATCTGCCAAATAAGACTCTTTCTTTTTCGTGAAAAATATTTCTTTATATTCTGGTAAAAGTTCTGGATATTTTCTTTTCAAGATTTTTTCTACTCCGGTCCAATTTTCCCCTCTAGTGTTAAAGCTCTCAAGCCAAACATCGTCCACGATTCCCTTAATGGCTACAAATATTTTTGGTAAATCTGTAAAACCAGGGAGGATTGGACCTATGTGAGCATAAGTATTTATTTTATTTTTATGGAGCGTTTGTAGAATTTTGATTCTTTCTTTTGGCGAAGCGGCGACAGGCTCAAAATCTTTTATATTTTTATCCAAAGAAGTGATAGTCATGCCAACTGTTATATCATTGAATTTTTTAAAAAGATCTATGTCCCGAAGGACAAGAGCGGATTTCGTGAGAATAGCAATAGGAAATTGATGTTCGAGAAGAATTTCAAGTATTTTTCTTGTCAATTTGTATTTTTTTTCTATTGGTTGGTATGCATCTGTGACCGAAGATAAAAATATCATTCCTTTTTTCGCGTGTTTAATTTCTTTTTCCAATATATCTGCAGCATTTATTTTTACATCTACATACGATCCCCACGGTTCTTTATGACCAGTGAATCTTTTTATAAAACGAGAATAGCAATAGGCACAATTCATCAGACAGCCAGAGTAAGGATTAATTACATAATCGCATCCTGGAAGTTTTGACTTTGTTAATATTGATTTACATTTTATTTCTTTGATAGTCATCTAATTTCCCTATTCCAATTTTTACTAGCCCGCGTGTATCTCCACAACATCTAAATCTGACAAAACATACTCGAGCCCAACCTTGCGCCCGCTGTATTTCGTCTTGTTGAATACGCGCGCGAAACGAAAATTCTTCAGCAGTGATTTGTGCACTTCTTTTGTTGCATCGCGCACTGTTGAACCAGATTTGAGCGTGAGTGGTTTCTCGCTTTTCAATCCGTCTGGTGATTTTGTGTATACCCTGATTAAACCAAGCCGTGACCAGATTTCTTCCCTCAGTCTCAGCAACCCATCACCAGCTTTTGCTGAGACATGCAAAATATTCTCGCTTTTCTTTTCATCTGATTTGTTCGCTGCGATCAGAACCCTTTTCGATCCGAGGCCACTCTTCTCCAGCAGCTTTGCCAGTTCTTTCAGTTGTCTCTCCAAATCTTTTGTTCCATCTAGCAAAATCAGTATCAGGTCGCATGTTCTGACAATGGCAATGGCGTCTGGTGTGAACGTGGACGGTATCTCTACGAGTTGTATACCCACGCCAGCATAATCCGTCATCCCGACTTTTGGTTTCTTTGTTGTGAACGGATAATCAGCAATTTTTACATTGGCGTTTGTCAGAGCCTGCAATAAGCTGCTTTTTCCGCTATTTGTTAATCCGATTATACAAACCTGTGCCGCACCTTCCTTACGTATTATATCTTTCGGTTTTGCTTTAGCGCGTGCGGTTGCCTCTTTGTTCAATTCTTTTTTAAACTTGGCAAGTCGTTTTTTCAGATTCCTTAGTAGCTTTTCGCTTGATTTATGCTTAGGAGCTGTGCGTATCATCTCTTCGAGCGCAATGATCTTTTCCTTTTTTGTCTTAGCTTCTGAGTATTTCTTTTCAGCAGCAAAATATTCCGGACCTGCGTTTATTGGCATAAATCTAAATTCAATTGTATTTTTATAATTCTTTTGTATCTACTCTTTGCTTTCTGTTTCCTCCTTCTTGTGCGGTCTCTTTATGCGTAGCCTCTTTAAACTCAATCTACGTGTTTTCTTTCCACTTTTTTCCTTCTTCTCCTTTTTTTCTTTTTTCTCTAATTCCTTTCTTAGAGCTTTCTCACGATCGCGCCACCCTTTTGCCTTTTTTTGTTTTTTCTTCGGTCTAATTTTTTCGCGTGCTACGACTTGTTTCGTTCCCTGCATTATAGCTATTTTGTTGTTTATTATTCTGTAGAACACCTCGGGCTCCCGAATACCCTTCATAAATACCCGATTCTTAAATCCAACAATAGTAACGTCACCGAAATTAAATATTCTGCCGGGTATCCCTTTATACACATCGACGTTTGATATACTCTGGTAAGGTATGATAATTCTATTTTTCCTAAGTATACCTTCGGTAAGGATAACCTCACTATTGGTTATCAAATAATATCTGAACCATCTATCGATGACTGGTTCTTTGAAAAGGAACGCTATTGTGCCGGCAAAACCAAGAACAACAATGCTCTTCCATATCTCACTTGGTGTGGAAAAGCCAAAAGTAAGATTGAGCCCGAACCAAGACAGAACAAACAAAAACGCGACAAGGCCTGCTAATAAATAATTGTAAAGATATGAAATTCTGGACCGCCTGACAACTATGCCTTTCCCTTCCAGTCTCATAATATTTTTTTGTATTTTCTGAGAATTAAAGTTAGAAAAAGTGAAAATAAAAAATCAAAAAAGTCCGTTCTTTAAAGCCTTAGTTTTATACAACTTTTAGCCTTCTTCAGTAGCTTCGGCTTCTGGAGTTTCAGCAGTCTCAGCCTCAGATTCAACTTCAGGTTCAGGCTCAGTAGCTTCAGCTTCCTTTTCTCCGACATCTTCAGCAGCTTCAGCAGGCTTAACTTCTTCAGCGGTTTCAGCCACTTCAGTTGGAGCTTCAGTTGTCTCAGTTGCCTCAGCAGCTTCAGAAGCAGCACCGACTTTCTCGGCTATTGCGAATCTATTCCTGACATCTGTTATCTTTATTTTTACCTTTTCTCCTTTCTTGGCACCAGCGACGAACACGACAAAATTCTTTATGCGTGCTATTCCATCGCCTTTAGATCCTTCTTCTGTAATCTCGGCATCATATTCCTCACCAACTTTTATTGGTTTTGGTAGGTCGTTAAATCTCGATCCTCCTCCAAAACGGGATCTTCCACCAAACCTTCTGAAGCCTCCTCTGCCACCGCCTCCTCTTCCATCGTATCTCATTTAAAATACCTCCGTAAGTTTCCTTTATTTTTTTATTTAGATTTTTATCTCGATTTTATTCAAATCAAAAGTTAGAAATAGTCCGTACTTGATTTCCGTCCACTTCTATCTTTCCTTTATTTACTTTTTCTTTTTCCTTAGTTCGAAAACGTTCACCTTATGAAAGTCCTCTAAGCTATTTAATAAAAGCACACATTTATAAAGCTGAGGTTTTTGCTACTCTTCCCGACATCTTCTACATAGCCAAATACCACCTACTTTTCTAAGATACAAACCATAATTTCCACATCTTTCGCAATAATCCTTTATGCTTATCATTTTAACCAATTACTCTCCTATCTGTTTCCTGACAGCGTTGATTAGAAAAAAGAGGATGTTACCGGGTAAAGAAGAAACGCGATGGAACTATATGTTTAATCGCGTCAAAAAAACCCGACAACATTTTCTGTGGCAAAGAAAAAAACGATAGTTGAAGAACCAATTATAGCAATTTATGCGAACTCGAAAGCTACGATGGTCTGGATTCATAAAATTTTGTTGATTAAACGGATTATAAAAAAGTTTTCTTCAACAAATTAATTTAAACAGCGTGCGCATCTGCTAAAGCATTTATGATTGCTGAGAAGAATTTTTTTTGTGAAGCAGTAGAGTACTCTACAAAACTTGGCTTGCTGTTCAGCTCTATGAGCCATGGCTTGTTTTTTTCAATTGCGAAATCAGCAGAATAAATTCTTGTTGGAAAACTTTTTTCAAATACTTTGTCAATCTTTTTAACTGCCTTTTTGACTTCATAAGGTACGTCTTTCATTTTCATTTGTATTTCTTGTCCGCCGTCCTTCACATTTGTGCAAAACGCTTTGTTTTTTGCAGGGATTCTCACAAAAGAATGATTAAGTTTTCCATTTACAACATGGACTCTTAAATCATGTGTTGTATTAATTTTTTCATTTCTAGGGATACCCTTGCTTGAATCTATGAAGGATTGGACAAGGTAGTTGTCGCCTAGCTTTATTTGTTTTAAGTCATTCTTTTTTAATACTTTAATTCCTTTGCTGCACTGCCCGAACCTTGGCTTAACAATAACACGATTAGATTTTATTTTTTTAATGATTTTATTCATGTTTTCCCTTGCCAAAAAGGCTTGCTTGCATAATTTAGGAAAGATTATTGAAGTAAGTAGTTTGTCCTTGCAGATTATGCCAAATGTGGGTTCATTAAAAACCAAATTTTTTCTGTTTAACCTTTTTCTCAGATTTTTTTCAAATTTTGAATAATCAAATTTATCATAAACCAAATCAAACTTGCATTTATTTATCTTTTTCCAGGATTTATCAAAAAGGAAATTTTTGGTTGTATAGCCAGCTCTAACATAAACAGATTTTGTAAGCAAGACCTTTACTCCATTGCGCATAGATTCCTCTGTGAAAAGCGCATACGCTTCATTCATTTCTTTATCAGCAAAGGGCTCTTTTCTTCTAAAAGAGGTTTCGCTGTGTGCTACACAAAGTCTCATGTTTTTTTCCTCTTTGGTTTATATTTCAAATAACAGTTACCTTCTTGACAGATACGATTACCTATCACCTCAATTCAAAAAGACTCAAAAAAACGACTTTACGCCGTCTAGTAGAAAACGACTTTACACCATTTCACGAGTCCATTATTGATATTTTAATTTTAAGAAATAAGAATGTTAAGGTGTCATTGACGTTTTTGTTATAAATAAAAAAACGCTAAAAAATAGTAAATTTGTGCTCAGATTTGAACTAACATGATTGTCAGGATACGATATATTTTTACGATAGCATTTCCAAATATATTTAGCAGTTAAGGGGGAATTCGGGTCTCGAGATGCTTGATTTCCTTCGGGATTTTAAGTGTTAAAAGATTTGGACCTCGGACTTAATTGCTAATTTTTCCTTCCTATTTTTTAAAATTAGTGCAATTTGAACGCCGAGGATGAGCGTAGGAGAATTAGTTGTATGCCCAACCACTGTAGAATTATAT
>JAUWZS010000009.1 GCA_030615205.1 Candidatus Aenigmatarchaeota archaeon | reverse complement strand
CCGGTAATTTCAGGAACTGCCTGGTTGTACTATCCCAAAACAGGTTATAGTCAAGATGATACTGCACACTATTTGTCTTAATTTTTAATGGATCTATACAACAAACCGAATCTAAGATGAGAGTGGGAAAAAGACATATCTCTTCTCCTGTAAAATAACCTAAGGATTTTAGCTTCTGATAGGGAGTTAAGTTCCCTAGTCCCTGGTGAGGACGTTCTAGATTGTAAATACTCTGCCACCAGATACCTCTTTTGATTAAGTCTTTCTCATTCTTTATCATAAGTAGATAGGGGATATAGAACTCTTGATCATCTGTTTGATGGCTTCTTTCTACAAAGGCATCATCTTCCGGATGACCTTTTCTTATGACAGATCTTTTCACTCCAAGCGGTTTGAATACATTTTCTAGATTCCTTTTAAAGGATCCCGGGGAAGAAGCAGCAAACTCTACCCCTCCATCGGTCTGAATATGAATGGGGTAATAGAATCCGAATGATCTTATCCACCAGACAATGAGCTGAAGAAAAGCTTTACCACAGAACCAATTTTTCTTGTAGGAGAAAGCTAAGAAACGAATACGAGTGAGAACATCAATAACTGTCCATTGGAAAATAGGTAGATCCTGAGTCTTGAGGTGGCTATAGACCTCTTTAGGAAGGGTGTCTTTATCCAGAATCTCTTTTAAGTCCGCCTGAAGCTCCTCAAAAGGGAAAAGATTCTCCATATCATAGGAAGGTGAGGCACGGCACCTCTTTACCCTTTTTCTTTTCTTTCTTTGAAGATTGTTTCTCTTGATAACCTTCCCAATGGTAGACTCAGAAATATTGACACCTTCTTTTTGAAAGATAAAGTATCGAAGACGTCTTTTTCCTAATTTTGTCTTTTTGCGATAGTCTATGATCATTCGCTCTTTCTCCTCTTTTAGGCGGCGAGGATGCCTATATTTAGGCCTATGAGAAGAGTCGCTGAGATCTTTCTCATCTCTTTTCCTAATAGCTCGATAGACAGTATGGGGTGAGCACTTCATTACTCTCGCAGTAGCTCTCACGTTATTCTTTAAAGAGGTGAGATTATACAGAAGAGCTCTTCTGGCAAACTCCTCATCTGTATCTTTTTTCAGCTCTAAGTATGATTGATGCTGGCGGGTCTCGCAGGAGGTCTCCTTTGTGAGGGTTAAAAACATATTCTTTACGTTTCCTCTCATCTTAGAGTGCTTCCTGCTTGCTGTCCAGATCTCTTTGACCCTCTTGAAGTAATAGCTCCTACTGTAGCCGTTACTTAAAAAGTGTGCACTATCATTGTAGCCAAAAGAACTGCTGTTTTGACACCATCCATCTTTTAGCTAGGATAAACAAAGATCTCAAGGTTCGAGGAGATTCTTTATGGTCTCTCTACAAGACATATTAAGTTCCCCCATGTGGAGGGCTGGTGCAGGCATCGGCACAGTTTTGCTGGCCCTAGTTACATACTTGACTCTACAGGAACTAAGAAGGGGTAGAAAGGTTAAAGTGAACAGAAAAATTAAGAAAAAGATATACAATGTCTATCTTAAGGACCTGAGGCATGTAGAAGATTCGGTAGCGGTTCTTACTTTGGGGCCAACTCCCTTTCCGAATTCTGCTTCCAAGTTTATTTCATTATCTTTGCCTATTGGAATAAAAGCCGATGTCCCTTGGCTCTTCTCATGGGAAACTATTAGAGAAAAATATCCCTTTCTTACGAAAAAGGCAAAAATAAAAAGGAGGGTAAAGAAAGAGATAGAAAAACTTGCGGAACATTGCGAAAAGTTCAAAAGTTCTGCTATAACTCTCAGAGACTCTCTAGCTGAAGTTTATAAAGAAGAGGAAACAAAGAAAATCCCTGACTTAAGGAGTCTCGAATGGATCCGTTTTAATAGCCGAATGGGATACAAATATTCTATTTCGTTATTAGAGCTGATTTTCTTAGGTAAAGATTTCGATCAATGGTGGTCAGATAAAGCTAAAAACAACCCTTATCTTTCTAGTGGAAAATTGATGGAAAATTTCAAGCAGAGACTATAGAATTAGACAAGCAGACATTTCAAGAAATATATAATGCGATAAAACAAAGAATAGAGGGTAGCCCTGAGCTTAAGAAATTCGTAGAAGAAAACAGAGAAATTCACAAAGAAGCCGAATCATTAGAAAAATCTATCCGCAAAATCCGTGATAAGTTGGTCCTGGCATGATAAATCCAAAAGCCCACCGCACTTTCACCAATTTGTCAAGCTAAACGCCAAGTCCACCAACACAACCCATCAAATTCAAGCTCATTCTCCAAACTTATCCCCTGGCGGGGGTTTGGCTTGGAAACATAACGGGACATCCAAACCGAGTTCATTTCGACACTTCTCTGATGTACTGAATTACCTCCTGTCTTTTATCCTCTTCTCTAAAGCTAGAGATATCCCCAAAGAAGATTTTGTAATCACCAATTTTGCTATTCTTAATTGGTACTATACTTCTTATTGAATTTTCTATATATTCCCACTGATTGAATTTGGCTGTTTTATCCACTTCCAATCTAGACATATCCAATACTTGGATGAACGATACCCAATCACCCATCCCAATAGGCACGTCATTTTGGGTTCTATGAATATAACAAGATGACAAAGCTGAAGTAAGGAATTTACCGAATATCTTCGTTGGGGTAATATCTGCCTCTTCGATTTCAACAATTACTCGGATTCTATTGTCCTTTAGTATTAACAAATCCACATTGCAGTATTCTGTTTGACTTGACTTCACAGAAGAACAAAACAACGGTATGTTCTGATTTCCACCACACGCGGGATCTTTTATTATAGTGCAATCTGGAAATTCACTCTCTCGAATCATATCTCCAATGACCTTGTGCAATGGATGTCTATTCTTGTTCACCGGCATCTGAAATACCCACCCTGCGATAACTAGGTATATACCTGTCTACCAATTATCCAAGAGCTCCCCAATAGGATCCTCTGGACACAAATTAAGCCAAACCTCAGTGTTTGTCAATGCCTCACCTGCAACCCCCCGACGTCCCTACAAATAAAATACTGCCTCCCCCTCCAAACCCCTCAAATTCACCCCTCTATGGCGTTTTTTAAGCCAATGTTAACCTGGCTCGGACGCGTTTTCACGATCAATCCGTCTTGGCTGAAATGACGAGCCGAAAAAAACGGCTCCCTAAAAGCGTATATTTGGGGGGGATAGATTCTGTCCATCAGGTCGGGGGCCCTTAAATCTTCATCTTTATACTCCCTCCTTATTGGACGAGTTTTGAAGATACAGAATAAGCCCCG
The DNA here is from genome assembly GCA_030615205.1 of Candidatus Aenigmatarchaeota archaeon. Classification (GTDB taxonomy): domain Archaea; phylum Aenigmatarchaeota; class Aenigmatarchaeia; order CG10238-14; family SCSR01; genus JAUWZS01. The sequence continues at coordinate 12,721 of JAUWZS010000009.1, read as the reverse complement.
ACGACATGCACCCTTGTAAGGAGACGATGCTCTTGTACATATGTGAGGACTCGAAATTTGCTATATGATCCTAGTTTAATCACGTTGTGAATGATCCTCTATTTTCAAACAAAGCGTCAAAATATTTTGTCCAAGAACTTCTCAAGCGGCATGAAATAAGATTCTTTTGAAAAGCAGCTTGACTATTTGGACAATTATCCTACGGAAATTGCAAAAAGAATTGACAAAAAAATTCCCTGATCTATAATTATAGCAGAATACGGAAGTTCATTAGGAGAGGCCGAAATGGTTACTGTAAAACAGAAGATTCCTAGATACCTTACCGTTGAAGAGGTAAGAAGGTTAAAGAACCAACCTTTAATTGAGGAAGAATACTGGAGAAAAGAGCTGAGGAAGAAGAGAAGCGACGGTGCCAAGTGGTTGAAAAGACTCAGAAATAAGGTCTTCAACGCTAAGAGGGATTACGCTATCCTCACTATCTTCTATTCTTCAGGAATAAGGTTATCAGAGCTGATAGCAATAGACGTAGGCGATGTGAACCTTGACAGGGCGGTGGTGAGAGTTCTAGGCAAGGGTGGCCTGGAAAGAGAGGGAGAGCTGACAGATGCGGCGATTAAGGCCCTAAGGTCGTACCTAAAGGCTCGGCGATTCTGGAACGGTAACAACCACAAGGCACTTTTCCTCACCAGGGTAGGCGAGAGAATTAAGAAGCGGGATGTGGAGAGGAAAGTCGAAGAGTACGCACAGAGAGCAGGAATCAGAGAAAAGGCAACTCCTCATATGCTAAGACATTCTATCGCCACTCACCTACTTGACAACGGTATGGACATTAGCCGAGTGCAGCATTTCCTAGGACACAAAAGCATTGCCTCAACACAGATCTACACCCACATAATTGACCGAAGGCAAAAGGAAGAGATACGAAGATATCATCCAGATAGTAGGATCGGTTGATGATAACCCGGGACAAGCGATGGTGGGTAAGCAGAACTACAATGAAGACGACATTAGGAAGGGAAACTAAGGAGCTTGAGAGGATATTGGAGATCCTTGCTGCAAAGCTGATAGTTGATTTCGTGCACCGTTCGCAAGGGGATGGTTGCGAACGGATAAAGGGCTTCTGATGTGTAGCGGAGGTGGAAAAGAACAGTCAATGAAAAGTAAACTTATCTGCAGTGATAACTCAGAAACCTCAAAAAGTATGGAAGATCAAAGCGTAGATTTAATCTACATTGGCCCCGCCTTCTTTAGCAGTAAACAGTATGAGGTGATCTGGGGAGATAAGTCAGAAATAAGAAGCTTTAAAGATAGATGGGAAGGAGAATAAAATGGATAATAAAAGTATTTGTGAGATGATTGGAAAACTTGCAGAAAGAATAGAAAATTCTGAAGATATAGAATTGGTAAAGGAGATTGCAGCGGAAGTTGGTTGTGACCCTGAAATTACAGGGAAAATTATTAACTGCAAGGGCCGAAGAATTAAGCTTCTTAAACAACCTGTCCCTGGTACTAGCAAGCATAGAGCACAGTCCGTTAAAGTTCGTAATGGCAAATGTTGGACACCTTCTCCTTAATCGACTTTTACGAAGGGGACGGTTCGTAAATTTGAAAGTTGAGATTTACCAGTGGATACGAGGGTTCAAGAAATTCTGAAAAAATTCTATGGCCATCTGGAAAAATGAAGACTCGGCCAATAAATATGAAGTCAATTTTCGCACCCGGCATTGACTTGACCTTTTGTCCCAGAGTATAAACTCTTGAATTTGGCCTGCGTATGGCTGTAAAACGATGAGGGATTCGGAGGAATAAGGCTCTAAAATCCACTTATCAAAAATTAAGCGGTTTGATGGGGGTTAAAATCAAAGAGATAAACCCCTTCTCTCTATAAGGGCGAGATAAAGAAGTCCTCTAATTTTTGGGGATATGTCGACTTAACGACAAGAAATTTATGAGGTAGAAAGAAGGATTCTTACGTAACAAATTTTCAAACTCCCCCGACAGGCAAAAGCGGGCTAAATTAAGGTTTTGTCCTGATTGGCAAGAAAAAGGGTGCAATAGGGAGGTCAAATTGGGCGTATCTCTCATCCCAGTCAAGGTATATCCAAGGATATACCTTGACTGGGGAGTGTATCCGAACCAGCTCAGATATGAGCGAGTCATACGTAATTCCACTCCAAAACCTTTAGGAATAGGTTAATAAGCGACTAAAGTCAAAGATAAGAAAGCAAAAATTTGGGGGCTATGATGGGAAAAGCCTTTAAAATTCCAATATCAATATGGATCTTCATAATTGGTGCAGGTGTAGCAGTGGGCGGGTTCCTCGTTCCAGTTAATACAGAATTGAGGATAGCACTGGTTACTTTGGGTTTACTAGTGAGTTTCATCGATATTATTATGCTCCAACTTTCCATTATAAAGGAAAAGTTGAGTGATGTACACGAGAATTTTAAAAAAGAAAGGAAAATAGAAATTGTAGGTCACCCCATGGACAAGCCTGCGATCCAACATCAGATAGGGCGTGGAATTGTCCGAATGTATAACCCAGTATTTACGGTTGCTCGAGATAAATCAGTTCTTCGGGAAGGAATTATACCAGCACTTCGAAATACGAAAGAGGGCAAAATGATAGTTTCACCGAAAAGAATCGAGGACATTGAGGAACTTGTAAAGGAGGTGAAAAAAGAAGTAGGTAAAAGGGAGACTAAAGCCTTACTCAAGAAGTGGGAAGCTCATAGGATGGTTGATAGCTTAGGCGTACCCTCGCATACATTTTTTGTTTCTAAAGTGAATACTACAATTTGTTGCCTTTTGTATATATGTGAAGAACCCTTTATGACTGGACGTACCCCTCATTGGGCTTTTCTTATACATGACGGCTCACTTGGCACAGAACTTATCAACAAATTTGATGATATATGGGACAACAGGAGTACTGAAGTGGACCTAGTGAACCTAATGAAGAAGTTGGGTATCACTTGAAAAAAGATAAAGTCTGAGAACAGATATTAGGTACAGAACGACCCACTGATAACCTCGGACCAAAACTCTCTGTCTCCACTTTGACCCTTACAGGTGCATATAATGGCGGAAGTACGCCATATTCCTAGACAGGGATATTTGTGACAAAGAAAATCATAACATTACCAGAATCGAGCGAAATTAAGGTTTTGTCCTGATTGGCAAGAAAAAGGGTGCAATAGGGAGGTCAAATTGGGCGTATCTCTCATCCAAGTCAAGGTATATCCAAGGATATACATTGACTGGGGAGTGTATCCGAACTGGTTTGGATATAAGGAGCTAAGTGCAACGGTGTCTAAGAAAGAGGATAAGATAGAATGCCAACTAATATAAAAGTGGGAAGCCCTGAATGGGCACGATTCGAAGATTGGCTTCACAATATTCTGGGAAAACACGATGATTGGACAGTCGTTGCAGAGTTTGAAGGCTATTCTGGCGTACTGGGTGAGCCCTTCACCGAGTCTAGAGCAACCCTCTCTTATCTTGCAAGGAACAAAGAAGAAGCAATAAAAAAGGCATTTGAGTACGATGGATGGGACACTGGGTATGACCAAGGAAATGCTTATATCGAAGATGCCGACAATGGAATCATCTGTCAGGAAGATTTAGGAGACGATGCAGCGAGAGTTTTTGTTACTCTCAAAGATGGAATAGGCCCGTATCCGGCTGTTTGGAAATTATGGCCTACATTTGAAAACTACTTTGATCTCAGAAATGATAAAAATGGAAATCTTGTTGACCCATATAGTGGAGATTTAGTCGTTGAAATTCCTTATCCAGCCAATAAAGACCATGTTCGTGTTCGAACAGATTACTTACAAGATTATTTGGCTGCTCGAAACATGGTGCTAATTCGTCAGCATGACCATAGAAGACATTGGTTGGAACTTATTAAGGGCCTTCCTGAACGTGAAGGAGACGGCACAGTTCATAAAGACAAGTGGGGTTGTTATAGATTAGATATAGTCAATTCTCAAAAAAATTCCATGGATCGGTTTTCACGACTTGTTGCTAAAGATATAGTAACACCTTATAAGCGTGCTGGTACTGTTGGTGGGAAAAGACATGACAAGTTGGCTATGGAAGACTATCCAGAATTCATAACAAGTAAAGGCTTGGATGGTAAGGAAATGAGACAGAAGCCCAATCCGAATATTCTGGACCCTACTTATTTTAACCCAAGAGTTCTGAAACGCTACTACGATGAACCATCGCGATACAGTGTTGGATTCCACGCGCCAGGAATGGGAGGTGTGTCATTCTTAGACCAATGGAGTATTCCCATCGGTAGGAATGATGAAGGTTTAATCATTGTTTGGCTAGGTGACCTGGCAAAACCGGGATTATCATATCGGGAGATAAGTCATTGGCATAGTCATAACGTGCCTCCTAGAGGTGGCATGGCAATGGATTTTTGGAATGCTCAAATGATGTGTAATCCTTCTAAGGCACCAAGTCTTGAGAGAAGGCTTATTGATTGTAAATTCCAAATCACTAAGGCTGTCGAAGCTAAAGGAAAGAGAATTTATAAACCGTATAAGGGTCCTGACAAATACATTGAAAAAACCTTGCGTATTCCATTATTTGATGAGCACACAGAGTTTAGAGAAACAATTTTGCTTTTATCCAGAATGTTTATTGAATACCTCGATATCGAAAGCTTCCGTGATGATCTTCCCGATAAATATGAAAACGATAAAAATGAGAAACCCCTGGGTCCTATAGCGGTATTTTCGAATTGGCTTGAACACGTAATTGGTGTCCCAACAGATACCGTGGAAGCAATAAAGCGCACTCTTCAAACAATACAAATGGTTAGGTCTAAAACTGGTATAGCTCATAAATTCTCAGATAGTTCGTATCAAGAAGTCATCGAAAGAATAGGATTATCTGGCCGTATTACAGCAAAATTACTGTACTGCTCAGTGGCTGAACCACTTGCTAATAGTCTGGAGGCGTTATGCAACGCTTTAGGAGTGGAGAGCAAACTTTGGTGGACAAAATATGCAAGAAATTGATATGGCACAACAACACTTAACATAAGGTGAAATCATTGCGCTATTAGAATCAGGCCAAATCAGGATCTTGTGCCGACTGGCAAGAAAAAAGACGCACATAGAGGCTCATAGAAGTACTTTCTCACGACAAGGCAGCCTACAAGACTTAGGTGAAATCAAAGCTCCTCCATCAAGAGATTTTTGTCAAGGCAATTATGAGATAGAGGGATTCTTAGGGAACAAGCCTGCTTTGAGCCTTGAACTGCATATTTCAGGCAGGTATGGTGCTATAGTTTCACGAGACCCGGGATAGATTTAGATGGGCTGGTTCGAAAAGTTGCTAGAGGAGACAATCGCGGTTAATGCTTATTTATTCTGGCAGAAATATGTGCGACAAAAGAATCGTGACAAGAATTCAGAGGACCAAGATTCAGACGAGGAGACCGAGCGCTAGATATTGAGATTACTTTGGAGACCGCATAGGAGGGTATAGACGTCGCAAGTGCAAGATAAAATTCATGAGGGTGATAGGCAGGAGGAATTTGTTTTTTCTTTTTCAGGGAGATAGGGAATTTGAGTTCTGTGTGGCACCATAACACTCAAATTGGGAAATCAGAGAAGATTGGCACTAAATTGTAATAGTCACATAAAGGGGCAGCCGAAATGCAACGGACACAAACAATAAACACAGCGGAGACACACCATGAGCGTGAACAAACTAAATACTAGAGACATAGGATTCATAAAAGAGGGGTGGATTTATTATCCGTTCTTAAATACGAAAAGAAGAGATGCACCTGAAGAAAGAGTGCGGCTTCAAGTCCTAAGGGAACTTATACTGAAGTACAAATATCCCAAGAACAGAATTGAAATTGAATTTCCAGTTCCAAGACGCAAGCCAGAGGACCAAGCTGACGTTGTCATTTTTGAAGATGACCAAAAGACAAAGGCATACATTGTATTTGAGCTGAAAACTCCAAATTGTTCTCCCAGGGAAAAAGAACAAGCTGTGGAACAGGCTTTCGGGAATGGGGTGCCTTTGGGAGCCAAGTTCGTTGTATTCCACTGTGGTAACGAAGAAGATAAGCGAGTTTTCGTTGTAACTGTAAACAGGCTTCTTGAAAGGAAAGACAACTTGGTGTCTGACATTCCTGTTCACTACGGAAAAATACCAGAATACAAATTCAAACGCGGAGATAAAATATGGGACCTGAAGCCGGTAAGTCTCAACACTCTGAGTAGCATTTTTCACCAGTGTCATACTGCATTATGGGGAAGTGGAGAGAATGACCCTATACCTGCATTTGATGAGATGAGTAAGATACTGTTCGCAAAACTCTACGATGAGAGGTACACCAAAATTGGGGGATTCTATAAATTTCAAAAAGGTACTAATGAAAATGAAGAGACCATTGCAGAAAGAGTTATAGAATTATACGAGACCGCCAGAAAAGCAGATCCCTATGTATTTGAAGAACCCGTAAGAGTTGAAAGCAAAAAGATTCTCGAGATTGTAAAACTGCTCCAAAGCATATCTTTAAGATTGACGGACCTTGACGCCAAAGGAAGAGCGTATGAAAGATTCTTGGGTTCAATTTTCCGAGGTCCTGCGGGTCAATACTTCACTCCTCGTGAAATTATTGATTTCATGGTAAGAATGGTAAAACCCAATGTTAATAGCCTTGTGATTGATCCTGCGTGTGGTAGCGGGGGTTTTCTTCTATATTGCCTGAATTATGTTAGAGAGGAAATACAAAGGAGCTACGAAGGGGACGTAGAAGCCTTGTTTGAATTTGCTAATCACAGGTTGTATGGAGTCGAAAAAAATGAGCGGATAGCTCGTGTTGCCATGATGGACATGATTGTGCACGGCGATGGCCATAGTAATATAGAACACGGAGACGGACTTCGTGCTTATGAACTCTACGATCGTAAGATCATTAACAAAGGCAAATTTGACATAGCCCTGACAAATCCTCCCTTGAGCACAAGATCATATGAGACAAGTCAGAATATTCTAAAGAATTTTGAGCTAGGATCAAAAATAGAACGCAAGCTAAAGCAACGCCTATCTATACTTTTCATCGAGAGGTGTCTAGAGCTTCTTAAACCAAAGGGGAAGATAGGAATTGTTTTAGATGATGGCCTCTTGAAAAACTCAACTTTGCGGTACGTGAGAGAATTCATACTCAGTAAGGGAAAAGTTGTGGCAATAGTAAGCGTACCCAAACACACATTCGTCCCCAGTGGTGCTGATGTGAAGGCAAGTCTAGTTTTCGTAGAAAAACATGTACGACCCTCTGAGGATGATTATGTCTTTATGGCGTCAGTAGATCATGTCGGTTTTGATTCGACAGGGCGTCCTGATCGCAACGACTTGCGGATTGTCTTAAAAGAGTTTGCGAAATTTCTGAAAGACCCCAGTACATGTAGACCAAGAAAAGAGGAAGATAGAATAGTCACGTACGCCTTAAAATATGAGTATCTACAGGATAGACTCGATTACGAGTACTATCATCCAGCATTCTTAGGTGAAATCGAGAAGATTGAGAATTCAAGATTTAGAGTCACGAATTTGCGAGAGTTGTGTGTCAAGATCTTTACGGGTAAAACTTTCAAGAGAGACCAATACAAAGATAAATCTGAAATCTATACCGTATTCAACATAAAGACTACTAATCTTACTAATGATGGCATTGATTGGTATAGAAAATCTCATACTGGCTCATATACAGGCGAAAGTTCGTATGAGAAGCATGCTGATGCACGGGTCGAGCCAGGAGATATATTGCTCAACTGCTCCGCACATAATATCGAATATGTAGGAAGATACATTGATATAATTGACATATCAGAAACAGTACCATCGGGAGTTGGCAATAGAATCCTGTGTTCGGGCGAAGTAATGGTAATACGTCCCCGTACCAGCAAAATAGACCCTGTATATCTTCTCTTTTTTCTAAGGTCGAAATTGGGGCAGCTTCAAATAAGAAGAATCATAACTGGGCAATCAGCTCATCTTTATCCAGAAGATATGATGAATCTATTTAGAGTGATCATTCCTCCTATTCCGAAGCAAAAAGAGGTGAGCAAGCGGTTAAAGGAAATAACAGACGAGAGAAAAAGACTCCTATCACAAGCCGAACGGATTAAGCATGAAACGACAAGGATATTCGATGAGGTTGTTGCATAATGACCGCGACTTCACATATACTCGACCGTTAGCCACTGTTTGGTATTCTGGGAACCGGTCGATCAGAGCGGGTAGTCGGAATATATTGGAGACTCTGGAAAAGGGGTGTGCACCTAACTCTTACCCCGGTCGAGAGAATGTCTCTGCGAAGCTCGGCGACCTCTTCGGAGGTAATACTGAATAACCTGTGTACGACTACAAGAATGAGTAACTCTATTCTTCAATTCTCAAAAGTGGAACAACAGGCGGGACTGCCATAACAGTTAACCTCCTCACGGTTTAGCACTTAGACGTCAAAGCGTCTTGGTGGTAGATTGCTATGCTGAAGCAACTGTGGTTGGCATGGCTCGGGTAGGTTTGTCAAAGCTTTCTTTCAATCTCTTCGTCTCGCCTGTGTGTGCTCTAAGTCCCTCACCAAGATCTCTCAATTCCTCGTCAACCATCCCCTTGCCTCTTCGCCTTGCTGTCTCACTTATTGTTCTCCACCGCTTTTCTTCTTCTTGTATTCCTGCCTAGAAATACACCTCCCAATCCCCCAACCCGCGCCTTGCCCCGCTCAAAATGATACTACCTTTAGCGATGTTATTGCGAGCTTACTAACACATAAAATTGAATTACGTTTCTCCCTCCTTGAAAAATAGCAACAAACCTTGATTTCAGAAGTTTGGGGGTTGACAGTAGAAATGCCAAATTCGAAAATAAAGTAACAGAACAAGAATAACAACAAGTTAGTTCTGGGGACTTGTTATGGAGGTCAAGATGAAGAATCCAATTGCAAAATTGCGACAAAAGAAGGGAATGACTCAGCGCGATCTAGCTAGTTTGCTAAGAGTTTCGGCTGCCTTTGTGAGTGAGCTAGAGGTAGGAGCCTCAGCTCCTTCCGAAAGAACGTTAAAGAAGATAGAAGAGATCTTTTTTATAGACGCAACAAAGCTGGAAAAAGCACTTGTACGTTTTCGCGAAGAAAGAAGAAAAGAGGTAAAACGAAAGCTAGGACCCCGAACGCCTAGAAAATGAGAAAAGCGAATGTCTCTTAGACGCCTCATAAATGTCCGGGAGCTTTCAGAGTATCTTGACCTTAAGGTAAGTACGATTTACTGCCTGGTCAGCCAGAGGAGAATTCCTTTCGTTAAGGTGGGAAGATTGACTAAGTTTGATCTGCAAAAAATTGATGATTGGATTGAGGAAAACAGCGTTGAGGAGCAGAAATTTGAGCATATGGGAGGTAAGAGACCATATTGACTTCTAAAAGTTATCAAATAGTATTTACTCAGGAGGGCTTATATGGGAATCTTCAAGAAGGGCAAAAGCTGGTATATTGACTACTACGTCCAGGGAAGAAGGAAAAGAGAAAAGATCGGGCCCAGCAAAGCCCAAGCCCAGGTAGTTCTCCAGAAGAGGAAAGTCGAAATTGCTGAAGGGAAGTTTTTGGATGTGAGAAAGGATGAGAGGATTCTATTTAGGGATATGGCCAAAGTTTATTTGGAAGCCTACTCTAAGCCAAACAAGAGATCAGCCAGAAGAGATGAAACTTGCATCAGAAGTCTTAACTCGATTTTCGGTACAAGATATTTGCACGAGATTACCGGCTTGGACATAGAGAAGTACAAGCTGAAAAGGAAGGAGAAGGTCACTAATGCTACTATAAATAGGGACTTGCAGTGTCTAAAGCACGTTTTCAAAAAGGCGATAGAGTGGGGGAAAATCAGCTATAGCCCAGCTGCGAAGGTAAAGCTCTTGAAGGAAAGAAATACAAGGACAAGATATCTAGAAGAAGAGGAAATAAAGGCTTTGGTAGACGTGTGCTGCGACCATCTTAGACCCATCGTAATTAGCGCTCTTAATACAGGCATGAGAAAAGCGGAGATACTAAATCTCAAGTGGAAGGACATTGATTTTAGGCAAAGGATGATCTGTCTTTTGGATACTAAGAATAATGAGAGAAGAGAAATACCAGTAAATGATATTCTCTTCAAGACCCTGCTTCGTGTGAAGAAGAATCCTGCTAGTCCTTATGTTTTCTGCAAGAAAGATGGTAGGCCCTATGACAATGTAAGGAGGTCATTCGATACTGCGAAGAAGAAAGCAGGTATAAAAGGCTTCCGCTTTCACGACCTAAGACACACCTTTGCCTCTCATCTAGTAATGGCAGGGGTAGATTTAAAGACTATTCAGGAATTATTGGGACACAAGAGTATTGATATGACCGTGCGCTATTCCCATCTTTCTCCTGACCATAAAAAGTTAGCCCTTGACATTTTATGCAAAAGAATGGACACTATTTGGACACCAGCCACCTACAAGAAAGAAAAAGGAGAAAAGTTCAGTCTCTGTGACCTAGAATCGGCAAGCCTTTCCAAAGATGCGCCTGTAGCTCAGTAGGATAGAGCAGCGGTTTCCTAAACCGCGGGTCGCGGGTTCGAATCCTGCCAGGCGCGCCAGCAATCTCTTTATTAAAGAGCGTTTCAAGATCCACTCCCTTCGGTAAATCTTTTTGTCTTCCCCTTTTGTGGTCAAATTGTGACCATCCTTTTACATAAAACATCCAAAGCTCTTAATAGCTCTTCCCTACAAACCCTTTCCTCCTATTGCAAACAATTATTTGGAATTTCTGTTTTTGAGTAAAGAGGATAGGTTCCTGCTACTTCCAAACATTTTTTGCTTCGTATTTTATTTTGTATCTTCTAAAGAATTTTTCTACAATATTTTTCTTGTCAAAGGGTATAATTATACATCCTGGAGAAAGTTTTTGCCCACCAATTTCTTGCAGGAGTCCTTGATAAACATGTTTCTCTTTAGTTCGGGTATATAATTCTCTGTTGAATTTTGCCTTAGTTTTCTGGTTTAAAGAATTTAATTCAAACGTATAAATTACATAAGGTTTCTGTTTGGTAATCTCTGATGCAGATATTTCAAATGGCTCTTTCAGATATAGTAACTTACCTTCTTGCAGTAGGTTTTGAAGCAATCCTATGTCTGTTTTTTTCAATTCCTTTTCTGTTCTTATTGTTGGTTGGATACTCTTTCCAATTTTTTCTTCTATACCAATTATTTTGTTTTGTATCTCATTTAGAGTTTTTGGTTTAGTTGTAAGGATAAATAAATCTATGTCTGATTTTGGGCCATAATCACCTCTGGCAAAACTTCCATATAAAATAATTAATTTTGTATCACTTATAACTGAAAGCTCTTTCACTATTTTTTTAAATATTCTCTTCAATTTGCTCACCGAATCTTTTCTCAAAAAAGTCCAAAATAATTCCTAGGTTCTGTATGAGGGACTTTGCTCTTCTTCCATCGGTTCCATCATATCCTAAATCTCCGTAAGCAAACCAGATTTTTCGCATTGCCCTATTAATATTTACTGGGAAATTCCTATTAGAATATTCATGTCTATCAGAATGAGTGCCAAAATGCCTATTATTTTTGGCAGCATCTGCTTCTACCAATTGCTCTACTACTTTTGTACCTAAATCACCTACAATTGTATATCTTCTTTTTTGATAAGCTTCTTTTAGAGTAGACAATTTCTCTCTAGCCAAGGATAAATGTTTTTCAAAACTACCCATTATACTCACCCTCCGAAGTTCGTTACGATAAGGAAATTTGGATCATTTCGCCCATTTATCGTTATCGTAACGAAAAATATCAAAGTTTGGTCTAGATTCTTTCGTATTCTTTGTTAGATTCTTCGGTTTATCTTGAATTTTACCACTCAAGCCTTGTTTGTCAAATTACCCTGTGAAAAATTTTTTGCAGAAAATGTCACGAATGGCAATCAACAGTAGAAACACAAAAAAAGCTGGAAGTTGTTCTAGATCTAGATTCTGTTTATTTGGTGGGACTATCAGTATCACGGCTATTCCGTTTTCTAAACTATGTGTCGCGGGTTCAAGTCCTACCAGGCGCACCAGCAGTTTCTTTATGGTAATTGTGGCCATCTTCTTACACAGAATATCAAGAGCTATGCACAGGACTCCTCCCTACAGGTTCTTTTCTTCTACGCTATTACCCTCAATCCATTTCTCAATTTTCTTTGGGTCAAACCAAACAAGCCTTCCCACTTTGACATAAGGAATCCTCTTCTGGTTAATCCAGGAATAGAGTGTAAAAATGCTTAAGCCTGTTAGCTCTGAGAGTTGTTTCACGTCTAAAAGAAGTTTATTCATTCCCTTTCCTTTCAGCCAATGTCAAATCTTTTGCGAGCTCGTGGGGTGTTAGGTAAATTTTAAACCACAAAAAACAGTGCACTTTTAAATTTTAACTGACAAATTCAATTCGGTTCCTTGACAAATAAATATGCATGTGACATAATGAAAATGCCATGTTCACTGGAAAGAAGACCTTCTATCGCCAAGATGGAACCAAAAGAGAGTATCTGCAGATCGTTAAGGCTTGTCGGGAAAAGGATAAGATCCATCAAAAGAAGCTGTCGACGACTTCGCAAGACCCCCGGACCCCCACGCATCGAAAGTGACACCGTCGAATGAATACGACTTTCGTTTGCTGACCG
>JAUWZS010000020.1 GCA_030615205.1 Candidatus Aenigmatarchaeota archaeon | reverse complement strand
TTATATTACCAAGACAGGAAAGAAATACCACGGGTTGGGCTGCCGCTATCTAAGCAAGAGCTGCATCCCGATTTCTTTGACAGAAGCGAAACGACGAGGCTATACACCGTGTAAGGTATGTAAGCCACCTTCATAGACGCTTATAGAGGCTGATACAGGTTTCCTTAGGGTAATATGGCCTATATGACCTGGGCAAAACTAAGGCTCCCTGGCACCATTCGCATTCTGGAAGTGGTGGAGGTGAGGGAAACTCATAGATCCTATTGCATACACGGCAGCGATAAACTAACATTGGTTACGTCTTTTGAGGTATTGGGTTCTTGAGTGCATATCCATTGTCCTCTCCTCCCTGACTTCTCATCAAGTCAAGGAGTATGATATTAAATTTCGGTTAGGTTTTAAATGGCACAACCAATACACCTACGGTTAGATTTTAGATGATTTAATTCGTTCCGTTGACTCTAGCTTAATAAGTGGTATAATTAATGAAAACAGGCGAGTAAAATAATATCGATTATAAGTTACATTAATTTACTATGGTGATTGCTAGTCTCATGGGTAAAATCGACATCTTTTCTGAAAAAATTGAAAAACTATATTCCAATGAGGTTGATTACTCTCACCGTAAGAACTATGGTCAGTTTTTCACTCCGTTTACTATAGCTAATTTTATGACTTACTGGATCCTAAGTCCAAAAAAAGATATGCAAATATTGGATCCAGGAATAGGGACTGGCATTTTTGAACGGAGCATTTTTAAAAAGTACAAAAATTCTGGAACGCAAATAGATGCTTATGAAATTGACAAAAGTATCTTGGAAATTACTGAAAAAATAAAAGAGGAAATCCACCCCTTAGAACTAAGGATCCTCAATAAAGATTATCTAGGAAGTCCCTGGAACAGAAAGTATGATGCTATAATTTGTAATCCTCCATATTACAAACATCACTTCATAGATAATAAGAAGCGCGTATTCAATGAATTTGAAAAAGCAATAGATTTTAAGCTCAGTCTAAATACTAATATATATTGTTTGTTTATTATCAAATCGTTACAACAATTAGCCTATAATGGGAAAATGGCGTATATAACACCTAGTGAGTTTCTGAATTCTAACTATGGCGAAAGAATTAAAGAATACATTTTACAAACAGGATTTCTGCGATACCTTATCATCTTCGACTTCAAGCTAAATGTCTTTAGCAATACCACAACAACAGCTTGTATTTCTTTATTTGCAAATGATGTCCAAAATCATACCTATATAAAAATAATTAATGTAACGCAGGAAAAACAAATCGAGTTATTATATGGGTCAATAGATAATAGGCCTCTTGGCAAAAAACTACCCATGCGGATATATAGCCCGAATGACTTAGATCCAAAACTTAAATGGAGAAATTATATTAAACACTCTGAAGATCATTCCTTTTTGGCGCCATTTACTAAATACGCTTGCGTTAAACGCGGGATAGCAACTGGAGATAATAACTTTTTTATTTTAAATAAAGAGCAACTTCACGCTTTAAATATCGGAGAAAAATACGTTGTCCCCTGCATAACTAAAGCCTCGCAAGCGCAGGATAATATTTTTACCATGAAAGATTTCGAAACGTTAAAAACCCAGGGCAAAAAAGTATATTTATTATATCTAAACAGAAAAGAGCTGGATGACTCTGTAAAGATTTATTTAAAGCACGGGAAAGATACCGATGTTCACAAGAAATATTTGACCAGTCATAGAACGCCATGGTATGCAACTGAAGAAAAACCGCCTGCTCCTATTTGGGTAACTGTTTTTAGCAGAAAAACTATGCGTTTTATAAAGAACGAGGCTAATGTCTACAATTTAACATGTTTCCACGGCGTCTATTCTACTGCACTAGGTCTCAAATTCAAAAATGTACTTATGGCTTACCTAACCAGTGATGTTTGCCAGAGAATATTACAAAAAGAAAAAAGGGAATACGGAAATGGTCTAGAAAAGTTTGAGCCAAATGATATAAACAAAGGCAAAATTATAGATTTTATGAAGTTATCCGAAGATGAAATCTACAGGGTGGAAAAGCTTTATGCTGATTTCAGACAAGCAACACTTTCTGGACAGGATGATAAAGCGTTGGGATTTAAAAGTAGGATAAATGCCGCATTCGAAGAAATCTTAAGAAAGCATGCAACTCATAATAGGAATAGCCAACTACAACTGCAACTCTTTTAGAAATTCTTCGGTTTTGAAGCTAGCAGTACCTTCCCTAAACTTCACATAGTACAGAAGCCTACCTCTATTTAATTCCCTAAAAGAACTACTGTGTTGTGGTTTTTGCATCTCATCGGCTAAACAAATACCTTCTTGAATATTAACATGGATAGTCCATTTAAATTGGTTTTTGCTATGTTTTTCTATTGTAAACAACCGATTCTTATTTGAAGTATCTGCCATAATCTCTAGGATCTTTTGAAAGGAAATCATATAGATTGCATCAAAAAATACTTGTACATAAAAATGTCTTACGCCAAAGATAGAAATCCACTTATAGATTACCATGATGTCTTCAACCTTTGGTGTAAAACTTAAAAAAGTTCTTCTTGTGGATCTTTTTGGCTTTGTTTTTAAATATTCGTTGTATTTTTGTATAAGAAACGCACTGGATCTTATTTCTAATGCTGCACTTGCGCTCGCAGCTATTTTATCTAGCCTCTCGCATTCGATGTGGCTTATATCCAATCCTAGTTTTCCATCGTAATTGCTTTTTTCAAAAACTAAAAGGTCGGGTTTCTTCCCAATAGAATCTAGCTCGTCTTGATACGACTCGTAAAATGCTGGAAATTTGGGATCGCCAGCTATAATATTATCTGTTCTGCCATATTTAACGGCTAGAATTTTCGAGTTTACTCTATTGACTAATTGCTGTACTAATGTTTCAGCCCAATCGCCCTGCTGTCTGTTGGTCAAAAACGCGGAAGAAGCTTGAGTAGGTACACGCCCTCTAGACCTAGACAAAGATGTGTCAATTATGTCCTTTGGCATATTACTAATGAGGTCTTCTATTGACTTTTGATATGCTCTATTCATAAGTCCCTTGTTAACTCTGAAATTTTTGTCTCCAATGCCACAGCTATTTTCTTAATATTGATTATAGAAACATTCCTGATGCCACGTTCTATATCGCTAATATAGGTCCTGTGTAAATTTGCCCTAAAAGACAACTCCTCCTGGGAAATGCCTCTTTTCGATCGAGCCTCTCTTATCTTCCTGCCTAGCTTTTTCCTTATATCAACGTCCATACGCCCTCTTTATGTTTGATAGTATTATACCGCTTGTATAAAATAAGACTACAGACTATAAGTTACATCCATATTTTAGTGATCTGTCCTCCTAGAATCGGGCCAGTTATTGCGCCAGGCCAAGGATGGAAAAGAGGGTTTCGACGTGTGTATTTGACAAGACAGCTAGTTCAGATACAATCCTAGTATCCATAGATGATTTCTCACTCTTTTGTCAAAGCATTATCTTTGTTAAGAGGTATTGTCTCATGAGAAATCGAAAAGAATCTTTCCCTTTATTCATACCAGAATATTCTTCTATCACACATAATCCAACCAAGGACTATGGACTCAAATAGAAAATAGAATATAACGTATGCTTACTAAATAACTAGAAGTCCCTTTATTTACTTTCATATTGTCAGTCTAATATCATTTTAGACTTATTGAATAACAAGAAATAGCAGAAATTAGGATATTCGTTCTTAGAGTTGAGGAGGAAAAAGCATGCCAATTCCTTATACCGAGTATGAAATACCTTTACTTAATGCACTGATTACTTTGGGTGGGTCAGCTAAAACATCCCAGGTGTATCCTGTGGTTGAGGAAATAATGGAAATAGAGCTTTCTGCGCATCCTGAAGAATACGAAAAATACAAAAGGGGAGGGATTATCTGGAAAAACAAAATTCAGTGGGCTCGTGAATATCTCAAGCGGAAAGGCCAACTTGCTAGTCAAGAAAGGGGGGTTTGGAAGGTAACCCCCAGTGGCCGAGAAAGAGCACGACTCTTTCAAGGATCTGGGAGAGACTCCGATGAGGGTCTATCTAAATTGCAGGGAGTCGAGACTGAAATTGAGACTATCGAAGAGACCCCCAAGCAAGTCTTCGATAAACTAGAACAAATTCAGCAACATGAAACTGGAGATATTCTAGGGGTCAGAGGTATTGTGTATGAACCGATTAATGAACAAGGTGTGATTCTACTGTTCGCAGCGCTAGCATATGAACTAGATTTCAGGATTGAGGCGATAAGAAGTAGGTTCCCCGATGCTCTTCTTCGGAGAAAAACAAGTAAGGACCGCTGGATAACTTGTAAGGCCGAATTCGAGTTTCGGTCAAGTGAATTTAACACTCATGGACACGATGAGAAGCAGTGTGACCTCCTAATATGTTGGGAGCACAATTGGAATGACTGTCCCATTGAAGTATTGAGTTTGAAGGAAGCAGTAAAGCACCTCAAAGATTAATTCATGGAATCTCCTCAAGGGATAGGTCATATCAAGCTACTTGACACTCAGAACTTTGTTATTTCCATTATTTAGAAAAATAGGGCCAGCGCCTATTATTATGGACAGATTAACGACCACAGAGATTTACTTAAATTTATCTCCAGGAGACGCTGTTAGGGAGTTTCTGAATAAATGGTAGGTTCGTATACATAAAAGTTAGGTGAAATTGCAACACAATGAAATATTAATGTTCTTTACTCAATAATATCTTGGCGAGGGAAGGATGTCACGGAAGATTTCTCTAATTATTGGTGCAGGTTGCACGGTTTCTGATGTTTCAACACGCCCCAAAATATGGCGACCTCCATTAGATAAGGGATTCTTCTCAATCGCTAATACAACGAACCCCACAGAGGCAAAGATAATTGTTTCATATATCACAGAAAATTATGGCCTCGACATTTTACAGCCTGAGAATGATTCCCTTGAACAAGTCATGGCAATGATTTACACAGATGTTTTCGATCCCAACCTAGAACATAACTCTTCCAGAGTATTTCGGGAGCTAATTACTCTATTTAATCAAAGATTGGCCGATACAACTAACAACCTCAGAGCAACTCAACAACGTTACCTCTACCGTATTGTATCTTATTATCTCAAAAACGGAGTTAAACCAAAAGATATAACCATTGTTACTTTTAACCAAGACATACAAATTGAGAAAGTGTTGTATAAACTTGCACAAACAGAAAGATACAAAAAAATTGGTACAATATTTAATTTCCCCTACTGTTATTCCATACCTATTTCTTCAGCAACTGTTACAGGTCCGACAGGAACTAAAAGCAAGGAAGGTCTATTCAAGTTAGCAAACGACTCAAACTTAAAAGGCATAAGGATTCTAAAACTACATGGCTCTCTCAATTGGCATTCGACTCATAGGAGCAGGAAACCGAGCCCCCGGGCCATGTTTAGACCGAACCGCGTAATTAGAATAACACAGCGGCAAATTATTGCTACGCAAATGACTTTCACAGGCACACATCATGCACAGCATACTCTCCCAGTGATTGTCCCACCAGTAACTCATAAATCTGCAATACTACATAATTACATTAAGCCTCTTTGGCGTATGGCAGAACAAGAACTAAGAGCAGCAAATGAAGTAGTCATATTTGGATATTCTTGTCCTGTTATGGACTTCGAGAGTTCCAATTTGATTCAAAGGTCATTAAAAGAAGCCGCAAAGTACAAAGACTTATCAATAATTGATCCCGATTCAAGCGTACTAACACGATACATTAACTTAATTAAACCTCCACAAATTACTTGCTACCCATCAGCAACGGATTTTTTACAAAGAAAATGAAGAAAAATGTTCCAACGTTGCTTAAATGCCAACCCAGGAGGTCCACCAGCCAATAATTTTACAAACAAATAGGGACAGCGCCCATTATTATTGACGGATTGATTTATTGCTGGGAACTTCTGGCATGCCACGCATATCAAGAGTTGTAGTAATAGGTTTTCCTCATTATCCTACTTAAAGGGGAAATTATCAGGAATGTGTTTCTGAAGACAAAGATGGTTTAAGGCAACGTCTCAGGTGTCCTAGAGATTACACTCGCAGAAACTTCTTGAAGATGCGGGTATATTATCTCACAAGTAAGAATCTAAATGGGCGCTGTCCCTATTAAGTCCTAAAAATTTGGAGCAGAAAGATTAAAAGAACCGATGATGATTATTGACATTAACGACTTGGCCAACTTGACAATGCAGTATTATGATGATTTTAATAGTGAAACAAAAATATTTCCACTTTAGATCAAGACCTATTGGGTTGTTAGGTAAGAAGTACAATTAGTGAGGCGTAGCCTTAAGTAACATAGAAAGGAAACATAATGAAAAAACGTGTCCTTGTCTACTTAGACATTTTAGGTTTTGAGAAAAGGGCAAAGAAGGATGCGGAAAAAACTAGTCTTGAGTCTAGCGAAAAGAGAAAAGCCTATGAAGAAAGAATTGAGCATCGACTAAACAAGTTGAAAATAAGCAAGACTACACAAGGGTATCCCAGAAAAGAGTGTAGTGTGCTTTCTTTCTTCAAGCAGGTGACTACTGATAGTTGGCTACTTTTCACCGATGATGTTTGGAATGCCTTCAAATGTATCGGTGAAGCATTGAAGGCCGAACTTCCCATGGAGATTGTTATTGGTATCAAAGAATTTGACGAATCTCAAAGCAGGGAGGAGCTTGTTGCCCTGGACGATGCAACAATAGCTTATCTTAAGAGTGACATATTGACTTCTTATAAAAAAAGGAGAGATAAGAAGATTGAACAAACTTTTGTTCTGCTTACAAAAGAAGCATACGAAAGCATCGATTCCCCGAATATATCTCATACTAAACTCTGCAAATCCTTTAAAGGAGAGCAATTTTACCCTATTGAAAAAGAGCAGCTCAAAAAAATGCTAACCTCACTTGAATTCCTTGAAAAGCTGGGCTCAAAAAGGCCAGAATATAGGGAGATAGAGGCTCTATATGTAAAACCTAAAAGTTACGATGAGATCACAAACACGCTAAAGACTCATAATATTGTCTTCCTTGTAGGCGATGCAGAAATGGGGAAAACATATACTGCCATTAAATTGCTTTTTGACTATTACAGAGAAGGCTATGAGCCCATCTATTTTCGTGAAGAAGATAGAAAGTCGCAATGGACGTTCATCAGAGAAAGGCAAAGGCTGGCAGGTAAAGCAATATACCTTGAAGATCCATGGGACAAGGTGGAATTTAAAGCTACAGGGAGTCTTTTTAAAGAGATAGGAGATCTAATTAGGGAAGTTGGAAGGTGTGACTGCAAAATAATTCTGTCCTCGAGAGAGAAAGTGTTTAGGGAGTTTGTAAAAAGAACGGAAACGACGCAGGATTTGTGGTCGTATGCATGCATGCTGACTTTGGGTTCGGGTTACTCTAAGCAAGAACTAGTTCACATGCTGACAAAATACGTTAGCGTTTTCAAGCCGATCTGGAGTAAGAATGAATCATTAAAAAGAAATGCATTTGAGTTTGCAGAGCAAAACCTCAATACTCCAATGAGTATTAGGCAATTTGTGCAGAATACTACAGACGTAGGAAACAAAAAAATGCTACGTGCAGAGGGCAAAAAGGCAGCCGAAGAAACAAGAATATCTTTTGCAAGAGAAATCGAAGAGATGTTCCGGAAAGAATCATATGACCGCATTGTCTTCTTTAGTTTTCCATTTATTCAAGGAATTGATGTTGAAATTGCTAAATCCTGTTATTTGGCAGTGCTAAAGGATATGAAAATGTTGGGATACAATTTGATCAGGGCTAAAGATTTTGACGCTCTGATTGAAGAGTTCGTCCATGCAGTGGAAATTGATACGAAGTCTGGCTGGATAGGATACATCCATCCAATGTACCAAGAAGCCTTCGGAAGTGCATTGACATATGATGGCAACCCTAGTGATATTTGTAAGAAGGTATTCTGTAAGGTGTTGGCGAAGTTTTGCGAGAGAGAAGAGGTTCCTGGGTGGATTCCCTTTAGTATAGCAAATTATTTCGACAAGCTCCCGGAGAAAGTAAGAACCAGTTTGCTTGTTAGTCTCTCGAAAAAAGGTCACGAAGGTGGTGTGGCAAATGTAATAACGATGAATTTTAAGAAAGCGTCCGATGATGAGCGGAATTTGCTTCTCAACATTTCCAAAAAAGACAACGCAGCAGAACAAATCGCATTACTCACAACACACAATTTAGATGAATTTCCCTCGGCCCTGAGGAATAAGTTGCTTATCCATTTTGCTGAAGGAGATAAAGCGACTGAGGTTCTTGCTAAGGGCATTCGAGGCAACTTCGACGGGCTTCCCGCGCAAATAAGAAATAGACTGTTATTAGAGCTTGTTAAGAAGGATCGGGTCGCATCGATTCTTGCCGTAGTGGTACTGGAGTTTTTTGAACAACTTCCCGCTTACGTAAGGAATAAATTGCTTTTCAAACTCTCTTCTAAAGCCAAGGCCGCTCGTAATGTTGCTAGGGCTGTCGCAGACTATTTTGATTTGCTCTCGCACGAGCTAAGGAATGAATTGCTCCTAAAATTGTCTGAAAAGAAAGAAGCCGTCCAACCTGTTGCTAGAACGATAGCAAATCATTTCAATGAACTCCCTCAAGAAATAAGGAATTTACTGGATAGCCTCCAACCCCCACTAAAACTTGAAATTGAACTTTGTGCACAGCACTCACCCCTCCAAGCAATAGCGATCATATCAAACGTGAGATCTAAAATAGACCCCTGTTTTGCGCTAAGAACACTAGGAAAAATAGGTAGAAGTCAGAACCAAGAAGTAAGAATCGCTGCAAAATCATTAATTGACTCTATTCAGACCGATTTAGAAGAAGATGAAGAATGTCGAGAACGATAAAGCTTGATGAACGATGAAGCTGAGCCCACATTTCCTGTTACTTGCTAACCTTGTGTCATTGACCTGCTCCCATTAATTGTACCACTTTCTAAGTTAGAGTCACGGGAATAATAACTTCAGGAGCAGGTGACCGGTAGTTTAAGGCACTGTGCCGCCTTACTTAGACCTAAAAAATAGGGACAGCGCCTATTATTATTGACATATTGACTCGCTGTATGTAAGCTTTTAGCATGCCATGCATGTCAAGAGCTATAGTAGCAGGTTTTCCTCATCATCCTACTTAAAGGGGAAATTATCAGCAAAGCAAGAAACTTTTAAAAAACCCCAGGTGTCAAAATAGGGTAGGGGAAGATTTTTTGGGAAAATTGAAAACAAGATGAAAAAACAGCCAGTATGTAATGTAAACCGACTCTCGGGTCAGTCTATTCCCTCCAATAACCAAAATACGGCCATAGAGGGGTGAATTTCGGCACCTTCATTAAAAGATGTAATAGATTTCACCTGACAACGAATAAAGGCGAAATACAGGCTATTTTAGCAGTTGGATCAAAATCCAGTCACTGGATGAGTGGTGCGATTCTATAAAACCCGTATCCTACCGTGAAAACGACTTGCTTTTTCCCCAAATACCACTATCTTTAGTGTGAAAGTAGAGTGACTTAAGAAATGCTCAAGACAACCAAAACTGCTACTGGAGTGACATTAAGGGTGAGAGTGCAGCCCGGGGCAAGTAAGAATGAAATCGTGGGAGTGCAGGAAGATGCTCTCAAGATACGGATCAATGCTCCGCCGGTGAAGGCAAAAGCGAATAGAGCTCTCATTGATTTTCTGGCTGAGAAATTAGAAGTGAGGAAATCCGAGATAGAAATTATTAGTGGTCATACGAGTAAGATTAAAAAAATCAGAGTACTAGGGGAGGGAGGAAAAATAGAAAAAAATCTGCAACGCTTTCTTTCCTTAAGCAAATTCATACCTAACTAACTCGCCAAAAAAATCTGGTCAGAAACTAAAGCTCATCTCAAACGGTTTCTCATACTGCCTTATTCTTAATCCTCAATTTTCCCAGAAACATACAATTCTATCCTTTGCATCAAAACTTAAAGTGCCTTTCTTCAAACTTAAAGTAGCTCGCCAATCGCTAACTTTAAGTTCACATTGGCTTCTCTTTCGCTGATACCAACCGTAACCTGAAATATCTTATTTTTTCTCCTGTTTTATTTTGGTTTACATAATATCTCT